>JBBRZL010000251.1:0-1938 GCA_038236735.1 Holophagales bacterium | reverse complement strand
GCCACGATGAGCCGGTCCTCTTGAGAGATGTGGTGCTTCAACCAGTCCTTGAGGAAGTTCGCCACCGACAGGGGCAGGGCCGGATCGCTCCGCTTCAGCTGGGATTCCGCATCGTTCAGCCTTGAGACCACGTCATCGTGGATCCGCTTGTGATCCAGATAGCCCGGGTAGAGGTTGTTCCTCATGAGGGTCTCCTCGGTCTGGAAGTGGTTGAGGATGGCGAAATGCAGGGGCGTCATCGCGTTCTGGAGTTCCGCCGGGCTCGGCTTCTGGGAGACCACTTCATGCAGCTGGCTCAACAGGGCAAAGAGCTCTTCATGTTGTTGGTCCAGCAGGAAATGGCCGACCCTGAATTGATCGCTGAACTTGAGGAACCCCATGGCGGATCCTTTGGCTTCTGGCTCTGTTGGCTTGGATTGCCTGCAGTCTGCGACCACTCGGCGCGAATTGACCAGCCCCTCCTTGATGGCGGTGGTCGGGGCCGAGCCACCAAGGGTGCGTCCGACCCGCTGGCGACTGCCTGCCGCCACGCTGCTGGCCAATGGCAAGGTCCTGGTGGCCGGGGGAGAGCTGGGCTTCGACGCCCCGCCCTGGGATCGATTATTGAAATCCAAGACAATTCTGTCGGAAAGGCGACTTGGCCTAGGTGTAGGTGAAGGTGCGCGAGCAGGAACCACCCCTGGTCGACACGGTCACCGGGACGTCCCCGGCGGCGCCCTGCGGCAGCGTGACGGTGATAAGAGTGCCGGAGACCTGCTCGATTTTGGCTTCGGTCTTCCCGAACATGACCTTTGCGGACCCGTCGAAACCGTCTCCCTGGACGTGGATCGAATCCCCTCCAGCGGCCTTCCCTGACGGCGGGTCGAGTTTGCTGATCGTGGGCGCCTTCAAGGTGTCTGACTCACCTGGGCCCATGACCACGTCCACCAATTTCTTCACCAGGGACCGGAAGGTGCTTTCCCTGAAGCCCACCAGGAAGGCGATGAGGAAGTAGATGTACGGAGTGCCGCTTGGCGCCACGCCGGAGCCGACGCTGGCAATGCCGGCCTTGAAGATGAGCACCGAGACGAGCGCGAACGAAGCCCCTACCAGCGGGCGGGACAGGTGCCACAAAAAGAACCTCGATTCCCAGTCGTCGCCATCGTGTTCCACCACGCCTGCGAGGGAGATGGTTACCGCGCCCAAGGCCCCGTACCACAGCACCCCGGTGTGAATTCCTCCCACCGTGAAAGCTGCCGAGGCCGTTGCCCCTTGGCGGGCATAGACATAGGCCAGCAGCCACAAGAACAGGGTCACTCCAACCTGCCACCAGAAGACAAATTTCCGCTGCTTGGCCTTACTCCAGGTGGAGGGATCAGGCGGCGGCGGGGGAACTGGATTGGTAGGCGCTGGATGAGGCGATCCTCCGGGCACGTCACCGCCAACCGGGGCTGGTGTGGTCTCACTCACGGGGTTCCTCCGAGATGGTGACTCAAAGATGGTTCCATTCAGTGAATACGCAAGAACCAGCACGTCACCTCCGAGGTTGCGTCTCAGCGACGACGCTCCGGCCGCACGCCAGCAGCGCACGGGCCTCCGCCTGCGGCGGACCGGCGCGAACAGCCCCTCGGGCTGTCCGCGTCTGGCCTTACCTGCGCGCCATTGCTGTCACCGCCCTCTCACAGCGGGAACAGCATGTAGAAGGCCCGACTTGGGGCGGGCTGGCATGCCGTCCCAATGGGAATCCCTCCGCGTCACCTCTCCGGCTGCGCCTGCGAGGTGACGCTCTGTTCGATTCCCCTTGGGACAGTAGAAGGCCCGGCTTGCGCCGGGCCGCTGCTGGTAGTCCCAAGGGGAATCGAACCCCTGTTCCCGCCGTGAGAGAAAAGAGGCTGGGCCTTCTGTGAATCAGCATGAATAGCTAGGCTCGCACAGATACAGCATCGGTGCGCATCTTGC
>JBBRZL010000250.1:0-2127 GCA_038236735.1 Holophagales bacterium | reverse complement strand
TATACGGGACACCTTGCCCTGCCCCGTATTCGCGGGTGGAATGGAACAGCGAAAGGCTGACCGTGACCTCCATTTCCCTCCGCGTCGACGTCGATACCCTGGAAGGCTCCCTCACGGGCATTCCCACCCTGCTGCGGCTGCTGGACAAGCACCGGATGCAGGCCAGTTTCTACTTCAGCTTCGGCCCGGACAACAGCGGCAAGGCAATCCGCCGCATCTTCCGCAAGGGTTTCCTGGCCAAGATGCGCCGCACCAACGGCCCGAAGCTTTACGGCCTGAAAACCATGATGTATGGCGTGCTCCTGCCGGCGCCCATCATCTGGAAGCAGGCCGCTGCCCAGATGCGCGCCGCCAAGGCCGCGGGCCACGAGGTGGGCATTCACGGCTGGGATCACGTGCAGTATCACGACCTGCTTGACCGCAAGTCCCGGCGCTGGCTCTCCGATTGGTATGCGAATGCCCATGAGGCTTTTGGCGCCGTGTTTGGCGAGAAGCCCCTGGGAGCTGTGAGCCCCGCCTGGCGCTGCAACAACACCACACTGGAGCTGCAGGAGACCTACTCCCTCGCCTATGCCGGCGACTGCCGAGGCTTCGCCCCCTTCTATCCCATCGTGGAGGGCCAGCCCCAGAAGACCCTGCAGATCCCAACGACCCTGCCCACCCTGGACGAGCTGCTGGGCCTGGACGGCCGTACTCCAAACCAGGTGAACCAGGAAATCTGGGGCCTGGTGCGTGAGGATGCCCTGAACGTCTACGCTCTGCACACCGAGGTCGAGGGCGGCGCCCTCTTCGAGACCTTCGACGCCTTCCTGGGCGGCCTGCGCGAGCGCGGCATCCAGGCCCGCACCCACGCCGACTGGCTCCCCGAGCTGTTGGCCGCCAACCCGCCTGCCAAAGAGATCACGCGGCGAGAGATTCCCGGAAGGGCCGGCTGGGTGAGCTGGGAAGGCTGAGGGAAAGCCAAATCGCTACCGAGATTTCAGGAACAGAAAGCTGCATTCAGGTCGCAGTGTTGTCTTCAGTTCTCATTCTTTTATCGGAGTGCATCGGTGTGCATCGGTGGTTCCTAATTCTTTGATCTTTCGGGATTGCCGAAAGCGCCGTGACGTGTCCCTCAGCATCCGCCGTATCCATGGTGTACCGAATCCGCTGTCATTAAAAAAGAAGCGGCCCAACCGGGCCGCTTCCCATCGATTCGCCAGTAAAACCCTACGCATGCTGCTTGAGCTTGTCCTTGCCGCCGAACCACTGGTCCCAATAAACCACCACGGGGCTGGCGATGTAGATGGACGAATAGGTGCCGGTGATGACGCCGATGACCAGGGGGAAGGCCAGGTCCTTCAATGCGGGACCGCCAAACTGCCAAAGACAGATGCTGACGAACAGCACCGACATGGAGGTCAGGATCGTCCGGCCCAGGGTCTGGTTGATGGAGTCGTTCACCAGCTTGGTGATCGACACCCGCCGGTACTCGGGGCGGTGGCTGTTCTCGCGGATCCGGTCGAACACCACGATGGTGTCGGCCATGGAGTAGCCCATCAGGGTGAGGAAGCTGGCCACCACGGGCACGTTGAACTCGTAGCCGAAGGCCGCGAAGAGCCCCAGCGCCATGAGCAGGTCATGGACAAGGGAGATGATGCCGCCCACCGCGAAGCTGGCCGTGAAACGGAACACCACGTAGACCAGGATGGCCAGCATGGCGAGGCCCACCGCAGTGAGGGTCTTGCTCGTCCACTCGCCGGAGATGCTCGGCGAAAAGCTCTCGTTCTTGCGGATGCCCACGGCGCCCAACCGATAGCTCTTCTGGACCGTGTCATTCACCGCCGCGGGCACGTCCTTGGGCAGTTCGCCGAAGGACTGGTAGAGGCCCGAGGGCAGCTTGTCCCGGCCGGAAATGATCTTCTCGGCGAGGTTCCCGTAAGTCGTCGCGAGCACCGCCTCGTCATTGGTGACGTGGAGCGGGTTGGCCTTGGCGAGGAGGTCGGCCAGGGTCTTGGAGCCCTCGAGGTTGAGGGCGGGCAGCGAACTGGCCGCCGCCTCGGGATCCATCTGCTTGAAGATGCCGCGCAGGGCGTTCGCCTGGATGGTGCTGTCCTTCTGATCGCCGTCCTTCTTGGCCTTCACCTT
>JBBRZL010000249.1:0-2140 GCA_038236735.1 Holophagales bacterium | reverse complement strand
TGGATGACGTGGGAGATGTCGTAGATGGTCTGGTCGGAAACGGGTGCGAGCATACCTATTGCTATCAGCTATCGCCTCTCAGCTGTCAGGACTGAAGTTCCATATGAATCCAGCGAGAAACCCCATGTCCTGCTTGGCTTTGGCGGGAGAAGGGGTGCTCGAATTATGACTACATGGCGGGGTTGAGACGCAGAAGGTCAAAAGCCTTCTGCTGGGTCCGGCTGGGTGTCGGGTAAAGGGTCAGTGTGGCCTTCTCGGCTTGGCTGAAGCGTAGGGTGTTCCGGGTATAGGCAGCGAGTTCGCGCAGAAGGTCGCGGTAACGCATCACCCTCATTCCCTCGTCGTTCAAGCCTGTGGCCTTCTTACCGCCATGCGCTTTAGTGGCTTTCTCAGCCCAGAGGAGTGGCTCCCAGGCTTGGCGCAGGTGCCACTCCACGTGATAGGCCAGCATGCAGAGAAAGACGTGGGCTCGAACCCGCCCTTCGAGCCGGTGATGGATGGGCCTGATCTGGAGATCCACATCCTTGAGGCTGCGGAAGGCCCGCTCGACCTTGGAGAGCGACTGGTAGGCGGCCTTGGTCTGCTCGGCGTTCATCCGCTCCGCCGGCACCTTGGTGCGGATCACATAGATTCCATCCAGCGCCGCTTCCTGCGCGATCACGCCCACGCGCCGATGCCAGATCAATCTGTCCTCCTGGATCAGGACTCGGAAATACTTCCCCATGCCCGTCTTCGCCAGAGCCTTCCCCGCCGCCATTCCAATCTCACCCGCACCACGCAGGGGCCTGCGGGGCCTCATCGTTGCATCGTAGACCTTGATCAGCAGTTGCTCTGTGGTCTGGAGCAGATCTTCCCGCCGATGCTGACTGCGCTCTTTGGTGTAGGGGTTGAAGCAGGCAATCAGTCGCTCTCCAGGGAAATCCGGGTGCTGGATCTCCGCCATGCGATCTGTGTCGAATAGGCTGGGCGTGATGACCCGCGCCTCGGCCAGCTTTCGGACGCTCGCCTCCTTCAACGCTGTTACCCAGTCCAGCCCCAGGGGCTCCAACTCCTGCCGAATGGTCGTCTCCGAGACCATCCCCCGGTCGCCCACCAGCACCACATGATCCAGTCCGAAGCGGTCCTTCAGCTTCTGAACCTGGCTTGCCACGGTCTGGTGGTCATTGGTGTTCCCCTCGAATACCTCCACTGCGACAGGACACCCTTCTGCGTTGCAGAGCAGGCCATAGGTGATCTGCATCCGGTCCTTCCGGTGATCCCTCGAATACCCAAACCGTGCCAGCGGGCAGTGCTTCCCTTCCATGTAGGAGGAGGACACGTCATAGAGAACCAGACAGCCGTTCGTCAGATGCTTTTTGGCCAGGGCGTCCTCGATCTTTCCCTGTCGCGCCACCAGCCAGTCCATGGCCGCATAAAGTTCATTCTCATCGGCCCCCTCCACACCCAGCACCTGCCCCAGCGACGAGGACCGTGTTCCTTCTGCCAGTAGCCCAGACAAGGACAGCTTGCTTCCTGCATGAAGGACTCGCCCCGCCACCAGCGCCATCGCCAGATCCTTCTCCCGGCTCTTTCGCGTGGCGAACAGGCGGTCGAATCCCAACTCCCGCATCGTCCCAACCACGGCCGCTACATGGCCATGGGGGCGCGCCTCAGCCAGTTCCATGTGCCCTGCGGCAGGGCCCACTGCCTCACCCTTCAATCCCAACCGCAGAACCTCAATGAGGTGGTCAGGAAGCGACGAGAGATTGGCCACCGTCCGCGACTTGACCTGGTTCCCCTCGCGATAGGAATGCCGCAAAAGATGGTTGCAGTAGACTTTGTCCCCCACCTTCCTCTTCGTGGTCACCACATGAACAGCTAGACCTTTGATGGGCATACACCCAATATCGGCCCAGAGGAGCCCTTGTCAAGCTTTTTTAGTGCCTACATTGTGCAACAGCAAATGATTACAAACTCGCACCACGACTACATCCACGCTCAAAATGCGTATGGAACTTCAGACCGGATTGGCGATCGCATGATGGCGTCGCGTATAAGCTGGCGTGCCCTCTCCACGAGACTTGGCCGAGAATAGGCCTCAAACCAATGCCAGTCGAACTCGGGGTCAGACCGGCGCTTCGGGCCTAGACTGGTGGAGAAC
>JBBRZL010000248.1:0-2677 GCA_038236735.1 Holophagales bacterium | reverse complement strand
TGGTGATGTCCTCCTTGCCGCCGAAGCCGCCGCCGTTCTGGACCTGGACCACGTTCACCAGGGCCTTGGGAAGCCCCAACATCTGCGCCAGCTGGTGGCGGTCTTCGTAGACGCCCTGAGAACAGCTGTAGACCTTCACGCCGGGCTGGCCCTCTTTCTGCCAAGGCAATGCCAGGGTGGCCTCGGGCTCCAGGAAGGCGTGCTCGACCCGCTGGGTGGTGAAGCGGTTGCGGGTGATGTGGGCCGAGCCCGCCAGAGCCGCCTCGGCATCACCCACCTTCACCGCGGCGCGATGGAGGACGTTGCCCTTGAACATCGGGTGGACCTGGGCCGCTTCCGGCTTCAGGGCTTCAAAAAGATCCGTGACGGGAGCCAGCACCTCGTACTCCACCTTCACCAATGCCGCGGCATGGCGCGCGATGGCCTCGGTCTCGGCCGCCACGGTGGCCAGCACATCGCCGATGAAGCAGGTGGTCTCGCCCTCGGCCACCAGCACGGGCCAATCCATGGTGATGGAGCCCATGTGGCGCTGGGCGGGCACGTCCTTCGCTGTGAGTACCTTGACCACTCCAGGCACCGCCAGGGCCTCGGAGACGTCAATCCGGAGCACCTTGGCCCGCGGGTGGTCCGTGAAGCGCAGGGCCCCGTGGACCATGTCGGGTTCCTTCATGTCGCCCACGAAGACCCGGTCGCCCAGCACCGCCTCCCGGCCCGTGTACTTCCCGTGGCGGGTTCCAACCTTGCCGGTGCCCTTGGGCATCGCCACCGGCTTGTTTTCACGAAGCGCCTCGGCGGCGCACTCGATGGAGTCGATGACCTTCTTGTAGCCGGTGCACCGGCAGATGTTCCCGGAGAGTCCGCCGGCAATCTCGTCCCGGGTGGGGTTCGGGTTCCGGTCCAGCATCGCCTTGGCCTTCATGACGATGCCCGGGGTGCAGAAGCCGCACTGCACGCCCCCCTTGACCACGAAGGCATCTGCGAAAGCATCCCGCTCCCGTGCCGACAGGCCCTCGGCCGTGATCAGGGACTTGCCCGCGAGTTCCTTCATCTTCATCCGGCAACTCAGGCGCGAAGCGCCGTCCACCAGCACCGTGCAGCAGCCACAGACGCCCTCGCCGGAACACCCGTCCTTGGGGCTGATGAGCCCAGCCACTTCCCGCAGGTAGGCCAGGACCTCCATCTCGGGGTCCAACTCAAAGCCTGTCAGCTGACCGTTGAGTGTGAATTCCATGGCTCCCTCTCCGTTCCTGGCGACTGTCTTGCCCTGCACCGGTACCCATTTGACGCCAACCGGGCCCGGGCATGGGTTTCAGTTGCCCCGAAACCCCGGCCGAACCCTTCCTTCAGGGATCCGACTTCCCCGGCATGCCGATCGTGAGTTTGGCAGTAGCCATCGGGTCCGCCTCATTCTCCCTGGACCCGGTTTCTATGATGAGCAGCGGGTCAAGATTGCTTCTATTCTAGGAATTTCGACAAATAGGTCAATAATTTTTTTCTGAGGTAAAAAATTTTCACACACTATCTCAAGCATGCTCCCCCCCGTCTCCGGCACCCAGAATCGCCCCTTATCTCACAACATAGAATCCTTTCGAGTGTTTTGAATGAATGAGACAAGGATAAAATTTTTTACATCACAGTAAAAATTTTATTGCGCCTTAGCCCTCGGGTCATTAGATTCTTTCTTGAGATGCCGGTAATCAAACCCCCGGTTCCGGGGATCGCCTTCAAGCGGAAGGCATACCCAAGCGAAGCCTGCTCGCCCACCTGTCCCCAACTTCATTTCACGATCTGTTTTCCCAGGAGCCACCATGCCCACCCTCGCCGCCAATCTGAAGGCCTTCAAGGCCCTGAAGACCAATCTCTTCGAGCAGGATTTCCTGCTGACCTGGGAGCATCCGGAGGAAGAGCTGAGGGCGATCATCACGCTGGCGGACACCTTCAAGACCCTGCACAAGCAGGGGAAGTCCTTCCGCAGTTTCGACACGGGCCTGGCGATCTCGATCTTCCGGGACAACAGCACGCGCACGCGGTTCAGCTTTGCCAGCGCGGCGAACGCCCTGGGCCTGGGGCTGGCGGATCTGGATGAGCAGAAGAGCCAGGTGGCCCACGGCGAGACCGTGCGCGAGACGGCCAACATGATCAGCTTCCTGACCGAGGTCATCGGCATCCGGGATGACATGTTCCTGGGCGAAGGGCACACCTACATGCAGGAAGTGGGCGACGCCCTCACGGACGGCGCCAAGCACGGCGTGCTGCACCGGCGGCCCAGCATCGTGAACCTGCAGTGCGACGTGGACCACCCGACCCAGTCATTGGCCGACCTGGCCTGGCTGAAGGAGCATTTCGGCAGCCTGGAGGCGCTGAAGGGAAAGAAGCTGGCCATGACCTGGGCCTACAGCCCCAGCTACGGCAAGCCGCTCTCCGTGCCCCAGGGCATCATCGGGCTCATGACGCGCTTCGGCATGGACGTGCGGCTGGCGCATCCCAAGGGCTATGACCTGATTCCGGAGGTGGTGGCGCTGGCGGGCAAGCAGGCCAAGCAGACCGGCGGGAAGTTCAGTGTGTCGAACAGCATGGACGAGGCCTTTGCCGGGGCCGACATCGTGTATCCGAAGTCCTGGGCGCCCTACAGCGTGATGGAACGGCGGACGGAATTGCTGAAGAAGTCGGACAACGC
>JBBRZL010000247.1:0-2803 GCA_038236735.1 Holophagales bacterium | reverse complement strand
TTCCTCCCACTTGATATTCGCGGGCAGCACATAGGTCACCAGGGGCATCACGATGCCATCCACAAAGGCGGTGATGATCTTGCCGAAGGCGCCGCCCACGACCACGGCCACGGCCAAGTCGATGACATTGCCCTTCATGACGAAGGCCTTGAACTCGTCTTTCATGGACATGACTTTCCTCCAGATGCGGAAGTATGCGGCGGGGGCGCGAGCCCCGCCACACAAAAGGTCGAGTCTACTTGGTGGCCTTCTTTGAGAGCTTCTTCGCGGGCTTCTTGGGCGCTGGCGCAAGTATGGCTACTTCCACCAGGCCCGTCTCATGCTCGCGGACTACGGCTTTGTTCTCGTTGACCTTCACATCAATCTCCACGCGGCGGTTCTTTGCCGCACCCTCCTGGGTGGCGTTGTCGGCGATGGGTTTGTCAGGACCGTAACCCACCGAGGTGATCTTGGTGGCGGGAATGCCGGAGTCGATCAGAACCTTCGCCACCGCTTCCGCGCGGCGCTTGGCCAGAATCGTGTTGAACGCCCTGGTACCCGCAGAGGAGGTATGGCCACCCACCTCGAGGGAGTAGCTGCCCGAATAGGCCATGAGACCCTTGGCCACTTTCTGGATGGCAACTGTGCCTTCTGGGGAAAGCACGGCCTTACCATTGGCGAAGTGGAGCGTGGCTTCGTCCAGCACGATCTTGGCCGGGGGTGGGGGCGGCGGTGCGACTACCACCACCGGCACGGGAGCAGGCGGTGGCGGGGGGGGAGGAACCACGCGTTCCGGGGCGGGGGCGGGCGCCGGAGCCGGTTCGGGCACGGGCGCAGGAACGGGAGCGGGAATGGCCTTCTTGCCACCACCCCAGGTGTAACCCAGACCGAGAGTGGCCAGGAGTTCAGTACGCGACGAGGGCATCTCGACGGAGATGGCCTTGACACTCAATTCCAGCATGAACTTGTCAGCAGGCTTGCCCATCAGACCCAGCCCAGCGTGGTAATTGAAGCGAGTCGTGCTTTCGGCTTTCCTTGAATGGGGAGTACCCATGTTGGTGCCTCCGAAGCCGAGGGCGAGATATGGATACCAGTTCTCGGCGCCGGGGCGGAGGTTGAGCAGGCCCGAGGCCAGCAGGTGGGTCTCCTTCCCCGAAGGGAGGGCCAAGGGGTTCTTGTCCAGATCCAGGCCCGTTCGAAGAGCGCGAAGGTCCAGGCCCCAGGTGTCGGCGTACCAATGGCCCACGCTCAGGCCATAGTGCAACTTGTCCTTGAACACGGGCTCGGCATCGAAAACGGTCTGTCCGACGTGGCCCATGACCCACGCCGTTCCTTGCTGTGCGGAAAGGGTCAGGGCGGTCCCTGCGAGCATAAACAGTAGGGTTCTTTTCACAAAGTCCCCTTCAGGAAATACACGAGCCCGTTCCGCGAGATTCGTAAAGTTACAAAGTCTCGGTGAACAGGGCGGTCGCAACCCAAGCGTAATGGATCTGCTCGAGGCTGTCATCCATAAGAGCTTCTATCAGCTGGTGTTGTCTGGTAATTATTCGATGTTATCCAAACAATTTCGCCTGCGGCGATACGCGAAGCCTCAAAATCAGGCATCGAGCGCCACCACGGTAATGAGTACCGTTCCCGTTTCGACTGTGGCGCCCTCTTGGATGTGCACGGTCTTGATGGTCCCGGTGATGGTGGTCTTCAGGTCGTTCTGCATTCTTTCGGTATCGCCTGCGGCGATACGCGAAGCCTCAAAATCAGGCATCGGGCGCCACCACGGTAATGAGTACCGTTCCCGTTTCGACTGTGGCGCCCTCTTGGATGTGCACGGTCTTGATGGTCCCGGTGATGGTGGTCTTCAGTTCGTTCTGCATTTTCATAGCTTCCATGACGAGGAGGGTTTGGCCTTCCTGAACGGTGTCGCCGACCTGCACCAGCAGCTTCACGATCTTGCCGGGCATGGGTGAGGCCAGGGTGCCACCGCCGGAACCGGCGCCACCGCCGCCAGTCAGCAGAGCCCGGCGGGGATCCACCAGGGCAAATTCATAGGCCCCATCGTACAACATGGCGCGGTAGCCATGAGCCTCTGGATCGGGTGATTTGACAGCATCCAGGCGGACCTCGACTGAGCGGCCTTCCATGAGGATCGAGTAGCACCCGGGCTCCATTTCGAGGATATCGATGGGATGGCTCTGCCCCTCCCAGACCAGGGTCGTCACGCCATCCTGGTGCAGGAGTTCCACGTCCTTGGCTTCCTTGCCGAGCAAGAGCGTACGTTTCATCTAAGAGCTCCCTACAATCGGTTGAATCGGCCCCATTGTTTCCAGGTGTCGGGCTTTCCTTCGCCGCTGGCGGCGGGCTGGGTGGCCCGGCGCTGCTCGGTTTCGAGTTCGTGAAGGAGAGCCGCGGCCACAGCGTATTTCAGGTCGGGCCCCTGTTCCTTCCGCTTCCAGAAGGGCTGGTCGAGCATGCCCGTGTGAAGGGCGCCCTCACGGAATGGCCCGTGTTCCATGAGTGCTTCATGAAAGGCGATGTTGTGCCGGATGCCACCAATGCGGTACTCAGCCAGGGCCGCGCGCATGCGCTCGATGGCCTCCAGCCGCGTCGGCCCCCAGGTGCTCAGCTTGCTGATCATGGGGTCGTAGAACATGGGCACCTCGGCGCCTTCATAGACACCGCTGTCGTCGCGGACATTGCGACCGCTGGGCGTGCGCAGGAAGGTGATCCGGCCGGGGCTCGGCATGAAGTTCTTGTCTGGATCCTCAGCGTACACGCGGCACTCCATGGCCCAGCCGTTGAGGGGGATCTGCTCCTGGGTCATGGGCAG
>JBBRZL010000246.1:0-2959 GCA_038236735.1 Holophagales bacterium | reverse complement strand
TTATTAATTTTAAAATGTCGATCCAATAGAAACCCCAGGTTTGCCGATCAATCTAAACAAGCGTCACGCCAAGATGGATGGATTCAGCATTGATCACGAAAACCCTCGTTGCCGCGCCAGAGTCTTGCAACAGAACCTCCATCTATTCGGTAAACCAGCCTAGATACACCCCGGTCGGTCAGAGCAAATCTCAACGGCATAGAGTGGGCTATGCTTGGGCGGGCCTTCCCACCCATTGCCTCCCCAACCAGAAAGGGTGGCCTCACATTGAGCCCAGGCAGGTGATCGGGCACCGCCGGATCACCTCCAGATCCAGAAAGGAAACGGCATGAGCGTGCTCTGGCATTACATCCAAAACGGGACAACCCTGGGGCCCATTCCCGAGGAGCAGCTGCGGCAGTTGATCAGCTCGGGCGTGCTGCAGCCGTCCGACCACATCTGGCACGACGGCCTGGCGGCCTGGTCCACCATCCAGGCTTCCCCGGAGCTGGCGGCCCTGGTGCCCCGCGACATCCCCCCGCCCGTGCGAGGCGTGTCAGGAGCGCCGCAGCCCGGCAGCAGCCAGCCTCAAGTGCCCAAAAAGACCAACAAGGTGCTGCTCTGGGTGCTCGGCGGGTGCGGGGGCCTGGTGCTGCTGGTCTTCATCGGCTTCGCCGTGTTCTTTTTCTGGGTAAAGCAGAAGGTGGGGAACCTGCAACGCAACCCGGCGGTGGCCGCTGCGGAGCTGATCGTCCGGGCCAACCCCGAGTTGGAGGTGGTGTCGACGGATTACACCAGGGGCACCATCACCATGCGGGACAAGAAGACCGGGGAAACTGTGACCATGGATGCCAACCGGGTCAAGGAGGGGCGTTTTGCCTTCAAGGACGGCAAGGGGAAGGAAATCCGCATCAACGCGTTGGATGGCGGCTCGGGCACGGTGCAGGTCGAGGGCCCCGAAGGCAAGGCCAGCTTCGGGGCAGCCACCGCAGACCAGGCACCCGCCTGGCTGCCCACCTATCCAGGCACCCCCGTGGAGGGCGTGGCGAGCGTCACCAGCAAGTCGGGGGCCAGCGGCACGATCGTGCAGAGGACCACCGATTCACCCGCCCAGGTGTTCGAGGCCTTCGAGAAGGCCCTCAAGGCCGACGGCTTCACCGTGGGCACCGTCCACACTCCGGATGGGGGCATGGTGATCGGCGACCAGAAGCCCAGCCGGCGCCATGTCGTGGCCGCCATCCACAGCAACCGCGGCCAGACCGTCGTGACGCTCTCTTACCGGGAGGGGAACTGATCGGGTCATCTCGACTCCGACCCGGCTGCCAGCGGACAATGATCCGATCCCGGCGCATCGGAGTACCCCATGGCGAAAGCACCCTTTATGGCTCAGTGGCTTCAGGCCGGCGTCGACATTTTCCAGTGGGGTCGCAAAGCCGCCTACTGGAAGGGCAGGAAGGGCTGGTGGGCCTCCCGCCAGGATGTGGAAGGCATCAAGGGCCCCTTCCGCACCCCGGGCGCCGCGCAGAAGTGGGCGGAGGAACCCTTCCGCGAACAGCATCGCCAGGCCCAGCAGAAGGTGCGCGACGAGGCCCAGCAGGCGCTCGACAAACGGCGCAGCCGGGTGGCAGCACAGAAGGCCCATGCGGTCGAAAAGGCCCAGGGGCGCGAGGCCAGGGAGCTCGCCACCTGGAAGGGGTTGCCCGCTGAGGAACGCGTGATCCAGCCTGGCCAGGTTTGGATCCTGAGAGATGCCAAACACGGGCAGCACCAGATCCTCGTCGTCGAAGTGAAGAAGACCATCGCCGTGGTGCTCGCGCGCGATGCGAAGGCGACGCCCTGGAAGGGCCTGGCCCGGGAACCCCGGACCCTCACGCACCTGCCCCGCCTCTACCGGCTGGTGGGGCAGGCGAAAGTACCTGGGTTGCCCAGGCGGTAGACTTCCTGAGCCCTGAAAACCGGCCCAGGACGGGTGCAGAAGGGCTTTGACATTCCGTAAACCCAAGGGTCATGAATGCGCAAGAATGACCGTGTTTTAGTGCTTCCCATCACCTCTTGATTCCTATAGCTCCCGCTGTCCGGCCCCAGGGGCTAGAGTCATGTCGTCCCGTTTCCGGCCTTCGAACCTCGCCGACACCGCCCTGGGACGGGCATCTCGGCACACCTTTCCAGACCATCCTGCCCGGGGCTCGCGCCCAATTCTTTCCGACACTCTCCTTCCTGGAGGAACCATGAGCCAATACGTCAACGAAGTCCTAGAGGGCCTAAAGAAGAAGGCGCCCTGGGAGAGCCTGTTCATCCAGGCCGCCACCGAGATCCTGCACTCCCTGGCTCCCGTCCTCGAGAAGGAACCGAAGTACAAGAAGCACGCCATCCTCGAGCGGCTGGTCGAGCCCGAGCGCGCCATCTCCTTCCGCGTGCCCTGGGTGGACGACAAGGGCCAGATCCACATCCACACCGGCTACCGCGTCCAGTTCAACAGCGCCATCGGGCCCTACAAGGGCGGCATTCGCTTCCACCCCAACGTCACCCTCGACACCCTGAAGTTCCTGGGCTTCGAACAGATCTTCAAGAACAGCCTCACCGGCCTGCCCATGGGCGGCGGCAAGGGCGGTTCGGCCTTCGATCCCAACGGCAAATCTGATGCCGAGATCATGCGGTTCTGCCAGGCCTTCATGATGGAACTTTGGCGCCACATCGGCCCTGATACTGACGTGCCCGCAGGCGACATCGGCGTGGGCGGCCGGGAAGTGGGCTACATGTTCGGAATGTACAAGAAGCTCGCCAATGAGTTCACCGGTGTGCTCACCGGCAAGGGCCAGTACTGGGGCGGCAGCCTCGTGCGTCCCGAGGCCACGGGCTACGGCGTGGTCTATTTCGCCGAGGAAGCGCTGAAGACCAAGGGCGACAGCATGAAGGGCAAGAAGGTCGCCGTGTCCGGCTTCGGCAACGTGGCCTGGGGCGCCGTCACCAAGGCCACCCA
>JBBRZL010000245.1:0-3060 GCA_038236735.1 Holophagales bacterium | reverse complement strand
GGCCCGCCTATGAATCCTGGCCTGCCCCTGTCTTCGTGGTGAGCACCGGCGCACTCCCGCCGGCTCCCCATCACGGTGCGAAACTGGAATTGCCTCGCGGCGCAGCGGCATAGGAGTAGGGAATGGCATCGCAACCGCAGCGGGAATACTTCGTCGCCAGCGCAAGGCCACCCCGTACCCCTGAGGGGTAAAAGATCGTGAGTTTCCGGCACCCAAGCTCAGCTTTTTGGAGATACCCTCAGGCGGCCTGAATGTTCTGGGGGTGCTGATAATTCCAGGGCAGCCACTGCCCGGGATCCTTCTCCACGGCGTCCGCATTTTTCAGCAGCGCCACCAGGTAGTCAAAGGGTTGGGCGCCGTTCAATTCCGCTGAGTGGATTAGGCTCATGAAGGCGTCTCCAACCCGGGCGCCCTGCTGGGACCGGTAGAACAGGGAGTTCTTGCGGTGCATGATCGCCTTTTTGATCACGATCTCACATTGGTTGTTATCAATCGGAGCCCCGGGGTGGCGCAGAAACAGCGTCAGTTCCGTCCAGTGCTTCCGCGTGTAGGTGATGGCCTGACCCAGCCCTGAGTTGGGTTCCACCTTGCTCTCCTCGATCTGGTCCCGCAGCCAGGTCTCCAGATCCTTCATGACGGGGCCGCTTTCCTGCTGATGGAAGGCCAGCCTGGTTTCGGAGTCCATGCCCTCTCGCTTGGCCTGGGCATCGTTCATGTAGACCCGCTTCAGGGCTTCCAGCAGGTGCTGCACCTCCGCCGGGAACCGCGACTCTACCTCCACGAACTTCCTCCGGGCGTGCGCCAGGCAGTAGGCCAGGATGGTGTTCAGTTCACCGGCTTCTCCCACAGTGTTGGCCGCTAACGCATCACACATCTGGATGGGTGCATCGAGGCCCACCGCCCGGTGCCGGAGGATGGCTTCCAGATTCTCCCCGGCATGGTGGCTCCCAGTAATGAACAGGGCGATGCGGTTCTGCCCCAACTTGGACAGGATGGCGGTGGTGTAGACCCCCTTGCGGCCTTCCTTGGCATGGGGGTCCCGGTTCAGGACCCGCATGGTCGTGTCGTCGTTGTGCAGCACCTCGCCCTGGGCGGCCTGCCGCATCAGTTCCGCGTGGGCGGGCAGTAGCAGTCCTGCGGCCTCCAGGAGGATCTCCCACTGGGTCGAGACCGGCAGGGGAATCCCGTACCCCGCCTGGAGCTTCTCGATCCGGTTCATGGGTAGGCCCGCGCCGTAGCGGAGCATGCCGAGCATGGCGGCCACGGTCTCATCGTATTTCTCGGTGCCGACGCCTTCGGGTGAAGGGGCCGTGAACACCTCACCGCAGAGGTTGCAGCGCCGCCGCTCCAGTTCGTAGACCGTGGCCGCGAAGGGGGCCACGCCCTTCACGCGCACCAGCGTGGCGGGTTCGTTCTGGGTGTAGACCTTGCCGTTCGGGCACTCTGGGCAGGGCTCCCCGGTTGGATTCCCTGCCAGGGGCACCTTCACCCGCCTGGCACCGGTGTAGTCCTTGGCGGCATGGCGCCCATGGCCGGGGGCCTTCTCCCCCTGCTTGCAGGGAGGTCCGATCTGTTCCTCCCCGGTCCCTCGTGCCGGACCTGCACCGCCATCGGCCCGCTGCCCATGGGTGGCCTCAGTCGGCTTCGGGGCGGGGTCCTTGCCGCAGATACTGGCGGTGGTTTCCGTCTTTGGTCCAAAGATAAGAAACCTCAGGCGATCAATGGAGGTGCGCTTGGACTCCAGTTCCTGGTTCACGAAGGCCAGCGTGTCCACCGCCGTCCGGAGTTCCTCGTAGGCATCCTCGCCCAGCGCCTCACGGGTCCGGTCCAGGTGTCCGTGCAGGACCTCAATCGAGATCTCCCGCCGCTGGAGATCGGCCCGCAGGTTTGGTGCTGCTGTTTTTCGGCGCTGCTTTGAACGTCCCATGGTTCCGAATCTGCCCGGAATGGCTGGGAAGTACAAGCGTAAGAAAAGCGAATATAATCAAATACTTACGATTTCATCAGGCGCATCTCACCCGACCTTCACGCCGATGTTTCGATCTGCCGCCAGGCTGGAGGCACCTTCGCTCCGCGTGGGTCTCCAGCGTAGAGCAGTACCTGGAGTTCATGGGCCAGGAGAGGGGCCGAGGCGTTGTCAGCGCTGGTGGGCCACCAACGGAACCGGCCTTTTGAGAGCCGCTTCTGACACATCCAGAAGCCCTGGGTGTCGTGGCAGATTAGACGAATGGAAGTGGCGGCCTTGCTCCGAAAGACGAACACCGTCCCCGAGAACGGATCGGCCTGGAGACGCTCTCGGCACAACTGCGCCAGGCCATCAATGCCACGACGGAAATCCACGGACTCCACCGCGACCATGATCCGCATGTGCGGGCTGATTTGGATCATCCATGGCACGCGAGGAGGGCGGTCATCAGGGTGGCAAGGTCTGCACTATTTCCAGCGGGAAGGTGGAGCAGGATTCGGACTCCAGAGGGGCTGGTTACCTCCAGCACGGGTCCGGCCTGGGCCGCACCGAGGGCGGTGTCAACGCCAAGTTCGACGAAGATGGGCGCTTTCGGAACCGGCTTCGGTGTCGCCTTGGATGCCGTCTTCGATGTCGCCTTCGAGGCCGACTTCGATGTCGGCTTCGATGCTTGGAGCCGTGGGCTCTGACCCGGATCCAAATGCGATTTCAAGGCGGTATAGTTCAGGCCCATGTGGCGGCAAATGGCGTTGATGCCGAACCGCTGCGCCAGTTCAGCCGCCTCGGACCAGAGGTTTCCCGGCATCGGCCCCAGACCTTTTCGCTGGTGCCGCCACCGCTCGATCCGTGCCCTGACTTCATCCACTTCCGCTGGCAATGGCTTGTTTCCGCTGCGACCCATGGGACCTCCTCCAACAAGGTCCCTGAGGCTAGCTTAGCGCGATCTACGAATCATGCAGGCCCACCGGAAAGACACGAGAGACCGGTTACCCAAGAGGTCGAGCTTCACCAGCCCGTAGGACTCCACCCCGTCCTTCTCCCAGGGGAGAATCGAGACCCCCTGCTTCGCTGGCGCAGGCTGGCTCGGGGCATGC
>JBBRZL010000244.1:0-3103 GCA_038236735.1 Holophagales bacterium | reverse complement strand
GCTGCGCGTGGCTCCCGCTCGCAAGCTCGCGGAGCCGGAGCCTCCCCGCCACCCCCCGCCCGGAGGGATGAAGCCAGCCGGGCGCCCCGCGGCGTCAGGTCCCTTGAACAACGAACCACGTTGCCCTGCGGGCCCTTCCTTCTCGGTATCGCCTAGGGCGATACCCGAGACAAACTGATATCTGCGGTGCATCCCGGCTGGCTTCATCGCGGCATCGTCGGGCCCCGTTAGGAACTCTTCATTCAGAATGCCGTGATAGCGTGGATTCATCCACCCATGAGGCTCTATGGACGCACCTGGTTATCGCCGGCACGTCGGACTCTTTTCCGCCACCATGCTCATCGCCGGCTCAATGATCGGTTCTGGTGTGTTCATCGTTGCCGCCGACATGGTGCGCACGGGGCATTCGGGCAGCTTCCTCCTGGTGGCCTGGGGCCTCACGGCGGTCCTGACCCTCTTCGCAGCGCTGAGCTATGGCGAACTGGCGGGCATCTACCCGCATGCGGGCGGCCAGTACACCTACCTGCGCGAAATCTACGGCCCCGCCACGGGCTTCCTCTACGGCTGGACTTTTTTCGTGGTCATCGAATGCGGTACCATCGCCGCGGTGGCTGTGGGCTTCGGCAAGTACCTCGGCACCTTTTTTCCCGCGGTCACGGACACCGCCTGGCTTGGGCCGCACCTGGACGTCCCGCTGCTGCAGGTCACGCAGTCCATCGCCGTGGGGCCCTACCATCTGGGCCTTACCCCCTCCCGCCTTTCGGCCATTGGCGTGGTGGTGTTGCTCAGCGTCGTGAACCTCTACGGCGTGAAGCTGGGCGCCCGGATCCAGAATCTCTTCACGGTGGCCAAGATCGGCGGCCTCGCGGCCTTGATCCTCCTGGGCCTCCTGCTGAAGCCCCCGGTGGCGGCGCTCCAGACGCCCTTCGTGCCTCTGGACGGCGCCGCGGCCTTGCCCTTTCTCACGGCCCTGCTGGTGGTGCAGACCGGCAGCATGTTCTCTGCGGACGCATGGAACGCCATCACCTTCATCGCGGGCGAGGTGAAGGAGCCCCGGCGGACCATCCCCTACTCTCTGTTCATTGGCACAACCCTGGTCTGTGGCCTTTACATTCTGGCAAACGCCGCTTACCTAAAAGTGCTGGGACCCACGGGCATCGCCAACGCACCCCAAGACCGCGTCGGCAGTGCCGCGTTGCAGGCCCTGCTTGGCTCGGGCGGGGGCCTCATCATGGCCGGCAGCATCCTCATTTCCATGTTCGGCTGCCTCAACGGACTGGTCCTGTCCGGTGCCAGGGTCTACCAGCGCATGGCCCAGGACGGCTTATTCTATCCAGGCGCCGCCAGGCTCAACTTGCACGGCGTACCGGCCTTCGGGCTCTGGATCCAGGCCCTCTGGACCTGCCTGCTCACCCTCACGGGGACCTATGGACAGCTGCTGGACTTCGTCATGCTGCCGACCATCGCCTTCTACGTCTTCACCGTGGGCGGTGTCTTCCTGCTGCGTTGGCGCCAGCCAGATCTGGAGCGTCCGGTGAAGGTCTGGGGTTACCCCGTGGTGCCAGCCCTCTACCTTCTGGGCGCCAGCGCGATCGTCGGTGCCCTCTTCATCTACCGTCCCAGCTATTCCTGGCCGGGCCTGCTCCTGGTCGCGCTGGGCTGGCCCGTCTATCTCGCGGTGAAACCCCGCGTCGCCACCACCTGAAGGAGTTTGCCATGACCCACATCGTCGTTCTGGGAGCAGGTCGCGTCGGTGGCGCCATGGCCAAGGATCTGGCTCCGGATTTCCAGGTCACCGTGGCGGATCGCTCCGAAGCCGCCCTGGCCAAGATGCAGGCAGCCGGCCTCACCACCCTGGTAGCCGATCTGGCGAACCCGGAGGCCGTGAAGGCGGCCGTGGCCAACGCAGATCTGGTGTTGGGCGCTGTGCCGGGCTTTATGGGTTTCCAGACGACCAAGGCGGTGCTTGAGGCCGGGAAATCCCTGGTGGACATCTCCTTCTTCAATGAGGACTGCTTCGAACTGGACGAACTGGCAAAACGCCAGAACCTCACGGCCATCGTGGATTGCGGCATCGCGCCGGGCTGCCACAACGTCATCCTGGGCGACCTCTCGCGCCAGTGGGACCGCATCACCTCCTTCGAGTGCCTGGTGGGCGGCCTGCCCGTGGTGCGCACCTGGCCCTACGAGTACAAGGCGGGCTTTAGTCCCATCGACGTCATTGAGGAGTACACCCGCCCGGCCCGTTACGTGAAGGATGGGAAGGTGGTCACCTTCCCCGCGCTCTCCGAACCGGAACTGCTCGACTTCGAAGGCCTCGGCACCTTGGAGTCCTTCAACACCGACGGCCTGCGCAGCATCATCAAGACCTTCCCCCAAGTGCCGGACATGAAGGAGAAGACGCTCCGCTACCCGGGCCACATCGAGAAGATGCGCATGCTGCGCGAATCGGGGTTCTTCGCCACGGAAAAAAGGAATGTGGCGGGCGTCGAAATCAGCCCCCTCGACCTGACCACCGCCCTGCTCTTCCCCCTGTGGTTCATGCAGGAAGGCGACGAGGATTTCACCGTCATGCGGGTCACCGTCGAGGGCGAGAAGGGCGGCCAGCGGATGCGCAAGGAATTCAACCTGCTCGACCGCTATGACCGCGCCACCAGGACCACCTCCATGGCCCGCACCACCGGCTACACCTGCACCGCGGTTGTGCGTCTGCTGGCCAAGGGCGGGTTCACGCGCAAGGGCATCAGCCCCCCGGAATTCGTGGGCCAGGTCCCCGGTGCCTGGGATTTCATCCGCGCTGATCTGGCCAAGCGGGGCGTGGTATTCACGGAGGCCTAAACTAACTGTCCAGTTCCCGGTGCCGGATGGTCAGGGCCGCCACGTCGTTCCTGAACCGCTGCGCCAGCATCTCCACCAGGGCCACGGAGCGGTGCTGGCCCCCGGTGCAGCCAATGGCCAGAGTATGGTAGGCACGCCCCTCCTGCTGGACCAGGGGCAGAGACCAGCGCAGCCACGACTCGGCGCGTTCCAGGAACTCCCGGAAATCGGGAGACTCCAGGAGGTACTCCTGGACGGGCCAATCGCGCCCACTGAGGGCCTTCAG
>JBBRZL010000243.1:0-3130 GCA_038236735.1 Holophagales bacterium | reverse complement strand
GATCACGGGCCTCGCAGGGAAATCAGTCTCCGTCCTCGTCGAGGAGTGGCACGGGGGCGGAAGGTTCGTCCGGAACATCGTTCAACAGCTTGGAGAGGGTCTGTTCCAGGTTGTGGGTGTGCTGGTTGGCTTCCTGTTCCAAACGCACCACACGGTGCGCCAGGTTCAGGGCGGCCAGGAGGTACCAGGACGGAGTGTCGAGGCCCTTCGGGACGCTCCCCCATCTTAGCTGGCATTGGGAGTCCATGTCCTGAAAGGTGGTCTCCAGGGTCGCCACCGCCGCGGCCAGGGTCTCGGGGTGCTCCGTCTGGACCTGGAGGGGCCGCCCCTGGACCGTCACCGAGACAGGCTGGGTGCCCGGCAACGGGACCGGTGGCCTCATCCCAGGGCCTCCATGGCCCGGAGAATGGCTGCCACCTGCTCCTTCACGGCCTCCCGGTCCTGCTCCAGGGCGGTCTTCTCGGTCAAGGCTGCCGCCAGGCTGGCCTTGAGCGACTGCGCCTCCTGGATCCCGGCCGCGCCAGAGGCCTGCAGGGCATCCAGCTCTTCCTTCAACTGGTTGCGCTGCTGGACCAGAGCCTGCATTTTCGATTCGAGCTGCTTCAGAAGATCCATGTAAATGCTCCTGGGCCCATCTTAAACCCTGAGCTTCGCCCCGAGCGATTCCGCGGCGGCCAGGGCCGCCGCCACCCAGGCGTCCACTTCCTCGCCCACGAGGGTGCGGTCCGCCTGGAAGCGCAGCCGCATGAGCCAGGCCTGGCAGCCTTCTCCCAGGTTCTTGTGGCGGAACACGTCCACGCAGCGCAACTCCTGGAGCGCGTCCGCGGGCAGAGCCGCCCGCATGGCCGCCGCCAGGGCCTCATGGGACTGGTCCAGGTCCACCAGAAGCGAGAGGTCCCGTTCCACGGTCGGGAAGCGGCTGAAGGGCCGGTAGGCGGGAATCACCCGGGCTTCCGCCCGCAGCAGCTCCGCCACGGGCAGCTCGAAGCCGAAGATCCCTTCGCCCAGGGGACGCACCTCGGGCAGTCGCGCCCACCCGAGATCCCGGGCCACGCCGCTGAGATCCGCCTCCCGAACAGAGCGCGCCGGGCTCAAGTAGTCCTCCCCACCCAGGGCGCCACCCCAGACCACGCCGAGGGTGAACTGCTCGACAGGGCCCAGGGCACTGCTGACGTAGACGGGCGCCAGTTCGAAGAGGCGGACCTGCCTGGCTCCTTGCCTAAGGTTCTGTTCCGCGGCGGTCCGGAGGCTCGGCAGGAGCGACCCGCGCAGCACCGAATACTCCTGCCCCAACGGGTTCGCCAGAGTGCGTCCCTCGGGGGCATTGCTCTGGGCAGCGAAGGCCTGATCCAACTCAGAGCTGATGAACCCGTAGGTCACGGTCTGATAGAAACCCAGGTGGGCCAGACGCCTGGCCAGGGACTGTCGTTGCAGGTAGGTCGGGGACAGCGGTTCGGGCGGGCCCTCCAGGGCCGGCAGGACCGAAGGAATGTGCTCGTAGCCTCGCAGCCGCAGGACCTCCTCAGCCAGATCCTCGGGAATGGTGAGATCGTGGCGCCAACTGGGCGGCAGCACCATTAGACGGTCGCCCTGGATCTCCACGCCGCAGCCCAGCCGGCGGAGTGAAGCCGCTGCTTCTGTCAGGGACAGGGTTTCACCCGCCACGCGGGCGAGGAGGGTGGCCGTCAACAGGACAGAGGCCGCCGCGGGCGGTACCGCGCCGACGGTCCAGGTGGCGATCAGTCTGGCGCCACACCAACTCTGCAGCCGTTGCACCAGCAGGTCCCGGGCGATGGGGGCCATGGCCGGATCCGCGCCGCGCCCGAAGCGATGCGAGGCGTCCGTGTGCAGGCTGTGGCGGCGGGCCGCGGCACGCACGGCCTTCGGGTCGAAGTAGGCGCTTTCCAGCAGCACGCGGCGCGTGGCTTCCGTCACTTTGGTGCCGTCGCCGCCCATGACGCCCGCCAGGGCGATGGGGCCGGCCTCATCGGCGATGACGAGATCCTGCGCACTGAGGATCCGGGTGATGCCGTCGAGGGTCATCAGCGTTTCGCCGACCTTGGCCCAACGGATGGAGACGGCACCCTGGATGCGATCGGCGTCGAAAGCATGGCTGGGGTGGCCGTAGCGGTGCAGCAGCTCGTTGGAGGCATCCACGGCGGGCAGGAGCTTCGGGGTGGACTCCAGGGCCCGCAGCAGGGCCTGGGCCTCCGGTGGCGTGACCCCCGACCCAAGTTCCAGCACGGCCGTGCTGTAGACGGGGCAAGCGGGGCTTTCCAGCCGTACTTCCACGGCTGGCGCGCCTTCACTGGAAGCGACCACTGCGATGGGTGCCAGGGGCATCTGCAGCTTTGCCGCAAGTTCCCGGGCCAGGCCCCGGTGCGACATGGCATCGCCGCGGTTCGCGGTAATGTCCACGTCCAGCACTTCAGAACCTTCGCGGGTGGCGACGCCATCCACGGGAAAACCCAGGGCGGCCAGCAGCTCGCAGAGCTGGCGCGTGGCGAGTCCTGAGACAGCCGGAATTTCAGCGGCCAGGGCCTTGCGTTCGATCCACATCAGTCGAGCCCTCCCATGGCCTTGAGGAAGCGCTGATCATTCTCGAAGAACAGCCGCAGGTCCGGGGTCTGGCTCAGCATCATGGCCATGCGCTCCACGCCCATGCCGAAGGCCCAGCCGGACCAGGTCGCGGGGTCGATGCCCGCGTAGGTGAGCACGTTCGGATGGATGAGGCCTGCGCCCAGGATCTCGACCCAGCCCGAGCCCTTGCAGACGCGGCAGCCCTGGGCGCCGCAGAGGGGGCAGCTCACATCGACCTCGCAACCCGGCTCTACGAAAGGGAAGTACGAGGGCCGCAGGCGGATCTCCGTGTGGGGCCCGAAGAGCGCCCGCAGTGCGTATTCCAGCGTGCCCTTGAGGTGCTGCATGCCGATGCCGCGGCCCACGAGCATGCCCTCCACCTGGTGGAACATGGGGCTGTGGGTGGGATCGATCTCGTCCTTGCGGTAGACGCGGCCCGGGGCGAGGAAGCGGATGCCGCCGCGCTGCTCAAGCTCTGGCGCCACGCGCAGGAGCGTGCGTACCTGCACGGGGCTGGTGTGCGTGCGCAGCAGCAGTTCCGGATGCGCCG
>JBBRZL010000242.1:0-3156 GCA_038236735.1 Holophagales bacterium | reverse complement strand
GGGGGTCGCGGCATCCTGGAGAACATCATCCCGTCGTCCACCGGCGCCGCCAAGGCCGTGGGCAAGGTCATCCCCGAGCTGAACAAGAAGCTCACGGGCATGGCCTTCCGGGTGCCCACCTCGGACGTGTCCGTGGTGGATCTCACGGTGGAGCTGCTCAAGGAAGCCACCTACGAGCAGATCTGCGCCGCCATGAAGGCCGCTTCCGAGGGCCCCATGAAGGGCGTGCTGGGCTACACCACCGAGAAGGTCGTCTCCACGGACTTCCGCGGCGAGACCTGCCCCTCCGTCTTCGACGCCGAAGCCGGCATCGCGCTCGACAGCACCTTCGTGAAAGTGGTGGCCTGGTACGACAATGAGTACGGCTACACCTGCAACCTTATGCGCTTCGTCCAGCACATCGCCAAGTAGCACCTGCCCGCCCACCCGTCCCCCCAGTGGCCCCGCGCGTCGGAGCCCTGGGGGGACGCTGGCATCATGGGATGCATGTCGATCAATGCCGCCCTGAAGCTCCAGGGCCCCCCGGACCTCGCCGCCCGCGCCCTCCTGGGCGCCCTGCTGGTGCGCGACGGCGTCACGCTGCGCATCACGGAGGTAGAGGCCTACGGCGGTTCGAGGGACAGCGCCAGCCACGCCCGCCACGGCCGCACGCCCCGGAACGCGCCCATGTGGGGGCCGCCGGGCCGGGCCTACCTCTATTTCTGCTATGGCATGCACTGGATGCTGAACGTGGTGACGGGCCCCGAAGGCGAGGCCACCGCCGTGCTGATCCGGGGCGCCGAGGTGGTGGCTGGCCTCGACGAGGTGCTGCGGCGTCGGAAGGCGACAAAGGCCACGCCAGGCCTCTGTGCCGGCCCCGGCAAGGTGGCCCAGGCCCTGGGCCTGGACCGCCGCTTCGACGGCCATGATCTGCTGGCCCCCGGCGGCCTGGAGTTGCGACCAGGCGCCCCGCCAATCACGATCCTCGCGGGGCCCCGCCTGGGCATCGGCTTCGCCACCCCCGAGGATCAGGCCCGGCCCTGGCGCTTCGCCGCTGGCGACAGCCGGGCGGTGCTGCAGCGGAAGGCCCTTCATCTATCCTGATGAGGCCCACCGAGGAGGCCCCATGCCCTACGTCAACATCCGCGTCACCCGCGATGGCGTCACCGCCGAGCAGAAGGCCGCCCTCATCAAGGGCACCACCCAGCTGCTCGTGGACGTCCTCGGCAAGAACCCCCAGACCACCGTGGTGGTCATCGACGAAGTGGACACCGACAACTGGGGCATCGGCGGCGAGTCCGTCACCCTGCGGCGGCAGCAGGGGAAGTAGCCTGCCTCCTTGTGCATCTGCACGAGGACCTGCATACTCAATTTCCGCTTCAGGCGAAACCTTGCGGGGTTTCGGGAGGCGGCACCACAGCATTGGGGGTGACCGGTTTCGACAGGTCGTGATCCAGTTGTACGGTGCAGGCGGGGGTTGGACGGATGGCCCCCTTATCAATCCGCCCACATCAAACTGCCAACGATAACTTCGAACTGGCTCTCGCTGCCTAGGGCAACCTAGGCTCCGAGCGAGTCCTCGGGATCTCTGGGTACCGAGCTCGTTAAACCTCCGAAAGGGTGGCTTCGGCCTGCCGGACGGAGGCACCAGATAGGCTGCCGCGACGCCCCCTGACGGCCGCCGAAATCCTGGAGGCAAACGTTCCGAGCGGCTCGTCCGTTTCCCGCCGGAAGGTTTCAAGAACGGACCAAGCCTGTGGATGAACCGCCAATCGGCATGTCTTGGACGTGGGTTCGACTCCCACCACCTCCACCATACAAAAGGGCCCCGAACGGGGCCCTTTTGTATGGTGGATTTGAAAGGGCGGGAGTCGAAATCCGGAATGGCGCGCAGGTAGGCGCCCAATTCGACAGCCCGGGGGGCTGTTGAATTGGATCAGCGCCGTGCGCAGCCAGTCCGGCGGCCGGAGCGTCACGCCGCAGGCGTGATGCGGAGGGACTCCCACCACCGTCGGGCTGCCGATACGCACCATCGCGGCTTCTCGCGTGGTGGAATTGCCGCTGCGGGCAGGTAGGCTCCCTCGGAGACAGCCCAGGGGGGGTGGCGAAGGGGATCAGCGGCGTGCCAGCAACTGACTCGGACCTCCGGTCCTCGCCCCTTCGGGGCCGCCATCGCCTTCGGTGATGCGGTCTTATCCTCCCTGCGCGCCGCTGCGGTCGGGTGATCGCGCGGTCGGAGCGTCACGCCGCAGGCGTGATGCGGAGGGACTCCCACCACCGGCGTGTTGCCGACCCGCACCACCGGGGCTTCTTGCGTTGTGTGGTGGCGGGAGTCGAAACCGCCGAAAGGCTGGCTAGCAACCGTGCCGTAGACCGCTCAATAGCCAGTTCGATCGCCCAACCCTACGTTGTCGGTTGGTAACCCAAGACGTAGAATTCCCGCGCAAAGACCAGCCGCTCGGCGATGCCCGGGCGGGTGACGCGGCCCAGGGGCGAGTGGTCGGTGATGTTGAAGTCACCGAAGTGGCGCTCGTATTCGCGCACGATCAACCGCCAGCGTTGACCCTCGGGCGTGGCCGGCACGGAGAGCAGGCCGCTGAAGAGGAGGTCATTGCGCAGGCGGTGCAGGTTCTCCAGTCCGCCCGTGAAAAGGTCGCTCGGGATCTGGGCGCTGAGAACGGGAGCGGCCAGCAAGCCGGCCTCGGGGGCCCTGTCCTCGAGGCCCGGGGCGACTTCCAGGGCGCGGATCGGGGCAGCCGGGGCGTATTGGCCCGGCTGGGCCTCGCCGCTCAGCGGTACGATGCTGCTCACATCCTCCCAGTCCAGGTCGGTGGCCAGGCCACTGACCTGGCGTTGCACCACCAACTCGATGCGGTTGTGGCCACGGTCATAGCCCAGGAGGGGGCCAAAGTGGTCGGTGATGGCGGAGGGTAGATCGAGGCGTCCGGTCAACTCGCCCCGTGCCGACGCAGGCCCTATTTCGGGCGCAGGCCCAAATACCTGCAAGGAAACGCCACCTCGGCGCCGCGGCGCGCGCGGGGCGCGCGACAGATGCAGCTCGCGCGTGGGCGGCAACTGGGCGTATTGGGTGTGTTGCACGGGCGAGAGCGCACAGCCGCTGAGCGCCTGGGGTTGCAGCCGCACCAGGGCCAGGCGCACGAAGGGGCTGTAACTGGC
>JBBRZL010000241.1:0-3198 GCA_038236735.1 Holophagales bacterium | reverse complement strand
TCCGGTTATTGATGGCTGGCAGCTTGTTCATGCTGGCATCAAATTCAACCTGGGCAGATTTGTGGAACTTTACCTCTCCCTGGTGGGGCCAGCCATGATGCTCGTGGGGGGACTGGTTGCGGCCCGGGCTCATTCTGATGAGCTCCTGCAGGTCTCCTTGGCCGAAGCCCAGGTGGCCACGAACCGCCTGTTGCAGAGCCAGATCCATCCGCACGTGCTGTTCAACGCCCTCAACGGACTGGCAGAGCTCGTCCACAAGAGCCCCAAGGCTGCCGAGCGGGCCATTCGGCATCTCTCCGACCTGCTGCGGCGCATCATGCGCGCCTCGGAGTACATGCGGCTGCCCCTGGGGGAGGAACGCAAGATCATTTCCGACTTCCTGGCCCTGGAGGCCATCCGGCTGGAAAACCGGCTCCGGGTGGTCTGGGAGTGGGACGAGGGCCTGGACACCATCGAGGTGCCGCCCCTGCTCCTCCAGCCCCTGGTGGAAAATGCCATCAAGCACGGCATTGCCCCCAGCATTCCGGGTGGAGACCTGATCATCCGGGCCCGCAACCAGGATGGGGCGATCCTTCTGGAGGTCTGGAATTCAGGTATGCCCTTTGTCGACAGCGAGGAAGGCAACGGCATCGGCGTGAAGAACCTGCGGTCCCGGCTGGCATTGCATTTCGGCAACCGGGCCAGCCTCCTCGTCGGGCCCTCGGGCCAGGGTACGCTTGCCTGCATTCGGCTGGAGGCGATCCAAGTAGAATACGGGCATGAAACGTCTAAACGCACTGGTGGTCGATGATGAGCCTCTGGCCAGGGAACGGCTGTCGCGACTGCTCAGGGAGGCTGAGTGCACGGTTGTAGGTGAGCTGGGCGATGGCCTGGGCCTGCTCCAGTGGCTGCAGCAGCCGTACGAACTGGATGTCATCTTCCTGGACATCCAGATGCCCGGACCCAACGGCATGGAAGTGCTGGCGGAAATCCCGAACTGCCCGCCGGTGGTCTTCGTGACCGCCCATTCCAACTACGCGGTCCGCGCCTTTGAACTCGCCGCGGTGGACTACCTGCTCAAGCCGGTGTTCGAGGACCGGCTGGCCAAGTGCCTACAACGGTTGCGCGATCAACTGATCCGGCCTCTCAGCGCCACCGAATTGAAGACCCTGCTGCCGCCCCCAGTGCGTTTCCCCATCCGCGTGGATGATGGTGAAATCTTCATGGAACTGGAACTCATCACCCATTTCGAGGTGACGGATGAGCGGGTGTGGGCCTGTCGGGGCCTCAATCGCTATGAGACCCGCTGGACCGCCCTGGCGGAAGTGGAGGAGGCCTTCCCGGAAGACGGCATGCTGCGCATCCAGCGCCACCTGCTGCTGCGACCCCAGATGGTCAAGGGAATCCGTCCCACCGCGGTGGGACGGATCAAGGTGCTCATCGCCCCCAAAGTGGAATTGACTGTCAGCCGCGCCATGACCCCGCGAACGAGAGAGTCCGTCTCGGCCGGAATCATTTAAGGCAACCGGCTCCGACCGGGCTCGGGCAATGCTCCCAGGGTGGCAGGCTGTCCGTTCAGCGGCGGAAATAGCACCGTTCGGCGGAATTCGGATCTCGACCTCATGTCGGGAACTATGCTTCCGATGATCTTGAGATCACCCTTCCCCTGCTTTTTCAGGAGGCTGTGAGATCCCGGAGACTTCAATGGGTGTAACTCGCACAATCCATGCCTCCCGGCCTCCCAGTCTCCTAACTCCTTTTTGGCCGTTCCGGCAGTGGAAGGTCACAAGTCTCAGCGATTCCAAGTATCGGGAGTCCTTGGCAGTGGTCAAAGATATGACGGAAAAAAGGCAACTAGAGGAGACGAGCAAGCGCCTCTCTTCCGCACTCGACCAGGTCATGGAAGTCATTGCCATACTTGATGCTGGGAACGGCGCTGTCATCTATTCGAATGTCAATTTTTCGCAGATATTCGAAGATCCCAGCCACTGGGCCCCAGGACAGAAGTTCACGGAACTGTTCGAGTGCCGGATCCTGGCCGCTGCGTTGGAGCAGGCACGCTCGGGCAAGGCCTGGACCGGCCGCTCATCCCTGAAGACCCGGGCCGGCAAGAGCATCGCCTTCGAGGGAACCGTCTCTCCGGTGCGCAATTCCGAAGGCGTCGTCGAATCCTTGGTGGTGCGGCTCCGGGACATCACCCTTGAGGTCGAGAAGGACCGGCACCTTCGCCAGGCTCAGAAGATGGATGCCCTCGGCGCCCTGGCGGGGGGGATGGCCCACGACTTCAACAACCTGATCACTGCCATTCTCCATGCCGCCGAACTCATCGAGATGCAGGTGGAACCGGACAATCCCATCCAGAGAAAGCTGGAGATCATTCAGCAGGTGGGTGGCCGCGCCCGGGAGTTGAGTGCGCAGATCCTGAACTTCAGCCGCCGCACGGATGACACCTGGGTTTCCTTTGATCTCACGAGTCTTGTCACGGAGGTCATCAGCCTGCTTGAGACCACCCTGCCGAAAAACGTCCAAGTGCGGAGTGATCTGACCAAGGGGGTCCGGATCCTGGGCGATCCTTCCCAATTCCATCAGGTGATCCTGAACCTGGGCATCAACGGCAGCCAGGCCATGCAGCCAGGTGGTGGGGTCCTCTCCATCCAACTCCAACCGGCGGAATCTGGCCGGAGGGTGGGTGATCAGTCCTTCCTGGAGCCCTGCGTCCTGCTCACCATCAGGGACACTGGCTGCGGCATGGATCCACAGACA
This sequence comes from Holophagales bacterium, assembly GCA_038236735.1. GTDB lineage: Bacteria > Acidobacteriota > Holophagae > Holophagales > Holophagaceae > Geothrix. The sequence goes on along the minus strand of JBBRZL010000241.1, from coordinate 456 downwards.
CTGGAACGGATCTTCGAGCCCTTCTTCACCACGAAGCAGGTGGGCCAAGGCACTGGACTGGGCCTCTCAGTGGTCTACGGCATCGTCCATGGGCATGGCGGGAGCCTGCACGTGGCCAGCGAACCAGGCAAGGGCAGCACTTTCAAGATCCACCTGCCCGCCCACCAGGACCCGCTCAAGGAACTGGACGAGAACGCCGCCACCGCGAACAAGACGAACCCCGTTTTGAATGCCCAAATGTCACGGGGTTTTGTTCGGTGAGCGGGTGGGATCTTCCAGGTTCCATCCGCCGCCCAGAGCCTTGTAGAGCTGGACCAGGGTGAGCAGGCGGGCCAGCCGGGCCTGGCTTAGGGCGTTCTGAGCCGGGAAGAGCTGCTGCTGGGCCTCGAGGACTTCCATGTAGCTGGAGAGGCCGGCCGTGTACCGCAGGGTGGCGAGGCGCGTGGCCTCTTGGAG
>JBBRZL010000240.1:0-3242 GCA_038236735.1 Holophagales bacterium | reverse complement strand
GAACACGCCCCTGCAGATGGGCGCCATCAGCATCCTCAGCAAGCCGCCTCGCCTCACCATCCTCATGGATGCCATCCGCACGGCGGCCCAGTTCGAGCCCACCGGCATGGTGCGGGGCATCGGCCTGAACAGCATTCTGCAGCTGCTCAACTGGGAGAAGAAGTCCTGCACCCTCACCGTCAAGTCCGAGGCCGGCATGGGCCTGCTCTACCTCAAGCAGGGCGAGGTCGTGCACGCGGCCTACCGGACCGACGAGGGCGTGAACGCCGCCTACGAGATCCTCACCTGGGACCGGCCCGACATCGAGTTCGTGGAGACCTGCCGGGTGGATCCCACCATCGAGCTGCCCCTCACGGAACTCCTGATGAACGCGGCCATGCTCTTCGACCACGGGAGCCCCGAGTTCGGCGAGGCTTGAGTCCTTGCCGCATTGGCAGCGGAACCCTCGACAATTGAGATTTCTGTCAAAATTTAACCCATTTTGAAAAAAAACAACCTTCTGGTCGTCGATGGGGGGCCGATGGGGGAATAATGGCGCCAGTGCGGCCCCACCGGGGCCCCCTCCCAGGCAGGTGTCCATGTCCCAGCTGAAGCCCTTCCGAGCCTACCGGCCCCGGCCCGAACTCGCCGCCCAGGTGGCCTCCGTTCCCTACGACGTGGTGAACACCCAGGAGGCCGCCGAACTGGCCAAGGGGAATCCCCATTCCTTCCTCCACGTGGGGCGCCCCGAGATCGACTTGCCCGCGGGCATCGATGTCCACGCCGACGAGGTCTACGCCAAGGGGGTGGCCAACCTCCGCGGCCTCATCGCGAACGGCACCCTCTTCCCCGAGAACACGCCCTGCCTCTACGTCTACCAGCAGCGCATGGGCGATCACGTGCAGGCCGGCCTGGTGGGCCTCTGCTCCGTGGAGGAGTACGAGACCGGGGTCATCAAGCGCCACGAGTTCACCCGCAAGGACAAGGAGGATGACCGCACCCGCCACGTCACCGAGCAGGCCGCCAACGCCGAGCCCGTCTTCCTCACCTACCGGGCCGTGCCCTACATCGACCACATCGTGAACGACATCCGCAAGCAGGTGCCGGTCTATGACATCGTCACGCCGGATGGCATCGGCCATACCGTGTGGGTGGTGTCGGGCGAAACGGTCGTTTACGAACTGGTGCACCTCTTCAACGGCGTGGCCGCCCTCTACATCGCCGACGGCCATCACCGTACCGCCGCGGCCATCCGCTACGGCCAGGCCCGCCGCGCCGTGGAAGGCTCCAGCACCGGGGAGGAACCCTATGAAAGCTTCATGGCCGTGGTCTTCCCCCACGACCAGCTGAAGATCATGGACTACAACCGCGTGGTGAAGGATCTCAACGGCCTCAGCCCGGAAGCCTTCCTCGCCAAGGTCGGCGAGAAGTTCGAAGTGACGGTAGCGACCCACCGCGCCGCCCAGGCCCCCACCACCTTCGGCATGTATCTCGGCGGCACCTGGTACGAACTGAAGGCCAGGCCCGGCTCCTTCCCCGCTGCTGACCCCGTGCGCGGCCTGGACGTGAGCATCCTCCAGGAGAACCTGCTCAGCCCCATCCTCGGCATCGACGATCCCCGCACCAACACCCGCATCGACTTCGTGGGTGGCATCCGGGGCATGGACGAGCTGGAGCGGCGCGTGAAGGAGGGCTATGCCGTGGCCTTCTCCGTCTACCCCACCTCGCTCACCCAGCTCATGAGCGTGGCCGACGCCGGCGAAGTCATGCCGCCCAAATCCACCTGGTTCGAACCCAAGCTGCGCTCCGGGTTGCTGGTCCGGATGTACGAAGGCTGAGCCTTGTCAGGAACTGCTTTGATCCACAGATTCCACAGATTTCACAGATTAGAACTGCCAAAATCCCGACCCTTCCTCCCTTTGCCATTGCTTTTAAAATCTGTGTGAATCTGTGAAATCTGTGGACTCACTTTCTTTTCTCTAGCGGAGTTCCCATGAATATCCTCATCGCCGACGCCTTTGACGCCAAACTGCCGGAGCGGCTCAAGCCCTTCGGGGAGGTCAGCAGTGATCTCGCCACCCTGGGCACAGCCGAAGTCCTCCTGGTGCGCTCCAAGACCAAGGTCGACGCCGAGCTCCTGGCCAAGGCGCCGAACCTGAAGCTGGTCATCCGCGGCGGCGTGGGCATGGACAACGTGGACAAGAAGCTCTGCGCCGAGAAGGGCATCAAGGCCGTCAACACGCCCCGGGCCAGCAGTGTGGCCGTGGCGGAAATGGCCATGGCCTTCATGGTGGCCATCCCCGCCCGCCTCATCGAGGCCCATGTCTCCATGAAGGAGGGCAAGTTCCTCAAGAGTGAGTTGAAGCGCACGGAACTGTTCAAGAAGACCCTGGGCCTCATCGGCGCCGGCGCCATCGCCAGCGAAGTGGCCAAGCGCGCCCAGGCCTTCGGCATGACGGTGCTCGCCTACGATCCCTTCCTCAAGGAGCACCCCATCGCCCAGCTGGTGAGCCTCGACGAGTTGGCCGCCAAGGCCGACCTCATCAGCATGCACACGCCCCTCACCGACGACACCAAGGGCATGATCAACGCCGCGTTCCTGGCCAAGGCCAAGGACGGCCTCATCCTCATCAACACCGGCCGCGGCAAGTGCATCGTGGAAGCCGACGTGGTGGCCGCCCTCGCCAGCGGCAAGCTCCGCGCCTACGGCACCGACGTGTGGCCCAGCGATCCGCCCCCGGCGGACTGTCCCCTGCTCAGCGCGCCGAACGTCTTCATGGCCCCCCACATCGGTGCCAGTTCCAAGGAAAACCTCGGCCGCATCGGCGACGAAGTCGTTCTCATCCTGCAGGATTTCAAAGCGTAAAGGTTTTTAAAATCTTTTGATCCACAGATTACACAGATTACACAGATAGAACGTGCAAAAGACCTTAGCTTCCATTGCAGTGATCCCTTATGAAATCTGTGTGAATCTGTGAAATCTGTGGACCCAATGTTTCATTTAAAACTCAGGAGTCTCCCATGACCCATCGCGCGATCAACTTCTACGCCGGCCCGGCCGGCCTGCCCCTGCCCGCCCTCGAGCGCGCCAAGGAAGAGTTGCTGGACTTCGCCGGCACCGGCATGTCGGTCATGGAGATCAGCCACCGCTCCAAGGAGTACGACGCGGTGCACGAGGAGGCCATCGCCCTCACCAAGGAGCTCATGGGCCTGCCCGCCAACTACAAGGTGCTCCTGCTCCAGGGCGGCGCCCACCTGAGCTT
>JBBRZL010000239.1:0-3307 GCA_038236735.1 Holophagales bacterium | reverse complement strand
CACGACTGAGCCCTGGGACCGCCTCGAGGCATTCCTCCTCCAGGACTGGCCGCGTGAAGACGGTGAGATCATGCGACTCCGCGCCGTGGCCATCGACACGGGCGGGCACTTCCGGGGCGAGGGGCTCAAGTTCCGCAAGCGGCCCAAGATGCAGGGCCTGGTCTATCCCATCAAGGGGGCGAGCCACTTCCAGCGGAACATCGCCGTCCGCGCCAAAACGAAATACGCGCTCTGGATGATCGACACAGTCCAAGTGAAAGACCACGTCTTCGGGAACCTGACCGTCGAGAGCCCCGGGGCCCGCTACCAACATTTCCCAAACGATCTCGACCAGGTCTACTTCGACCAGCTGCTGGGTGAGCGCCCCTTCCATGCGGCCGGTCGCCGTGGCTACGAGCCCCACCCCAGGGGGCGGGCCGTAGAGGTGCTCGACTGCACCGTCTACTCGGAGGCGGCCCTGCTCATCAGTGGTCCGTGGAACCTGGAGGACCTGGCGTCCTATTAATCGAAAAAGTCCGAGGCGAAGAAACCCAAGAAGCTCAAGAAGGAGATGGTGATGGATCCAGCCCCAGACCCCGCGACGGAAAATGCCGAAGAAACGACGGATCCAGAGGCAATCGTGATGCCTTTGTCCGCCAAAGAACGCTATCTTCTCAAGATCAGAGGGGCCAATCCCGACACGCCCTCTGGCCCGGTGGAGCAGGTCTTTGATGCCATGCCGACCATCTAGCGAATTACTTACCAGAGGGCTGCAGCAGATGGACATCGATTCAGTTTTTCCCGAAAAGACGTGGTTTCAGGGCGACACCATTTCATTTCGGGTCGTCCTGACAGACTATGACGCCGCCCTGTGGACGCTGACCTACACCCTCCTGCGCCTGGGCCTGCCCGCGATCTCCTTCGCATCCACCCCCACGACTGACGGGGCCTTCCTCATGGGGGTCCTGGCCAGCGTCACGGCCGCCTACGCGCCGGGGACCTACACCCTATCCGCTCACCTCTCCAACGTGGCGGGCGAACGGATCACTCTGGGCCAGGTCGAGGGCATCATCTGGGCCGACCTCAGTACCCTGGTGGGCGATCCCCGCTCGGCCAATCGCAAAGCATTCGACGACGTCGAGGCGGCCCTGGCCGCGGGCGCCGGGAGCGATGTCACGGAATACAGCATCGCCGGGACCCAAGTAAAAAAGGATCGGGCGGGGCTGCTGGCGCTCAGGGCCTTCTACCTGGTCCGCGTGCGGTCCGAACAGGGCAAGCTTGCCCTTGGAAACATTCTCTACAGCCTCTAAGGATCCTCATGTCGCTCGCTGATCTCGACCAGGAAGTCGCGCTGAAGGTGCAGTCGTTCTCCGAGATGACGGCTGCCAAGCAGGCCCGAACCCTCCGCGCTGTTGGGAATTACAAGCGGTCATTCGAGGCCGCGAAGTTCAATCGTTTCACCGCGTCCTGGACGGCTGTGGACTTCAGCCCGGCGCAGGAACTCTACAACGACATGCGCGTGCTCAAGGCGCGCTCCCGGGACCTCTACTGCAACTCCCCGGTGATCAACAATTTTGTGAGCTTGCTTCAACAGAACGTCATCGGCCACAAGGGGTTTCAGTTTCGTTCCACCGTGCGGAACGCCAAGGGCGCGATCAACCAGGCCGTAGCCCACAAGATCGAGGCCGCATGGGAAGACTTCACGAGGCGTGGCAATTTCGAGATCACCGGGCAATACAGCCTGGTGGACGCGCTCGACATGTGGGTGCAGAGCCTCGCCATCGATGGCGAGATCCTGGGGAAGAAGTGCTTCGGCGAGGGCAAGTGGGGTTTCCAGGTCCAGCTGCTGCACTCCGAGCAGCTCATCGTCGTGAAGCACGAGCTCTACGAGATGGGAATCAAGCGGGACCAGTATGGTCGGCCGCTTGAATACTGCCTGACGAATCACCACCCAGGTGAAGGACTGCTGCGCTACGTCTACGAGCCCGCCGCCGCCATCCTGCACGCTTATGTCCCATACCAGATCGGGGCCCCGCGGGGCATCCCCATGACGACGGCCGTGATGACCACGATCAAAGCGCTCGATGAATATCGGAAGGCTGAGCTGATCGCGGCTCGGATCCAGGCCAGCAAGTTCGTGGTCTACACCCAGGAGCAGCCGGACGCCCTCGATCCCGAGATTGCCATGGAGGCCGCCCTCCCGGCGTCCACCCGGCAGAACACCATCCAGCCGGGCATGGCCGAAGTCCTGCCCCCTGGGGTCGATGCCAAGTGGATGGACCCGACCCATCCCAACGTGGCCTTCGCGCCGTTCACCGCGGACTACAAGCGCGAGATCTCCGCGGGCCTGGGGATCTCCTACAACAACCTCTACAGCGATTTTCAGAACACTAGTTTCAGCAGCATGCGGGCGGCGTTCATCGTGGAGCGGGCCTTCTACCGGAAGCTGCAGGCTCTGTTTATTGAGAAGGTGCTGGTCCCGATTTTCGAGGCATGGATCGACCAGTCGTGCGCCTCCGGGAAGCTCGGACTCCCCCCGGTCCTGGGCTCCTACGATTGGTATAAGTCCTGCGAGTTCTCCGGGAAGGCTTACGAATTCTCGAATCCACTCCAGGAGGCCGAGGCTCAGAAGGTGCTGGTCGAAGAGCGAATCATGAGCCGGACCCAGATCTGCGCAGAGCGCGGGACCACCTACGAGCAGGTCCTGGACGACATCGCAGCCGAGCAGGCCCTGGAAAAGTCCAAGGGCGTCAAGTTCGTCATCCTCCCCAAGTCCAGTATCGTCATGCCCGTCCCGGATGGCGCGTCCGACCTGACCGCTCCGCCTGCCCCAGCTGCACCGGCCCCGGCTCCAGCTGCTGAACCCGCCCCCTGAATTACTGATGAGGTAACCCATGAAAATTCGAGCCAACCAGGTACGGCACTTCGCCATCGAGAGCGTGGTGAATCGCGCCGAAGCCGAAACCAGCAGCTACATTACACTCTCGCTCTCCAGCGAGACACCCGTGCGCCGGGACTATGGCGACGAGATCCTGCTCCACGGCGCCGAGAACATCGACATGAGCAGGGCCGCGCCTAACGGGCTCCCCTTGCTGGTATCCCACAACGACACCCAGCTCCCCATCGGTCGGCTGAAGAACCTCCGGCTCGAGAACAAGCGCCTCTTGGGGGATGCCTACTTCAGCGGGCGTCCCGAAGCCCAGGCCGTGCGTCAGGATGTGCTGGATCGCATCGTGACCGACACGTCGGTGAACTACCGGATCCTGGACTACAAAGTGGTCAAGGCTGCGAGTGCCAACGATGTGAGCCAGGTCTTCATCACCCGTTG
>JBBRZL010000238.1:0-3386 GCA_038236735.1 Holophagales bacterium | reverse complement strand
GCTCGGGCAGGGCGAGGAAGAGGATGGCGGACTGCTGAAGCCCCTCCTCATCGGCGCCGCCTCGGTGGTGCTTTTGGGTCTGCTCTACGGTGCCTGGAATGCCTGGCACACGGGTGTCATCGAGAAGCATGAAGCCGCCCTCGCCACTTTGCAGGCGGAAGTGGAGGGTGACGGCATCACGCCCCCGGTTCCCGCGCAGGTCGAGCAGCGCATGCGGGAGCGCCTCGGGCGTCTCGATGCCCTCGTGGCTTCGGCGCCCTCCTCCGCGAAGGCCGCCACCGCGGGTCTGGCCGCCACCTGGCGCCTCACCCTGGACGGCAAGGGACAGGTGCCCGCCCCGGCTGAGGATGCCTGGGGCCACATCCGCCTGGCCCAGCGGGCCCTGGCCCTGGGCCAGGTGCAGGAAGCCCGGGCCCAGCTGGATCCCCTGCGGTCCAAGGCTGCGGCCGGTGAAGCCTGGGCCGAGGCCTTCTGGACCAGCCAGATGGACGTCGATCGCCTGGCCGGGGACCGTCCCCAGGCCCTGAAGGACCTCGTCGAGTTCAAGGCCCGCCTCAAGGGCCGCGGGGACGCGGCGCCCCTCGAGGCCATGCTGCAGGGCATCTGACCCAACCCAAATAGAAGGAGTCATCCCATGCGGATGTACGACCTGATCTACACCAAGAAGCAAGGCGGGGCCCTGTCTGCCGAACAGATCGCCTTCTGGGTCCAGGGCGCCGCGGACGGCTCCATCCCGGACGAGCAGAGTGCCGCGCTGCTCATGGCCATCTGCTGGCGTGGCATGAGCACCGAAGAGACCCTGGCCCTCACCCTGGGCATGCGCGATTCCGGCAAGCGCCTCGACCTTTCCGCCGTGCCCGGCCTCAAGGTGGACAAGCACAGCACCGGCGGCGTGGGCGACAAGACCACCCTGATCCTCGGCCCCATCGTGGCCGCCTGCGGCGTCCCCTGCCCCATGTTCAGCGGCCGGGGCCTGGGCCACACCGGCGGCACCGTGGACAAGTTCGCCGCCATCCCGGGCCTGAAGGTCGAACTGAGCGAAGCTGAATTTCTGCGGAGCCTGGTCGAGACCCGCTTCGCCAACTCCGCCCAGACCGCCGACATCGCCCCCGCGGACAAGAAGCTCTACGCTCTGCGGGACATCACCGCCACCGTGGAGAGCATCCCCCTCATCACCGCCAGCATCATGTCCAAGAAACTGGCGGGTGGCGCCGACGCCCTGGTGCTGGACGTGAAGTGCGGCCCCACCGCCTTCATGAAGACCCTGGAGGATGCCACCACCCTGGCCCAGAGCATGGTGGCCGTGGGCACCGCCCACGGCATGCAGATCCGCGCCCTCATCACCCGCATGGACGCGCCCCTGGGCTGGGCCATCGGCAATGCGCTCGAAGTCATGGAATCCGTGGAGATCCTCCGGGGCGAGCACGGCGCTTCCGAATTGGCCCAGATGAGCTTCCGCCTGGCCGCCGAGATGCTGATCATGGGTGGCGTGGCCACCACCCTGGAGCAGGCCCAGGCCAAGGTGCAGGCCGCCATCCAGGACGGCTCGGCCCTGGCCACCCTGCGGCGCTTCGTCACCCTCAACGGCGGCGACGCCAGGGCCCTGGACGACTTCAGCCGCCTGCCCCAGCCCGGACAGGTGGTCGAGGTGCGGGCCGACCGGGATGGCTACATCGCCGCCATCGACGGTCGCGCCCTGGGCCTCCTGGCCATGGACCTCGGCGCCGGCCGGAAGGACCGCAACGATGTCCTCGATCTGGGGGTGGGGATCAAGGTCCTGGCCCAGGTGGGCAAGAAAGTGGCCAAGGGCGACCTCCTGTTCCTCGTGTCGGCCAAGGCGGGGACTGTCTTGAAGCCGGAATTATACCTGGCAACCCTTGATTGGGCTGTGGTTCCTTCATCAACCCGTCCTTGGTTACTGGCCACCATCGGGTGCTGAGTCGCCTTTTAAAAAACCTGATTGAATGCGTGGTGATAAAGGATGGTTCCCGAAATTCTTCTGGGAACCCAAAAAACGCATCCCGTTCTGATAGGGTTATTTCCAGGTCCCGCCCTTATCTTTCCAGCCCCGACCGACCCCGCTCCTTCGATGAACTCTGGGCGGCTTCATCAAATGGGGTTGCATGTCGCAAAGAATCGCAAAGTTCCCAAAAAATGCCAAAAGAGTTGCACGATGGTTTCCTATGGGACTAACCTCCCCTACCGGATTCAAGGACAGTCGATCCGGCACCCTTCAGGATGTGCCCCTTGGTTCAGGCCTCACCACCACTTTCAAAGAGGGCCTAGGCGACATCGGGCCGGACTCCCCCCCACCGGTGCCTCCCCCTTCACGTTCACCCTGCGGCCATGCCGCACTTTTGTAGGAGCAAATCACCATGCTTCGTGGAATCCACAACATGGGCCGAATCGCTGCCCTAATCATCTTTGGGTCCTCCTTCCTCCTCGCGCAGGAGAAGGGGATCGGGTTTGACTTCAAGCTTCGTGCCGCGAATGGCCTCGACAACCAGGACCACCTCCAGTCCTCGGCCTTCGGCTTCGGCCTCAACCTGCACTACAAGGCCGACTGGGGCACCCTCAACGGCGAACTGGGCTACTACTACAAGCCCGGTCGCCAGTACCTCGCGGGTCTCGATCCCTCCTTCAGTGCGGCCAACCTGGTCGATCCAGCCAACTCAGTCGACAGCCGCAAGAACTCCCTGAATCAGGTGAATGCGCGCTTCAGCTACGAACAGCCCATCACCAACACCTGGTCCTGGCAGCTCGGCGCCCAGGTGGGCCAATCGAAGTTCCGCCACGAGTACATCGGCGACATTGCCAACACCAGTTTTAGCACTGAGGACACCTACAACGGCACGCCCACCAAGAGCGTGTTCACGGTGAGCCCCTTCGTGGGTGTGACCTACCAGATCAACCAGGATTCGGCCTTCGAGCTGAACCTGATCTCCCTGGCCTACACCTCCATCAACTTCCGGCATAACTATGGCGCCCCCATCGTTTCCGGCAGCCTGGCCACCCCTGGCTCCCACGTCGTCTATGCCGGTGATCGCCTTGACGAGCAGAAGCGCAACGCCTTCCACCTGGAAATCGGGTACACCTTCCGTTTCTGAGCCGGGTTCCCCTGACATCGACCTGAATCTTGAGGAGAAAAAACACCATGTTTCGAACGAAAGCAATTCTAGGCGGGTCTGCGGTCGCATTCGCCCTGGTCTCTGGCAGCGCCCTCGTGGCGCAGGTCACCAGTGGCTCCCTGTCCGGTTCCGTGAAGGACGCCAAGGGCGCCCCCATCGTCGGTGCCACCGTCACCCTGGACTCCCCCGCCCGCTTCAGCCCCCGGGTCGGCGAGGCCAGCGGGCGTGGGGGGTGGGGCGCCCCCCGGCGGCCCCCGG
>JBBRZL010000237.1:0-3478 GCA_038236735.1 Holophagales bacterium | reverse complement strand
CCTCGAGATCCTTGCGGGCAAAGTAGAGCAGGCCCTTGACCACGCCCCGGCCCCGCAGGCAGGCATTCGCGATGGTGTCGAGCTTCTTCGCAACCGGGGAGGCGGCATCTTCCGCCTCGCGCAGGGTGGAGGCCAATACCAGGATGGCGCCCAGCACGTTGTTCATGTCATGGGCCACGCCGCCGGCCAGGCTACCCAGGCTTTCCAGCTTCTGCGACTGGTGCAGCTGGGCCTCCAGGGCCAGCCGCTCCACCTTTTCCTGCTTGGCCTGGGTGATGTCTGATTTGACCGCGATGAAGCTGGTGATCGTTCCGTTCTCGTCCCGGACCGGGGCCAAGGTGGCCCGTTCCTGGAACAGGGTACCGTCCTTCTTCCGGTTCTCGAACTCGCCCACCCAGACTTCCCCGCGCAGCAGCGTAGCCCACATCTCCCGATAGACCTCGGCGGGCGTGCGACCGGATTTCAGGAGCCGGGGGTTCTGCCCGAGAGCTTCTGCGGCCGAATAGCCCGAGAACACCGTGAAGGCGGGGTTGACGTATTCGATGACGCCCCGGGGATCCGTGATCACGATGGAGAGTGGGCATTGCTCCAGGGCCATCTCGATCCGCTTCAGGACCTGCTCAGCCAGCTTGCGCTCGGTGATGTCCTGAATGGTGCCCACCAGGGCCACCGGGTTCCCGGCGGCATCCCAGCGGAGCTCGCCCTGTCCATGGACCCAGCGGTGGGCCCCATCGGACATGCGGAGAATGGGGTAGTCCAGATCGAAGGGTTCGCGCCGCGCGATGAGGCCGGCCACGTAGGCCCCCATCCGGTCATGGTAGTCCGGCGCCACGAGATTGTTCCAGCTCGCCAAGTTGCGGGGGTGGTCCGGGCCGATTCCGAAAATCCGGTCGAGGTAGGGACTGCTCGTCCAGCGATTCTCCAGAATGTTCCAGGTGTAGGTCCCGACGCCCCCCGCCGCCTGGGCCTCCGCCAGGAACCGTTCGCTCTCCTGGAGGGCCCGTTCGGCCTCGCGTCGCCGCGCCTCCGCCAGGAAGTGATCCAGGGCGTAGGACACATCCTTGGCGGTCTCTTCGAGCAGGGCCACTTCCTGGGGGCCGAAGAAGTCCCGCTCGGCGGCGTAAAGGGTGAGGGACCCCACCACAGCGCCCTCTATCCGGATGGGGAAGGCGGCATTGGCGGCGAAGCCGGCCCTCCGCGCGGCGTCGTGCCAGGGTTGGGTGGTGGCACTCCCCAGGAAGTCGTTCACGATGCAGGGTCGACCCTCCCGGATGGCGACGCCAGTGGGCCCCCGGCCATGGGGACAGTCATCGCTGCAGACCCGCAGGCCACCCAGGAAGCCCTGGACATCGCCGTGGGACGCTGCCACCGCCACCCGGTGGGTCACGGGGTCATGCCAGCCGATCCAGGCCATGTTGAACTTCCCGGCCTCCACCATGGCCTCACAGGCCTTGGCCAGCAGGGCCTCCTTGGTGGTGGCGACCACGATGGCCTGGCTCACCTGGCTGAGGGCCCCATAGAGCCGGGTCATGCGAGCCAGTTCCAGCTCCTGGAGCTTCCGCTCGGTGATGTCGCGGGTGAGGGAGAGGATGCAGGGCTCGCCCCCCACCTCGAGCAAGGTGGCCGATATCAACCCCGTGATCACCCGGCCATCCTTGCGCCGGAAGGGCGCCTCCAGGCCTTCGACCACGCCGTGCTGGCGCAACCCTTCCAATAGGCGGGCCCGGTCTTCGCCACGCACCCAGAGGCCCAGGTCGCCCGGCAGTGTGGAACGCCCCAGCACATCCTGGGGGGTGTAGCCCGTGACCCGGGTGAAGCCTTCATTGACCTCGATGCAGACTCCATCGGCGAGGCGGTTGATGTTGAGGGCGTCGGGGCTGGTGTGGAAGGCGCTGGCGAATTTCACCTCGGAGCGCTGCAGGGCCGCCTCGGCCTCCAGGCGGCGGCTTTCCTCCAGCAGATGGTCCAGGGCGAAGCTGGCATCCCCGGCGGCTTCCTCCAGCAGCGCCGCCTCCTGGGGGCCGAAGAAATCCACCTCCGCGGCATAGACGGCCAGGGCGCCCACCACTTCGCCCCCCTGCCGGATGGGAAAGGCGGCGACGGAGCCGTAGCCTGTTTCCGATGCGGTCTGCCGCCAGGGTTCGCTGCCGGGGGCGTGCAGGAAATCATTGATCACGCAGGGGCAGCCTTCCCGGATCGCCGTGCCCACGGGGCCCTGGGCCAGTGGCGAATCATCGCTGGCCACCTGGATGCGGTCCAGGTAGCCCTGGGCATCCCCGTACCGGGCGGCCACGGAGACCCGGTGCGACTGAGGGTCGTTCCAGCCAATCCAGGCCATGTCGAAGTGCCCGAAGGCCACCAGCACTTCGCAGATCTTGTCGAGCAGGGCCTGCCGACCGTTGGACCACACGATGGCCTGGTTCACCTGGCTGAGGGCGGCGTAGAGCCTGGCCATCCGTTGGATCTCCCGCTCCTGCGCCCGGCGCTCAGTGATATCGCGGATGAAATTGATCACCCGCAGATCCCCGTCCAGGTGCACGGCCCGGGAACTGACTTCCACAGGGAAGAGGCTCCCGTCCTTGCAGCAATGGGTGGCCTCGAAACGGATGGAGCCCTGGACCATCGCCTGGTCGAACGCTTCCTTCGCCGCTGCCCTGAATTCCGGCTCCCGCAGGTCCATGATGCTCATGCGGTGAAGCTCCGCCAGCTCGTAGCCATAGTGTTCCACTGCCCTGGTGTTGGCCTCCAGGATGCGGCCTGTGCCATCCAGGACCAGGACGATGTCGTTGGCTTCGCGCATGAGGGTTTCGAAGCGCTCCGACAATTGCATCTGCTTGCGCAGCATGTCCGCGTCATGGTGCCGCAGGAACAGCGCCACCCCCCCCGCGAGCAGGATCACCAGGCCCAGCAGAGCGCAGCCCACCAGCCACACCCAGCGCCGCAGGGGCCCATAGACCTCCGCCGCATCCACCTTGGCCACCATGGACCAGGCCGTGCCCGGCACCTGGCGCATGACGGACACGGTTGGCACACCCCGGTAGTCCGTGCCCTCCAGCAGGCCCTCTTCGCCCGCCACGGCCCGCGCCGCGGGCAGTTTCGGATTCTCGGCCAGCGGCAAGCGGAAGCTCATGGCCGAGCCCGGCCGGTGCCGGAGGTTGTTCAAGAAGAGGACCGCGTCCCCCTCCCGGCGCACCAGCAGGGTTTCCGCGCTGGGACTGGCCGTGGGCCAGGACTGGATCAGGGGAAAGAGGAAGGTCCGGGGGTCCAGCATCAGCAGGAGTGCCCCGTCGGCCCCCCCCGTCTCCCGGGCGCCGATGGGCACCCAGAGGCTCAGGTGGATCTTGTCCCGGTCCGGGTGCTGGTGCAGGTCCCGCACCAGGACTTCGCGGGCCTGCAGCGTCGCCTGGATCTCGGCGGAATCCATCGCCTCGGTGGGTTCTGTCCCGTCGGATTGGGCCGACAGGCGCAGCCGCCCCTG
>JBBRZL010000236.1:0-3511 GCA_038236735.1 Holophagales bacterium | reverse complement strand
TTCTTCCAGAAAGCCGGCGGCACCTTCGCCGAAAGCATGGCCTCCGTGTTCTCCATGCTCACGGGGCGCGAGTTCCAGCTGAAATCCAACCCGGGCGAGGTGCTGGATCCCACGGCGATTGCCGCCCTGCACGAGGCCACGGCCATCCTGGTCAAGGCCAACTACCAGAAGGGCCTGACGGGTTCGCTCTTCTTCGTCCTCCCCCTCAAGGAGGGCACCATGCTCGTGGACCTCATGCTGGGCGGCGAAGGCACCCCCGCCGAGGACCTGGTGGGGGATTCCAAGGATGCCCTGGCGGAGACCTTCAACCAGGTGATGGGCAGCGCCAACCAGACCCTTTCGGATCTGGCCGGCGAAACCTTCGCCATCGCCAACGTCGAGATCCTCGGCGTGGCGCCGGAGGCGATAGCCTTCGCGGAACACATGGGCCAGGGGGTTTTCCAGGATCTGGCCCTGCCCACCACCCAGGACGGCCTCAGCACCACCATCCACCTGCTCTTTCCCGAGCTTCTGCTCCAGCAGTTGAAGCGCAAGCTGGGCCTGGTGGAGGTGCAGGCGGCACCCAGCCCGGTGGCCATGGAGGCCCCAGCGGCGCCGTCCCGCCAGGCCCCGGTGGCCTCTGGTCCCATGACCGATGCCGGCAACCTGGACCTGCTGCTGGACATCCAGCTGCCGGTGGTGGTCCGCATGGGCCAGACCGAGATGCAGATGGGCGAGCTGCTCAAACTCACGCCAGGTTCCATCCTGGAACTCAACCGCAGCGCGGATGCGCCGGTGGAACTGCTGGTCAACGGGAAGCTCATCGCCAAGGGCGAGGTCGTCGTCGTGGATGGCAATTTCGCCTTCCGGATCACCGAGATCGACAGCCGCGCCGCTAGGATCCGCAGTCTGGCCTGATGTTCTCCGGGGATCCCGCGCTGCGCGCACATCCCCGGACCCCTGCGCTCAGCCCGGCTGAGCCGGGCTTCGCTTTGCTCAAATTCTTCCGGGGGTTCCCCTCGCGACGCATGCGATGTGGGGATCTGATGTCGCTCTGCGCGCCTCCGTGTGACGCAATGCCTTGCCTTGCTCCCACTCGCTTGCGCTCGTGGACACGGAGCCTCCCCCCCAGGCCCCCGGGCCGATCGCGGCAAAGCCGCGCACCGCTTGCAACGTGTCCCCCTGCCACACCTGTGGCATCGGCAGTGCCGCAGTTCGGGTAGAGTGCACCACATTGGCTCCATTGCACCTTCGCGCTAGGTTCAAGATTGCGAACGGGAGGCTTCCATGTGCGGCATCGTCGGTTACATCGGGCAGCAGGGCGCCATGGCCATCCTGGTGGACGGGCTGCGAAGCCTGGAGTACCGGGGCTATGACAGCGCCGGGGTGGCCCTGTCCTCCGGGTCCGGCGAATTCAACATCATCCGCGCCTCGGGCAAACTGGCCAACCTCGCGGCCAAGGTGGACCTGTCCGATCCGACGCCCCTGGGCATCGGGCACACGCGCTGGGCCACCCACGGCCGGCCCACGGAGGAGAACGCCCACCCGCACCGCAGCGCCGACGGCCAGGTTGTGGCGGTCCACAACGGCATCTTCGAGAATTTCCTGGAACTGCGCGCCGAACTGAAGGCCGCCGGGGAGACCTTCCGGTCCGAAACGGACACCGAGTGTTTTCCCGTGATGGTGGCCCACCTGATGAAGCAGGGGCGCTCGTTCCCGGAGGCCTTCCGCGAAGCCATCGGCCGCATGAAGGGCATCTACGCCCTGGCCTGCCTGCACGCCACGGATCCCGATCGCATCCTGGCCGCCCGCAGCGGACCGCCCATGGTGCTGGGTCTGGGCGAGGGCGAGACCTTCCTGGCCTCGGACGTAGTGCCGCTGCTGCCGCACACGCGCCGCGTGATCTTCCTGGAAGACGGGGACCTCGCGGAACTCACCCGGGCAGGCGCCCGGATCTTCCGCCTGGATGGCAGCGAGGTGCAGCGGCCTGTGCTCACCATCCCCTATGATCCCGTGGCCGCCGAAAAGGGGGGATACAAGCACTTCATGCAGAAGGAGATCTTCGAACAGCCCCAGGCCCTGTCGAACACGCTGCTGAACCGATTGCCGCTGGATGGCGAGGCGATCCCCCTGGACCTCCCCTTCACCGGGCAGGAGCTCGCCGAGTTGACTCGCATCCACATCGTGGCCTGCGGCACCAGCTGGCACGCGGGGCTCGTGGGCAAGTTCCTCATCGAGCAGCTGAGCCGGGTCGCGGTCGAGGTCGACTACGCCAGCGAGTACCGCTACCGCGAACCGGTCATCCAACCCGGCACCCTCATCATCGGCATCACCCAGAGCGGTGAGACCGCCGACACCCTGGCCGCCATGAAGGAGGCCGCCGCGCGGGGCGCCCGCACCCTGGCCATCTGCAACGTCATGGGCTCCACGGTCACCCGGCAGGCCGAGGCCACGATCCTCACCCATGCCGGCCCCGAGATCGGCGTGGCCTCCACCAAGGCCTTCACCACCCAGCTGGCGGTGCTCACCATGCTCGCCCTCAAGCTGGGCGAGGCCAAGGGCACGGTGGATCCCCTGGTCAAAGCGGAGTTGCTGCAGGGTCTGCGGGAACTGCCCGCGCACCTGGAACGGCTGAACGCTCTGGAACCAAAAATCATGCAGTGGGCCCACCGCTGGCAGGGCGCCACGGACTTCCTCTACCTGGGCCGCGGCCCCTGCTACCCCATCGCCCTGGAAGGCGCCCTGAAGCTGAAGGAGATCTCGTACATCCACGCCGAGGGCTACCCGGCCGGCGAGATGAAGCACGGCCCCATCGCCCTCATCGACAAGACCCTGCCGGTGGTGGCCCTCATGCCCCGGGACGCCCACCGGGACAAGACCCTCAGCAACCTCCAGGAGGCCGCGGCCCGGGACGGGCGCATCCTGGCCCTGGTCACCGAAGGCGACACTGGCCTCTCGGGCATCGCGGAGGACGTCCTGGAGCTGCCGGCCGTGCACCCCTGGCTGACACCCATCGTCTACGCCGTGCCCCTGCAGCTGCTGGCCTACCACATCGCGGTGTTGCGCGGTTGCGACGTGGATCAGCCCAGGAACCTGGCCAAGTCGGTAACCGTGGAATAGGCTTCGGTCCCTCGGCGCCCGGGGCCCTGCTGCCTGCCACCCTGAAGGCTCGACAGCCGCCCCCGTTCCGCTAGAATGGTTCTTCCATTGGCGCGTAGCTCAGCGGTAGAGCACTACCTTGACACGGTAGGGGTCGGCGGTTCGAAACCGCCCGCGCCAACCATAAAGGCCGCGAAAGCGGCCCTTTTTATTACTCCAATCGGGCGGTCTCGAGCCGCCGAGAAAGTCCGGCGGGCAGGTAGGGCCCGGCGGAGGCCCTCCAGTGGAGGGCCGGAGACGATCAGGCCGGTGCCCAGCCGGACGCCGGTTCGAGACCGCCCGCGCCAACCATAAAGGCCGCGAAAGCGGCCCTTTTTATTACTCCAATCGGGCGGTCTCGAGCCGCCGAGAAAGTCCGGCGGGCAGGTAGGGC
>JBBRZL010000235.1:0-3527 GCA_038236735.1 Holophagales bacterium | reverse complement strand
CCTGGCCACCGGCAAGCCCGCCAACATCGTCGAGAAGATCGTCGAGGGCAAGATGAACAGCATCTTCAAGGAGGTCTGCCTCCTCGAACAGCCCTTCATCATGAACCCCGACCTCACCATCCAGCAGTACCTGTCCCAGCGGACCGCGGAGATCGGCGAGAAGCTCAGCATCCGCCGCTTCACGAAGTACATCATGGGTGAGGGCCTCCAGAAGCGCAGCGAGAACTTCGCCGAAGAAGTCGCTGCCGCCAAATAGCCTTTTCTCTGCTACAAAAAGGGCGGCCCCAGGGCCGCCCTTTTTGTAGCCTGACCCTCCCTTGGCACCTGCGAGGCACCCATGAAGTTCAAGCGCATCCTCCTCAAACTCTCCGGTGAGGCCCTCGTGGGCGAGCAGAAGTACGGCATCGATCCGGCCGTGGTGGGCATGATCGCCGACCAGGTGAAGGTCATCCGCGAGATGGGCGTGGAGGTGGGCCTCGTCATCGGCGGCGGCAACATCTTCCGCGGCGTGGCAGGCGCCACCAAGGGCATGGACCGCACCACGGCGGACCACATGGGCATGCTGGCCACCATGATCAACGCCCTGGCCCTCCAGGACGCCTTGGAGCACAAGGGCGTCCACACCCGCACCCTGTCGGGCCTGGAGATGCCCAAGGTCTCCGAGACCTACATCCGGCGTCGGGCCACCCGCCACCTGGAGAAAGGCCGCGTGGTGATCTTCGGGGCCGGCACGGGCAATCCCTACTTCAGCACGGACACCGCCGCCGCCCTGCGGGCCAACGAGGTGAACGCCGAGGTGGTCATGAAGGCCACCAACGTGGACGGCATCTACACCGCCGACCCCAAGAAGGACCCCACCGCCACCCGCTTCGACCGCATCAGCTTCCAGGAGGTCCTGGAGAAGGGCCTGAAGGTCATGGACGCCGCCGCCATCGCCCTCTGCATGGAAAACAAGCTGCCCATCCTCGTCTTCGACATGAACAAGCCCGGGAACCTCGTGGCCGCGGTGAAGGGCGAGGCCGTGGGCACGCTGGTCGGCTAGACGGAACCCCTCGGACTGAAACCATGGACATGCTCACCGGCCTGCCCGAAGCCACCATCCTCCGGGATGCCGAGGCCATGGCACCCTTCCTCCGGGATGAATCCCACGTGCGCGGCGTCCCGCCCCTGGCCGTGGTGCGGCCCCATGGCCCCGCCGCCCTGCGGGAGCTGGTGCGGCGGGCCAAGGCCGAAGGTTTCGGCCTTGTGCCCCGGGGCGCGGGCACGGGCAAGGCCGGTGGCTGCGTGCCCACGGCGCGCACGGTGGTGGTGGACTTCTCTGCGTGGCCCGGGGATATCCAGGTCTCGGCGCAGGATCTCTGCCTCAGCGCCCCGGCCAGTGCGCCCCTGCGCGAAGTGAAGGCCGCGGCGGAGGCTCAGGGCCTCTTCTATCCGCCGGATCCCAACTCCTGGGAGAGCTGCGCCCTGGGTGGCACCCTGGCCACCAATGCCGGCGGCCCCAATGCCTGCAAGTACGGTATGACCCGCCACTGGGTGTTGTCTGTGGATGCCTTGCTGGAAGATGGCGAGATCCACACCTTCGGCATCCACAGCGTGAAGGCCAATGCAGGCCCGGCCCTGGGCCAACTGCTCATCGGCAGTGAAGGCATCTTCGGCTTCATCCTCGGGGCCACCCTGCGCCTCCTGCCATTGCCCAGGGAGCACGCCACCCTGCTCCTCCCCGTGAAACGCTGGGAGGAGCTGCTGGACCTGCCCGGTCGGCTGGCGGCGGCGGGTTTCCTGCCCAGCGCCTTCGAATTCTTCGATCCCGCAGTGCTGGCGGAGCTGCGCGCCCACGGCCCCGAGGAGGCCCGGCGCCTGCCCGGCGAGGCCCTGGCCATCCTGGAATTCGACGAGCGGGGCTGCACGTCGGAACCGTTTCTTGAGGGCCTGCTCGACCTGCTGGGCCCCGTCGCCGAGGGGCTGGAGATCGCATCCAGCGAGCGCCAGCGCCAAGGCATCTGGGCCGTGCGACGCCTGACCAGTGCCTTCCTGAAAGAGCGCCACCCGGGCAAGGTCAGCGAGGACATCGTGGTGCCCCGCAGCCGACTGCGGGAATTCTTCACGGGGCTGGAACAGCTCGGCCTGCCGGCGGTCACCTATGGCCACCTGGGCGATGGCAACCTGCATGTGAACCTGCTGGCCGCGGGAGGGGCCGAACCCGCTTTGCTGGAGCGGCAGCTCCTGGATCTCTTCCGCCTGGCAGTGGGCCTGGGTGGCACCCTCAGCGGCGAACACGGCATCGGCCTCGCCAAGCGCGATGCTTTCCTGGCCCTCGCCGATCCAGCCCAACTTCAAGCGCTGCGGGCCATCAAGCGGGCCCTGGATCCCCAGGGGATCTTCAATCCTGGCAAGGTCATCTGATCAGGCCTGCCTTGCCTCGTCGGTTTCCTCGTCCAGACAGGCCTTCCAGCGGGCGAAGCGCTGGGCATCGCCAAGGACGCTCGGGTGCAAGCCCCAGCGGCCATCCGCGAATATCCCCGCGGCGGCGCCTCCGCCATGCCGCGCATCCGCCAGGTGGAGGGCTGAGGAGAGCGGGAACGCCTCACCACCAGGGGCCGGCGGTGCGTGGTGTTCCCGGATGGGGCGGCAGAAGCTGGGTGGCAGGCCCCAGAGGTTGAGCAGGTGGGCGCCCACCTGGGTGTGATCCACCCCGTAGGTCTCGTGTTCGAGCACCGCCAAGGGAATCCGGCTCGAATTCGCCCGGGCCAGCAGGGGGCCGTAGCGATGCGAGGGATCCGTGGCCAGGACCACCACCCCCACGTCGTGGAGCAAGCCGACGGAAAAAGCCAGGTCGGCCAGCCCCGTCTGGCCCTCAAGGATGGCCAGTTTGCCCACGCCTATGGCCACCTGGAAGGAATGAAACCAGAGCTTCTCCATGTCCATCTCTTTGGGAAGGTGGCCATTGAAACTGGAGATGAGGCCCCGGAACAGCACCAGGGCCTTCAGCGAATCCATGCCCACCCTCACCACGGCCTGGCCGATCTCGGCCACGGGACGCATGGAGGCGAAGTGGACGGAATTGGCCAGCTTCAAGACCTGACTCGCCACCGCGAGATCGCGCCGGACCAGGCGGGACACTTCGGCCATGCCCGTGTCCTCCCGCTCCAGCAGGGCCACGAGTTCCGTGTAGAGGCTCGGCAGGCTCGGGATCCGGCCCAGTCCGGCCACGAAGGCGCGGATGGAGCGAACGTTCGCCTCGTCGTCCTCGATGTTCAGGCTCTCCACGGCATCGATGAGGAAGGAAGGCGCCGAGGCCTTGAGGAAGACCCGGTGGAAGTCTGTTTCAGCCTGCTCCATCGTCTCGGCCGTGCCTAAATCGGCCAGAGCGATCCGCACCGTCCCCGGAAAAGCATCCTGCAGCCGCTGAACCAGTCCGCTGGAGGCCAGGTCCGGCAACTGAAGGTCCAGGATCAGGATGTCCACGGGATCCCTGGCCAGCGCCTGCAGAGCTTGTTCGCCCGACTGGGCCAGGTGCACCTCCCATT
>JBBRZL010000234.1:0-3534 GCA_038236735.1 Holophagales bacterium | reverse complement strand
CTTCAGCCCGTTCCGATAGCCGTTGGGTCGGGGCAGGCCCTTCGCATTCCAGGGCGCCCCGAAATGCTCGTCAGCCTCCGACCCGATCAGTGCCTGCACGACCTCCTCCACGAGCGCCCGAACGCTCTCCCCTCTATCTGCGAACAGACCTTCCCCAAAGCCCCTTCCGGGCCCAAACTTCCCTTCGGCCATCGCGTCCTCCAAGTTGGTGGTTTAGAACGCGATCAACCTACCGGACTCGGTGGCCACCTTCTACTTCAGGCCCTCAAACCAGACTTACAGACGCTTTTATACACAACCGCGCCCTTCCTTTTGGTGGTAGTGAAAGACACAGCGAACGCTTATCTCTCAATCCCGGCGAGAATGGGATTTGTCGCAGTCAAACCTCGGCCTCACAATGGAACCGAGGCTCCAGATGAATCGCCAGCAAGTGATCCAGATACTTCACGAGGCCCTGCCGGGGATCCGGCAGCGTTTCGGCGTCCAGGATCTGGGTGGATAGGGAATTCAATGCCCCCAATCTTGACCGGGGCTGAGCCCGGAGCCAGCAAACAAGGCTGCGTTCCCCGCAAGAAGGTCCTTGATCAGGTAAAGGAGAGGCTTCGGGCTTTCTGCGGACTGCTTCCCAAGTTGATCAAAGGGTTCTGTTAGGCGAAGAGGAGGAAACTCACCCCGTCCTTTTATGACTCCAGAATGCAGTGCGCCAGGTGGTGCCCTGCATTCTGGAGTCTCAGCCATTCGGATCCGTCGCGTTCAGATCCACGGGCTTTGGCTCCTCGACCACCCTGGGCCGCCCCCACACCCGGTTCTCCACGGGCTGGGCGTTGGCCTTGTCGCGGGCTTCCCGCACTTTCTGGATGGCCTCGGCGTCGCTGCCGGACCTGGGCACGGTACCAGGCTTGAAGGCCAGGCGCAGCACCCGGTCCGTGGTGGCGGAGGTGGCCAACAGGCCGGTGTAGCGGTCGATGTCGGCCCACTCCATGCCCTCGGGAGCCTTGAATTCTTCGCGCTCGGTGGTGGGCAGGGCCGCCCGCATGAAGTCGATCCAGATCGGCAGGGCCACCTTGGCGCCATCCGCACCCTTGAAGATGGTCTTCTTCTCGTCCAGACCCACCCACACGCCGCAGACGATGCGCGTGGAGAAGCCGATGAACCAGCCATCCGTGTGGTCATCCGTGGTGCCCGTCTTGCCCGCCACGGGCCACTCCAACTCGTTGCTCTTGGCGCCGGTGCCGCTGCTGGCCACGCCCTGCAGGCACTGGATGAGCTGATAGGTACTCTGGGGATCCAGCACCTGCTCTGTGGCAGCGCCGCCGTGGCTCTCCAGGACGCGGCCATTGCGGTCCGCCACCTTCTTGATGAAGAAGGGCACCGGCGCCTGCAGGCCACCATTGGCGATGGTGGCGTAGCCCCGCACCATTTCCCTGAGCGTGAAGTCCCCAGAGCCCAGCGCCATGCTGGGATAGGGCGGGATGTTGCCGGTGACACCACACTTGCGTGCGAAATCGATGACGTTCAGGACGCCCGTTTCTTCCAGCGTGCGCACCGCGGGGACGTTCCGCGAATCCCGAAGGGCCTCCCAGATGGGGATGGGGCCCCAGAAATCCCGCTCATAGTTCTTGGGTTCGTAAGGCTTCACGCTGGCGCGCAGGGGCTTGAAGTCCAGCGTGCCATCGGGCTGCGTGATCGTGAGGTAGTCCACAGTGTCGAGGAAGCGCGTCGGCACATCCTGGACCATGGTGGCCGGCGATTTGCCACCCGTGAAAGCCGCGCCGTAGACAAAGGCCTTCATGGTGGAGCCCACCTGGCGCAGGGCCTGGGTGGCGCGGTTGAACTTGGAGCGGTTGAAGTCGTAGCCGCCAACCATGGCGCGAATCTCGCCCGTCTTGGGGTCCACGGCCATGAGGGCGCCCTCCACCTGGGGATCCTGGTCGAGTTCCAGGGTCTTGGGCGTGCCATCGTCGGAGGATTTTACCGTAAACAGGGGCGCTGCGCCCCTGGGCAGCAACTTCTGGATGTCCTTGCCGGCCCAGGCGAAGGCACTGGCGGGAACCTCCAGCTCGGTTTTGCCGATGCGCACCTGGGCCTTGCCGTTCTTCCAGCCCAGGATCACGCCCCGCACGCTGTCGTCCACTTCGAAGTAGCGCTTCCAGCCGTTCAACTGAGTGGTCTCGGGGTCCGTCACGAACTGTACGGCCTCCTTGCGGAAACCCCGACGGCGGTCGACAGCCTTGACGCCGGCGCGCACCGCGTCGTTGGCGGCCTCTTGCCAGTAGCTGTCCACCGTGGTGGTGACTTCCAAGCCGCCGTTCAGCACCTGCTCCCGGCCGTACTTCTCATACAGGTACTTCCGGACCTCCTCCACCACGTAGGGCGCCACGGCTTCTTCGTGGGCATTCTCCCGGGCCAGGCGAATGGGCCGATCGACCAGCAGGCTCGCCTCGGCGGCCTTGAGGTAGTCCACCTTCACCATGCGGATGAGCACGTGGTTGCGCCGGGATTTGGCGGCGGCGCGGGCCTTGGGATCTGGATTGTAGGGATTGTACCAGTTGGGATTCTGGACGAGTCCAGCCAGCAGTGCGCATTCCTCCACGTTGAGCTGGGGCGCGCTCTTGCCAAAGTAGAACTCCGCCGCAGCCTCGATGCCATAACGGCCACCACCGAAGTAGACCTCATTGGCGTACATTTCCATGATCTGCTTCTTGGAGTAGGCCTTCTCCAGCTTGCGGGCGAGGATGATCTCCTTCAGCTTGCGATCCAGGCGCTTTTGTCGTTTGGCCGTGACGGTGCGGATGAGCTGCATGGTGAGGGTGGAGAAGCCTTCGCGGCGGCGGCCGAAACTGGTGACGAAGTTCCTGACCGACCGCAGCGCGCCCCAGGCCGAGACACCGCCGTGCTCCCAGAAGTCCGTGTCCTCGGTGGCCACCAGGGCATTGATGAAGGCCTTGGGGATGTCGCCATAGGGGATCACTACCCGGTGCTCCTCGGCGAAGATGCCGAGGACGTTGCCCTTCTGGTCCAGCACCTTGGTGATGGTCTTCGGCACCCGCAGGGCGAACATCGTGAGGAAGCTGTCGGCGTCGCGGGACATGTAGGACCAGGACACGGCGAGGACCACCGCCCCGGCGGCAGTGAGCGCCGCGAAGGTCCAGAAGATGCGCCGGAACCAGTGTCGGGAGGGCGAGGGGGAGGCAGCCATAAAAGAGTTCCTAACGGGGCCCCACGTCGCCGCGCGGGGGGTGCCGGGCGAGCGAGGCGAGGAAGGCGAGTCCAAGCGTAGCAGGCACTACGCGCGACGGAGGCTCCGGCTCTGCGAGCCAGAGGCGAGCAGGAGCGGCGCACTGCGCCGCGATAGCTGGAGGTGACGCGGCATCGCCCTCCGTCTGACGCCACGCTGCGCGTGGCTCCCGCTCGCAAGCTCGCGGAGCCGGAGCCTCCCCGCCACCCCCCGCCCGGAGGGATGAAGCCAGCCGGGCGCCCCGCGGCGTCAGGTCCCTTGAACAACGAACCACGTTGCCCTGCGGGCCCTTCCTT
>JBBRZL010000233.1:0-3543 GCA_038236735.1 Holophagales bacterium | reverse complement strand
GACGATGTCGTTCTTCACGAACTGCATGGTGTCGTAGATGGCCAGGCCGGCGGTGACGCTGCCGCCGGGGCTGTTGATGTAGATCTGGATGTCCTTGTCCGGGTCCTCGCTCTCGAGGAAGAGCATCTGCGCCACGATGGCGTTGGCCACACTATCGTCGATGGCCGTGCCCAGGAAGATGATGTTGTCCTTCAGGAGTCGCGAGTAGATGTCGTAACTGCGCTCCCCGCGGGGCGTCTGTTCGATGACGATGGGGGGATAGTAGCTGCTGGGCATGGGCCCTCCGGCTGATTGATCAGAATAGCAAGAAGGCGCCTCGCGGCGCCTTCTCTGTGGGATGAAGGCAGACTACTTCTTTGCTGCGGTCTTTTTCGCCTTGGGCTTGTCTTCGGTTTCCGGCTCCTTGGCCTTGGCCTTGGCAGCCTTGGCTGACTTATCCTCCGCCGCTACGGCGCTGGGGGCTTCCTTCTTGGCCTTCTTTGCCGGTTTCTCAGCCTCTTCCTGGTGCTCGTGATCGTGGTCACAGTCGGGGCCGTGCACGTGGCCAGCGGGGGCCACGGCGACGGGTTCTCCGCCCTCTTGGCCCTCCAGATCGCCACCCTCCAGACCGCC
This sequence comes from Holophagales bacterium, assembly GCA_038236735.1. Classification (GTDB taxonomy): domain Bacteria; phylum Acidobacteriota; class Holophagae; order Holophagales; family Holophagaceae; genus Geothrix. The sequence continues at coordinate 2,931 of JBBRZL010000233.1, read as the reverse complement.
GGCATCGAAGCGGTTCACGGGGATGCCCTGCTCACGCTTGCGCTCCAGTTCCACCAGGGCCTCGAAGGCAGCCTTGTCCAGCAGCTCCTCGGTGACTTTGGCGGAGGTGAGCAGGCGGTCGAAGATCCGGTCCGTGCGCAGGCGGCCCTTGATCTCGGTGGCATTCCCACGTTTCTCGAGCTCGGCCTTGAAGGCGTCGAAGGGCTGCTGAACCTGGTTCTCGGCCATGAAGGTGCGGATCTCGGCGTCGATGTCCGCCTCTGGCACCTCGATGGACTCGGCGTTGCCGATGGCCTGCAGCAGGTAGCCGCTGCGGACGGCGCGCTCCGCGTCGTTCAGGCGGTACTGGCGGTAGGCCTGCCAGTTCAGCTTCTTGGGGTCCATGCCCTGGCGGGCCACGTGCTGAGCGAACTCCTGGCAGTAGTCATCGAGCTGCAGGCCGACCATCGACCGGGGCACTTCGAAGGGGGCGGCGTCCAGCAATGTGTCCAGCATGGTGCCATGCAGCCGGGCCACCGCATCGCGTTCGGAAGCCTCTTCGAGATCCTTGGTCACGGCCACCTTCAGGGCCTCCAGGTTCTCGAAGGGGCCCATGTCCTTGGCGAACTCATCGCCCAGGACGGGCTCTTCCTTGTGGCGCAGATCCTTGATCTGGACCTCGTAGGCCAGGGTCTTGCCGGCGAGCACCGTATTGGTGTCGTCGGCCGGGTGGGTCAGGGTAAAGGTCTTCTTTTCGTCGATCTTGAGGCCCACCAGCTCGGCGTCGAAGGGGCGGGACCCGTCCACCTCGAGGACCTGGTCCTTGTAGACCTGGGCCTTGAGGCCCTGGGGTTTCACGCGGATGTCGCAGGTGACGATGAGGCCCGTGGCCACGGCGCCATCATCCACGGGCAGGAACTTCGTGGCGCGCTTGAGTAGGCCTTCGAGGTGTTCTGTGACGGTGGCGGCGTCGATGGCCCGCTTCTTCTTGGTGACGACCATGGCCTTGTAGTCCGGCAGGGTGACCTCCGGAGCCACGTCGAACTGAGCCAGGAACGTCGCGTCGGCACCCTCCTTGAGGTCCAGCTTCTCCAGGGAGGGGTGCGAGATGGGCAGGGCGCCCGCCTCCTGGGCGGCCGTCCAGAAATGCTTTTCCACCAGCTGCTGCGCGACGTCGGACTGGATTTCCCGGGCGTACTTCTGCATGAGAACGGGACGGGGCGCCTTGCCGGGGCGGAAGCCGGGAATGCGCACCTTCGGAGCGATCTTCGCCAACACCTCGTTGAAGGTGGCAGCTACCTCGGCGGCGGGCACCGTCACTTCGACAGCCTTGCGGGTGGGGGACTGGTGGTGGAGGGTGGCGGACATGAAAACTCCGGAGTGTGTGGGGTCATGCGTGGGGTTCATTCGGCTTTCATGGTGACTCGGGCACTTCCTGTGCCCTCGCCCTTCGGGCGGCAATGGCCGCTGCGCGGCCATTCCGTCCTATTTCGCAATCCTGCGAAATGGTGCGAACGGTCGGACTCGAACCGACACGGTGTGAACCGCTGGAACCTAAATCCAGTGCGTCTACCAATTCCGCCACGCTCGCAAAAAAACCGAATTGTCAAAAAGGTGGGTGGTGCGCCCAGAGCGACTCGAACGCCCGACCCTCAGGTTCGAAGCCTGATGCTCTATCCAGCTGAGCTATGGGCGCGCACCGAATCCCCTAGTCTACCTGGAACACCCCGTCGCTTCGAGCCCTGAACGACCGCCGGATCGCAGAATGGCCTGCGGGGCAGGCCAATGAAGCGAGGATCCGGCGAGGAGTTCATGCCACGCCGACTGGACGCCTCAATCCCCGAGGCACCAGGCGTCTTCGGCGCCATGGCGTCGAAGGGCCGCCATGGCGACTCCATCGAGCCCCATCTGCCGGGCGGCGGCAGCCTCGGTGTCCAGCGAGCAGAGGATGAGGCCCGGATCATCGGTGCCCAGGGCGCAGCGCACACCTGCTCTCAGCATTCGGGGAAGAGGATGGGGGTCCACATCCGGGGCGAGACCCCGGTTGGAACTGGGGCAGACGTCCACAGGAATCCGTCGCTCCGCCAGGAGTGCGAAGGTGGCCTCATCGGCCCGGATGCCATGGACGATGCGCGCTACGCCGCCTTCGAGGACTGCTTCCCGGACATTCGAACCAGGGCCATTCTCCCCGGCGTGGGCGGCGATGTGCAGGCCCGCAACCCGGGCCCGGTCGAAGACCGGGGCCCAGTCCCGGAAGGGAGAGCCCTCCAGGCCGCCGGTGGAAAAACCCTTCACGAAGGCCGGCAGGCCCGGCAACACCAGGTCGAGGACGGCACGGCCATGCCTGGGTCCGAAGTGGTTGACGGCGTCCACCACCAGGCAGGCGCGGAGTCCCATGGCCGTGGCATCGGAGAAGCCCTCCTGAACCCCGAGCCAGAAATCATCGAGGGAGAGCTGCCGACGATGAACCACGAGGAAGTGCGGGGACGCCCAGAGATCTAGGCCCTTGCCTCCGGAGGCCTGCGTGCGCCGCGCCGCGGCCAGAACCGCCTCGCGCACGGCCGAGCGGGAATCCAGCAGGGCCGCGCCGAACAGGAAGGCCTCGATGAACTGCTCGAAGGGTACGGCCTTGCCGGACCAGAGGCTTTCCAGACAGACGGGAAGACCAAGACCGCGGCGCAGGGCTTCAGCCCGCACCCAGGCGGGCTCCAGGGCTCCCTCCAGGTGCGTGTGCCGGTCGATGAGCGGAGGAGCAGAGGTCGGAGTCACCCAGACATTATGCTCACCCTCGCCGGATCCTCACTCGCCAGGCTGCATTCTGCAGACACGCCTGGCTGAGGCCAACCCGGACACTATGCTCACCCTCGCCGGATCCTCACTCGCCAGGCTGCATTCTGCAGACACGCCTGGCTGAGGCCAACCCGGACACTATGCTCACCCTCGCCGGATCCT
>JBBRZL010000232.1:0-3592 GCA_038236735.1 Holophagales bacterium | reverse complement strand
GCGGCTGCCGGGCACCTGGGCCTGCAGCCAGTCGCCCAGGCCGTCGCCCAGGAAGCGCGCGTTGGAGACACCGCCCTGAGCAGGCGGCTGCAACAGGGTCTTGGCCCCAGGATCATCCACGCAGTAGACGACTTTGCCGGTGCTCCGGTCGAGCCAGCGGTTCTCGACGATGCCGGTGTTGGCGGGAAAGCGGCCGGAGAGCAGCACGGAATGCCCGGGCCCGGTTTCGGTGAATCCATGGTCGTGGTAGGCCTCGGTGAAGAAGACGCCCTCGCGCCGCAGCCGGGCGATGCCACCGGTGAGTTCAGGCCCGTAGGTCTGCATCAGTTCCGTCGAGAACTGATCCACGGCGATCACGACGACCAGTTTCGGGCGGGCCATGGCCGGGGGCGCCGCGATGAGGGCGGGAACGAGCAGCAGGGAGGCGAGTGTTTGTTTGAGCATCAGAAGGTCACCCCGGCGCCGAAGGTCCACAGGCGTTCGAATTCCTGGCCACTGCCCTGGGCGGTGAAGTAGGTGCCCAGGCCTGACGAGCTGCTGAGCTTCACGGGATGATCCCTGGTGACGGGCTGCTGGTAGCTGGCCACAAGGTAGGGATGCACCACCACCGAGGGGAGGCGCCAGCGGGCGCCCACCCGCAGCCAGGTGCGGCTCAGGTCCTTGGTGCTGGAGGCTCCGGCCGTGTCGAAGGTGTAGCGCTGGAAGCGCTGGATGAGGCCGAACTCTCCCGCAAGGCCCACGAAGGGCACCCAGAGCTGGGCGTTGAGGCCCACGCCCACGCCCTGCTGCTTGAGCTTGGTGCCGTAGTTGGCTGAGGCTAGGGCGAAGCTCCCGTCCGCCGAGAGCTCGGAGTACTCCATGCCGCCCTCGAGCTTCAGCAACGGGCCCACCTGGAAGATCCGCCGATTCGCGGAGGCGATGAAGCCCTTGCCGGTATCGAAGTCTCGCGACACCAGCTGCCCGGTGCCGCTGATCAGGGTCTGCGGCAGGCTCTGGCCGGTGGGCCGGGGCAGTTCCAGACGCAGATCCCACTGGGCGCAGAGGGGTACGGCCGCAAGACAGAAGGGCAGGAAGAAAGGGCGCATGCAGGCTCCGGCAGAACTTCCGATCATACCCTCTGCCTGGAATGCCCCTGGGTACTCGCTGTTACTTCGACTTGGTGAAACAGCCTCGGCTCGGTGTCTGTTCGGCGGCGATGGGTCGGCCCGCCAGCAGCGCCTCGGTGGCGGCCTCCAGATCGCGCACCGCGACATTGGCGGCATCGCGCCAGCTGTCCTCCATGCGGCCCTGGGTGGCCAGCACGTAGGGACACTCGGTGCTCAGGAAGACCACCAGCCTGGGCAGGGCGGCCTCGGGGCCCTGGGGCTTGCCGTCGGTGCCCGGCAGGAGGAACACGGGGCAGGGATCGCCAGGCTTCAGGCCGGTGGGCACCTGGACGGCAGGGGCCTGCGCGAGGAGGGTCGAGGCCAGGCCGCAGGCCCACAGGAATCGAATCAGCGCATTCTCCACTTGATGCTGCAGCCCATGCTCGGCTGCTGGGTTTCCAGAGGCTCCTGGCCGGCGAGCACGCCGTCGATGGCCTCCTTCAGTTCCTGGCGGGCGACGCGGGCAGGATCCTTCCAGTTGTCGTCCAGCCGGCCCCGGTACATCAGGCGGCGGTGGTGGTCGTAGAGGAAGAAATCCGGCGTGCACACGGCACCCAGGGCCCGGGCCACGCTCTGTTCCTCATCCCAGAGGTAGGGGAAGGCGTAGCCTTTGGCCTTGGCCCGGGCCCGCATGGCCTGGAAGCTGTCGTCGGGATAGGCCACGGCATCGTTGGCGTTGAGCGCCACCACGCCGCAGCGCCCGGCATAGGCCTGGGCCAGAGCGTTCAGGCGGTCGTCGATGCTCTGCACATAGGGGCAGTGGTTGCACATGACCACCACCAGCAGGGCCGGCGTGTGGAAGTCGTGGAGGGACCAGAGCCGACCATCCACTCCGGGCAGGGTGAAGTCCGGACAGGCCGAGCCGAGCGGGACCATGGTCGATTCCGTGAGGGACATCGGGACCTCCGGGGTGCTCCCTTCATCGTACGCCGCACCGCAAGGAGCCCGCCTCCTGTCATTTTTTTGACTTGACCCTTCTCCTTCTGCATCTAGGCTTATTCCAACCAAGGAGCCCATGACTCAGCTGCCCCGCCTTCACTGGTCCACCCTCGGGGATGACACCGGGGGCCTGGAGCATCGGTGGGCGGCGCTGTGGGACGTGACGGTGGATCGCGGCGCTTCGCCAGCCCTGGCGCCCCGGGATGTGGACCTGTGGGTGATCAGCGCCAAGGGCGCCTGGCCCCCGCCGGAACTGAATCGCATGATGGCCGAGGTGGCCGCTCTGCCCATTCTGCTGGCGCTGAAAGCCGATGCCGAAGCCATGGATCCCAAGTCCTTGGCGGAGTGGGGTTCGCTGGGCTCGGTCCGTTGGGGTGTGTTGGGCCCCGAGCCGCCCATGCCGGGCCTGCGCCCCCGCTCGGGCACCACCACGCAGCTGAGCGCCTCGCAGGCCTTGGCCTTCGGCCTGGTGGGCACCAGCGCCGCCATGCAGGATGTGCTGGCCCGCGCCCGCGCCGCCGCGGCGACCCGGGCCACGGTGCTGCTGCTGGGCGAGAGCGGCACGGGCAAGGAAGTCATCGCCCGGGCCATCCACCGCATGGGCGCGGACAATACGGAAGCCTTCGTGGCCATCCACTGCGGCTCCATCCCTGAGAACTTGCTGGAGTCGGAACTCTTCGGCTACAACAAGGGCGCCTTCACGGATGCCCGCAAGGACACGCCAGGCAAGTTCCGCGAGGCCCACGGCGGCACCATCTTCCTCGACGAAGTGGGCACCATGCCCCTGGGCGCCCAGGTGCGCCTGCTACGGGTGCTGCAGGAGCGCGAGGTGCAGCCCCTGGGTGGCGGCGCCCCCGTGAAAGTGGACGTGCGGGTGGTGACGGCTTCCAACGTGGACCTATGGAAGAAGGTGCAGGATGGCAGCTTCCGCGAGGACCTGTTCTACCGCCTGGAAGTGGTGCCCATCACCATGCCGCCCCTGCGGGCGCGGCGCGAAGAGGTGCCCTTCCTGGCCCAGCACTTCCTCAACCGCAAGGCCCGTGAACACGGCCTCTACCCCAAGGCCCTGCACCCATCCGTGGATCCCCTGCTCATGTCCCTGCCCTGGCCCGGCAACGTGCGGCAGCTGGAGAACGCCATCGAGCGGGCCATCGTGCTCTCCGGCACGCGCCCGGTATTGACGCGGGAGGACTTCGCCTTCCTGGCCGAGCGCATGGGCGACACACCCATGGTCGAGGCCAGCCCGGTGCAACAGGGGGTTGCCTCCTCCCTGTTCGCCCCGGTTCAGGCCAGCGCGGCCTTCGGCCAGGCCAGCGCGGCCTTCGGCATGGACCTGCCCGCCGAGGGGCTGGACCTGAACCAGGTGGTGTCGGACATGGAGAAGACCCTCATGCTCCAGAGCCTGGCCATCACCCGCGGCAACAAGAAGCGGGCCGCCGACCTGCTGGGCCTCAAGCGCACCACCTTCCTGGAAAAGATGAAGCGGCTGGACCTTGAGGATCCGGAAG
>JBBRZL010000231.1:0-3674 GCA_038236735.1 Holophagales bacterium | reverse complement strand
CTGGACGCCGGCGCCACCAAGGCCTCGGTGGAAGACTCCAAGAAGGTCGTGGAGATCTGCACCCAGTACGCCCAGAAGGGCATGTTCAACATCTTCCTGGCGGTGTTCTTCTCCACCCTCGCCTTCGCCTGCGCCAACCACTTTTTCTTCATCGGCTACCTGATCTCCATCGCCGTCTTCGGGCTATACCAGGCCATCTTCATGGCCAATGCCGGTGGCGCCTGGGACAACGCGAAGAAGCTGGTTGAGACCGAATTGAAGGCCAAGGGCACGCCCCTCCACGATGCCTGCGTGGTGGGCGACACTGTGGGCGATCCCTTCAAGGACACCTCTTCCGTGGCCCTGAACCCGGTCATCAAGTTCACCACCCTCTTCGGCCTCCTGGCCGTGGAACTGGCCATCGAGCTGAACCCGGTCACGGCCCACATCTGGGCCCTGGTTTTCTTCCTCATCTCCACGGTCTTCGTATGGCGCTCCTTCTACGGCATGCGCATCCCCCTGCTCAAGGAAAACTAGTCCAGCGCAGTTGAACCATATTCTGCAGACGGGCCCCTAAACCGAGGGGCCCGTTTTTCGTGGTACGGTGGACACCATGTCCCCCAGGAGATTCCAATGCCCACTTCCCTCCGCCTCGCAGGCCTGGCGGCCCTCATGAGTGCCACCCTGGGCCTGGGTGCACAGGCCCCGGTTCCCCCCGTGGCCAAGCAGGTTGAGCACCTCTCCATCTGGCAGGGCAAGAAGGTGAACGACCCCTGGTTCTGGCTGCGCGAGAAGACCAATCCCGAAGTGGTGGCCTACCTCAACGCCGAGAACGCCTATACCGAGGGCCAGACAGCCGGCCTCAAGCCCTTCTCAGAAGCCCTCTACAAGGAGATGCTGGGCCGCATCAAACAGACGGATCTGAGCGTCCCTGTCCGTCGGGGCGCCTTCTACTACTACTCCCGGACGGAGGAGGGGAAGCAGTATCCCATCCAGTGCCGGCGGAAGGCCGCCCCGGGCGGCGCCTACGACGACAAGGCTGCCGAGGCGGTCCTGCTGGATCAGAACGAACTGGCCAAGGGGCTGAAATTCCTCAGTCTGGGCGACTTCCAGGTGAGCGATGACGACCGCACGCTGCTGTTCAGCACCGATGTGACTGGCTTCAGGCAGTACAAACTCTTCACGAAGAACCTCACCACGGGCCAGGTCAGCGCTCCCTTGGCAGAACGGGTGACCTCCTGCAGCTGGGCTGGCGACAACCGCCATGTGTTCTTCGTGACCGAGGATGACGTCACCAAGCGTTCCGACCTGCTTTGGCGGCTGGATCTGCAAGCGGGGCAAGCGGAGCAGATCTTCCAGGAGAAGGATGAGCTCTATCGCCTCGGTGTGGGCCGGACCAAGGACCACAGGTATCTGGTGCTGGAAAGCCAGGCCACGGACACTTGGGAGGCACGGTATCTGGCCGCCAGTGACCCCAAAGGGACCTTCAGGACACTCCTGCCCCGTGAGAAGGGGCACAAGTACGACCTTGAGCACCGGGAGGGCCTCTTCTACATCCGGACCAACAAAGGCGCCAAGAACTTCCGCCTGGTGACCGCCCCAGTGGCCACACCGGATGCCAAGCACTGGACCGAAGTCCTGCCCCACCGGCCGGAAGTCCTGCTCGAGGGCCTGGAGCCTTTTCAGGATTTCCTCGTGGTCAGGGAGAAGAGCCAGGGGCTGGACCACTTCCGGATTTTCGACGTGAAAGCCAAGACCTGGCGGGACGTCACCTTCCCGGAGAGCGTCTACGCCGCCTTCCCGGCGGGGACGCCCGAGTACACAGCCTCCGCTTTCCGGCTCAGCTACCAGTCCATGGTTACGCCTCCCACGATCTATGACTGCGCCATGTCCACGGGCAAGCAGACCCAGCTGAAGCAGACCGAGGTGCTCGGTGGCTACGACAAGTCCCATTACGCCACCGAGCGCCTCTGGGCGACGGCCCGCGATGGCGCGAAGGTGCCACTCTCCGTGGTCTACAAGAAGGGCCTGAAGCGGGATGGGCACGCGCCGCTCTTCCTCTACGCCTATGGTTCCTACGGCATCGGCATGTCCGCGAGTTTTTCGAGCCCCCGCCTCAGCCTCCTGGACCGTGGCATGGTCTACGTCATTGCCCACATCCGGGGCGGCAACGAGCTGGGTGAAGGCTGGCACGACGACGGCATGCTTATGAAGAAGATGAACACGTTCACGGACTTCATTGACTCCGCCGACTTCCTGGTGAAAGAGAAGTGGACCAGCAAGGATCGCCTGGTCATCGAGGGTGGCAGCGCCGGGGGCCTGCTCATGGGCGCCGTCACCAACCTGCGCCCCGACCTCTTCAAGGCCGTGCACAGCGCCGTGCCCTTTGTGGATGTCATGAACACCATGCTGGATGCCAGCCTGCCCCTGACCGTGGGCGAGTACCTGGAATGGGGCAACCCCAATGAGAAGGCGGCATTCAACTACATGCGCGCCTACAGCCCCTACGACAACCTCGCGAAAAAGGCCTACCCGGCCATCCTCGTCACCAGCAGTTTCAACGACAGCCAGGTGATGTACTGGGAGCCGGCGAAGTACGTGGCCAGGTTGCGCACCCTCAAGACCGACGCCAATCCCCTGCTCCTGAAGATGAAGATGGAGCCCGCCGGCCATGGCGGCGCTTCCGGGCGCTACGACGCGCTCAAGGATAAGGCCTTCGAAACGGCCTGGATGCTCAGTCAGGTGGGTATTACCAAGTAGCCGTTCCATCCTCCAAAGGGCGCGTTCGCGCCCTTTGGAGGTAGCTGAAAAGGAGAGAAGGCATGGTTGCACCTATACCGTCGGGGTATCACACCGTCACGCCCTATCTGGTGGTGCCCAATGGCCTGGCCTTTCTGGCCTTCATCGAAAAGGCCTTCGGAGCGGTGGAGAAGAGCCGGACCTTGCGTCCGGACGGGACCATCGCCAACGCCGAGGTCCAGATCGGGGATTCCAAGCTGATGATGGCCCAGGCCAAGGACCCCTGGAAACCCATGCCCTCTGGCTTCTACTTGTACGTGCCGGACACCGACGCCGTCTATGAGGCGGCCCTGGTGGCGGGGGCCTGTTCTACTCTGGAGCCGGCCGACCAGTTCTATGGGGACCGCAACGCAGGCGTCCAGGATCCCTGGGGCAACAACTGGTGGATCGCCACTCACATCGAAGACGTGGATGAAGCTGAGATCCAGCGCCGGATGGCTGTCCGGGGTTGAGCCCGGGGGGTTAAACCGGGATAATAGTGAGGCGCGGCCAGACACTGCCGCGCCTTTCTATGTCCGGAACATCATGTCCCTTACTGAAGAAGTCCAGCGGCGACGCACCTTCGCCATCATCAGCCATCCGGACGCGGGCAAGACCACGCTGACGGAGAAGCTGCTGCTCTATGGCGGTGCCATCGACCGGGCGGGCAGCGTGAAGGCCCGCGAAGGCGGGGCCGCGGCCCATTCGGACTGGATGAGCATCGAGCAGGAGCGCGGCATCAGCGTCACCTCCGCGGCCATGCAGTTCGAGTACCTGGGCAAGGCCATCAACCTGCTGGACACCCCGGGCCACCAGGATTTCAGTGAGGACACCTACCGGGCCCTCACGGCCGCCGACTCCGTGGTGATGCTGCTGGACTGCGCCAAGGGCGTGGAGGAGCAGACCAAGAAGCTGTT
>JBBRZL010000230.1:0-3752 GCA_038236735.1 Holophagales bacterium | reverse complement strand
TCGCCCCAGAACCATTCCGGGTTGTCCAGGGACAACCGGTAGAGTCGCTGGTACTCCTCCATCGTCTTGTTGTGGGCCCGCTCACGGATGTGCGGCTTGACGGGGTAGAGATCCTGGGACATGACAGCTCCGAACCGAGTTTGAGAAAGGAAGTGCGAGGGTGAAAAGGCCGGGCGATGGAGTCCTCCGCTCGCCCGGCCCCCTTACCTATCTCCAGCGATGATCCGCCAGAGGATCATATCAATGCTGGTAGGTCGTGATGTCCCGGTCCTTGGTTTCCTTCAGGAACAGGGTGCCGATGACCACCGTGATCAAGGCCACGATGATGGGATACCAGAGCCCATAGTAGATGTTGCCGTGCAGCGCCACCATGGCCGTGGCGATGAGGGGCAGCATGCCGCCGAACCAGCCGTTGCCGATGTGGTAGGGCAGGGACATGGACGTGTAGCGGATGTTGGTGGGGAACAGCTCCACCAGGAAGGCCGCGATGGGCCCGTACACCATGGTCACGTAGATGAGCATGATGAACAGGATCAACAGCGTCATGGGGTAGTTGACCTTGGACTTGTCGGCCTCCTTGGGATAGCCCAGATCCGCCAGGGTCTTGTTGATGGTCGCCACCGAGGCCGGGCTGAAGCCTTCGATGCGCGTGGTGGTGACCTGACCCGTGGTGGGATTCCTGCCCTGGATGGTGGCGACCACCATCTTCCCGGCCTCAGGCGTCACTTTGGTGAAGTTGAGGCCCTGCTTGCCGAAGAGATCGTTGATCCGGTCCAGTTCCGAGAACTTGCTCCAGGGGCCCACGAAGAGGTTGAAGGTCTCATCCTTCGGGTTGCCAGCCACCGTGATCACGGTGCTCTTCTGGAACGTTTCAAGGGCCGGATTCACGAAGTGCGTGAGGGCCTTGAACAACGGGAAGAAGGTGAGGGCGGCGATGAGGCAGCCAAAGAGGATGATCTTCAGGCGGCCGATCTTGTCCGACAACCAGCCGAAGAAGATGAAGAAGGGCGTGCCCAGCAGCAGGGAAGAGCCAATGAGGATGTAGGTGGTCTGGTAGTCCAGCTTGAGCGTGATCTGGAGGAAGAACAGCGCGTAGAACTGGCCGGTATACCAGACCACGCCCTGGCCCGCGGTGGCGCCCAGGAGGGCGAGGAGCGCGTACTTGTTGTTGGGGTACTTCAGGAAGCTGTCGCTGAGGGGGGCCTTGGAGGTCTTGCCCTCGGCCTTCATCTTCGTGAAGACGGGAGATTCGTGCAGCTTCAGGCGGATCCATACGGAGACGGCCAGCAGGAAGATGGACATCCAGAACGGAATGCGCCAGCCCCAGGAGGCGAAGGCTTCCTTGGTCATGGCCGCACGGCAGCCCATGATGATGCCAAGGCAGAGGAAGAAGCCCACGGTCGCCGTGGTCTGGATCCAGCTGGTGTTGTAGCCGCGGCGATCCTGCGCGGAGTGCTCCGCCACGTAGGTGGCTGCACCGCCGTATTCACCGCCCAGGGCCAGGCCCTGGAGGAGCCGCAGGCTCACCATGATGATGGGGGCCCACCAGCCGATGCTCACGTAGGTGGGCAACAGGCCCACCCCGAAGGTGGAAAGACCCATGACCACGATGGTGACGAGGAAGGTGTACTTGCGCCCGATCAGGTCGCCGATGCGCCCAAAGACCAGGGCGCCGAAGGGACGGACCAGGAAGCCCGCCGCATAGGCTGCGAACGCCGAAAGCAACGCGGCCGTATCGTTCCCCTTGGGGAAGAACAGGGTCGCAAAGAAGGGGGCCAGGGTGGCGTACAGGTAGAAGTCATACCACTCGAACACCGTTCCCACGGACGAGGCCACGATCACCATGCGTTCTTCCTTGGTGAGTGGGGTCCTTTCGGCGACTTGCTCGGTTGCGATGGCCATTGTCGTCTTGCCTCCTTGGTGGGTCTTGCCGTTGAATTGAGGTGTTCGGTGATTGTTCAGCGATCGATGGGGCCAGGTTGCCGTGAATGGAATGACCGGGCTCCCCTGCTGGCAGCCGTCACGGCGCGGGCCGGAGTGACTGCGTGGCGCGTCTGGATGGCTCCAGAGCGGCGGGGCTGATTCACTATGAGAACCGCGATGGGGGAGACCCTCAGGCGGCACAAGCTTTGGATGGGTAGGCTGCTCCTAGCTAACGCTCTCCCGTGTACCCGGTCAAGCGAGAACCAATAGAATCCCCGCCAGAATGTGACCCAGGACACTGAACGCAAGTTCTGTATTTATTTGACCTTCGAATCTTCTTTAGCCTGTTGTCAAGGCGGGTCCCACGTCATCAATGGGGATCTGAGCTAGAGTAGCTGGAATAATACCGGCGCTGCGTAATGTGGATCATCTCTCAAGGACCGCGCTTCCGTGGGTTGTTCCCGAATTCCGGAGTTCCTGTCTGATCACGAGGCCTGAACTCTTATCATGAATATTAGGGTCTGTTTTTTGAAAACAGACCCTAACCACCACTCGTCAGGACGCTCCATGCGCATCGCCCTCATGGCCGACATCCACGCCAACCTGCGTGCGCTGGAAGCCTGCCTGAGCCACGCGAATGCCCACGGTTTGGATCGTCTCGTGTTCCTGGGCGACTACGTTGGCTACGGTCCCGACCCCAAGGAAGTGGTGGCGCGGATCATGGTGGAGGAAGCCCGGGGCGCCATCGCCGTGGCCGGCAACCACGATCACGCGGTGGCGGAGACTGCGGAATCCATGACCTCCGATGCGGAGACCGCCATGGCCTGGACCCGGGGCCAACTGGGGTCAGCGGCGCGCGAGTTCCTGGCCAGCCTGCCCCTCCGTTTCGAAGACGACACCCGCCTCTACGTGCATGCCAGCCCGCAGACCTATCCCGCCTGGATCTACGTGAACGATGGCCCCGCTGCCAAGCGGGCGCTGGAGGCCAGCCGGGCCCAGACGATCTTCTGCGGGCACACGCACCTGCCTGCCCTGCACGGCATCACCGCCACTGGACAATTGGTGTCCTTCAAGCCGGTCCCAGGGGTACCCATTCCCCTTCCCCGGCACCGCCGCTGGCTGAACGTGATCGGCGCCGTGGGCCAATCCCGGGACGGGAACCCTGCCGCAGCCTACGCCCTGTTGGATACGGACCGCGCGGAGATCACCCATTTCCGAGTGCCCTACGACGTCGGCGCCACGGCCATTGCCATCCTGCAGGCCGGGCTTCCCCAGCGTCTCGCAGCCCGGCTGCAGAAGGGAAGCTGAGCCATGCACCGCCCGCAGCTCGCCACCGGCGCCATCCTGGACGGCTACCTCATCGGGGAGCGGATCCATCGCGGCGGCATGGCCTCGATCTGGGCCGTGTCCCACCCCGAGATCAGCGGCCCCCTCCTTATGAAGGTGCCCGTGATGTCGGAGGGCGTCGACCCCGCCGCCATCGTCGGCTTCGAGATGGAGGAGATGATCCTGCCCCGGCTCTCTGGGCCTCACGTGCCCAGGTACGTGGCCCAGGGCGATTTCGGAGCCCAGCCCTACCTCGTGATGGAGCGGATTCCCGGGCCTTCCCTGCTGCCCACTCTTTCGCAACTCCCGCTGCCATGGCCAGATGTGGCCCAGCTGGGTGCGCGCATCGCCACGGCCCTGGACGACATCCACCGGCAGCACGTGGTCCACCTCGACGTGAAACCGTCGAACCTCCTCACGCGGGCCACGGGCGACCTGGTGCTCATCGACTTCGGCCTTTCCCACCACGACGAGCTGCCGGACCTCATGGGCGAGGAGTTCCG
>JBBRZL010000229.1:0-3760 GCA_038236735.1 Holophagales bacterium | reverse complement strand
CTGGACTCGGGCCAGCGAGTGGGCTTGCGGAGACAGCGCGGGGCGCTGTCGGGAGCAAGACCGGCGGACGGCGCAGCCGGACGCGTTCGAGGCCAGCGCCGAGTGGGTCGAGATCCCAAGTGCGCCCAGCTGGACTCGGGCCAGCGAGTGGGATTGTGGAGGCGCCACTCTCCGCCTGACGCGCCCTGCCCCGCAGGGCCCTCCTGCTCGCAAGGCTCGCAGAGGCGGAGCCTCTGTCCTGCCGGAGGAAGACCGGCGGACGGCGCAGCCGGACGCAGTTCGAGGCCAGCGCCGAGTGGGTCGAGATCCCAAGTGCGCCCAGCTGGACTCGGGCCAGCGACCCAGTCAAGTATCGACCCTAGCCCGCCGCAAACCGGATCACGCCGCCATCCGCCTGCCGCACCAGCTCGCCCCGCTTCTCCAGATAGACCAGATGCGCGATGGCTTCGCCCATGGCGAAATAGGTCTGGTGGGTATCGGTGATGTCCCGCTCGAAGAGGATGGGCAGCAGCTCGAAGGCGCTTCTCGGCGCCGTGCGGCAGGCGGCCAGCAGCACGTCGCAGCGCTCGGCGTGGTGGCGCCGCAGCTGCCCGATGCGCTCATGAAGGCCCCGGAAGGGCAGCCCGTGGGAGGGCAGGACGAGGGTGTTCTCCGGCAGGGGCTGGAAGCGGTCCAGCGAATCCAGGAAGCGCCCCAGGGGGTCGAGGTCGGGGGTGGTGGGGGAGAAGCCGATGTTGGTGGAGATCCTCGGCAGCAGCATGTCCCCGGAGATCAGCACGCCCAGCTCGTGGCAGTAGAGGCTGGCATGTTCCGGGGAGTGGCCGTGGCCCGTGAGGACGCGCCAGGCCTGGGCGCCCACTGGAATGATCTGGCCGGTCTGGAGGGGGCGGTAGGTATCCGGGATGCTGGGCACGCCGAGCCGGTAGGTGTTGCCCTGCCGCTCGAGCCGGCGCAGGCTGGCCTCCGCCAGACCGTGCAGACGGAAGGCCTTCACGCCTGCGGCGACGCTGAAGCCGGCGATCTGATGAAAGAAGAACTGGGCCGTGGCGTACTCCTGGGGCGGGATCCAGAGCGGCGCGCCGGTCAGGGCCTGGAGCCAGGTGGCCAGCCCCAGATGATCGGGATGGAAGTGGGTCACCAGCAGGCGCACGAGGGGATGCTCCGGCAGCAACCGCTGCCAGGCTTCGCGCACCTCGTCCACCGCCAGCCCGGTATCCACGGCGGTCCACCCGCCCTCGTCCCGGAGGAGCCAGAGGTTGACGTGATTGAGGGCAAAGGGCAGGGGCATGCGCAGCCACTGGATTTCCGGCAGGATCTCCAGGGCCTCGCCGGGCTTCGGGGGAAGGTCGTGCGTGGTCTGCATGCGGAAGGGTGGGTCCTGGGTCAGCCCGGGGATCGGGCCTCCCGTGATTAGAAACCCCGGAACCTCGAAGCGGAAGAGCCTAGAAGATGGCCTCCATGGGCGCCACTTCCCCGGCCCGGATGGCCACGGCCCCCGCCGCGACCAGGGGGAGCCCCCGGTGGGCGAAGTGAATCGCCGCCTGCACCTTGTTCTGGTAGAAGCCGGCTTCCCTGCTGCCCGTCAGATGGGCCCGCAGAGCCACCGGATCCCCGGCGTCCACGCCGCGGTCCCGCAGCAGGTCGCCGGCCTTCTCCTGGGCCAGCGCCGCCTGCTGGAGCAGCAGGTGACCGGCCACCACGTGACCGAGCATGTCCAGCACGGGCACCGCATTCAACAGCGTCAGCTGCACCGCATTTGCGTGGGCGGGGAGCTCGGCCAGCACCGCCCCCAGGGCCTGCGTCGCCTCCGCGAGCTGGCGGGCCGAGGCCCCCAGCACCGGGTGCGCCGCCAGGGAGGCCGCGGTGGCCGCCACCGTGGCCAGCAGCGCCTGGACGGGACGGCCCTCCTGCATCCGGAATTTCCGGCCCACGAGATCCAGGGCCTGGATGCCGTTGGTGCCCTCGTAGATGGAGGCGATCTTGCAATCCCTCAGGTACTGCTCCGCCGGATAGTCCATGGTGTAGCCGTAGCCGCCGTAGACCTGGAGGGCCCACTCCGTCACGCGGAAACCCCAATCCGAACACCAGGCCTTGCTGATGGGGGTGAGGAGCTCCACCAGGCCCTGCCACTGGTCCCGTTCCGCTCCCTCGGCTACGTGCGCCCGGTCCATGCACCAGGCCGTGTAGGTCACCAGGGCCCGCATGGCCTGCACGTAGGCCGACTGCAGCAGCAGCGAACGCCGGACGTCTGGATGCTCGATGATGAGGGACTGCGTCGAGGCCTTGCCCGCGTTCGGACCGCGGCCCTGCAGGCGCTCCCGGGCATAGGCCAAGGCGGCCTGGTGGGCCGCCGAGGCGTTGCCCAGCCCCTGGACGCCCACTTCCCAGCGCGCGGCGTTCATCATCTGGAACATGTGGGCGAGCCCCTGGTTCTCCTCACCCAGGAGGAAGCCCTGGCTGCCGTTGTTGGAGCCGAACACCAGGCTGCAGGTGGGCGAGCCATGGATGCCCAGCTTGTGCTCGATGCCCGCGCAGAGCACGTCATTGGCGGCCCCCAGCGAGCCATCCGGCTGCACCCGCACCTTGGGCACGACGAACAGGCTGATGCCCTTGGGTCCGGCGGAGGCGCCCGGCGTGCGGGCCAGCACGGCATGGATGATGTTCGGCACGAGTTCGTGATCGCCGCTGGTGATGAAGATCTTCTCCCCGGTGATGCGGTAGGAGCCGTCCTCCTGGCGCACGGCCCTGGTGTTGAGCGCCCCCAGATCGCTGCCCGCGCCCGCCTCGGTGAGGCACATGGTGCCGGTCCACTCGCCGGAGTACATGCGCTCGCAGAAGGTGCTCCTGAGCACCTCGCTGCCGAAGGTCTCGATGAGGTGGGCCGAGCCGCGGGTGAGCAGGGCCGTGAGGCCCAGGGCCGTGTTGGCCCCCATGAGGCATTCGCTGATGCCGGTGCCCACGGATTCCGGCAGGCCCATGCCGCCGAATTCCGGACTCATGGTGGCGCTGATCCAGCCGCCCGAGGCCAGGTCGCGGAAGCCTTCCGCGAAGCCTGCGTGGAGTTCCACCTTGCCATTGGCAAACGTCGCACCCACGCGATCGCCCACCTCGTTGCAGGCGGCGATGCTGCCCCGGGCCACTTTCAGGGCTTCGTCCAGCACCATGCCCAGCTGCTCCCGGTCGAATTCCGCGAAGGGCCCGGCCTGCAGGAGCGCTTCCAGATCGAGCCATTCGAAGAGGTTGAAACGGATGTCGCGATCGTCGTCCAGGTATTTCAAGAGAACCTCCGGAAAGGTCGCAATGCCTCTGATGCGTTGAGTGGATGGTTTGAGCGGATGGCTTGGCGTGAAGTGTAGGTCTAGAAGTGCCCGGAAACCGTCACAATGCCCTGGCTGCGAGGGAGAACCTACCTCGTGGCGTAGAAGGTGCTGCCGGTCTCCGCCAGGCGCAGCATCTGAGCCGTGGGCTCGTAGAGTTTCCCCAAGCTCTTGAAGGCTGCGGCTCGCCGGCAAAGGGCCTCCAGGCCCACCTGGTCGGCGAAGTAGAGGGCGCCCCCCCGGAAGGGCGGGAAGCCCAGGCCGTAGCGGAGGCCCAGGTCCACCTCCACGGGGCTGGCGACGATCCGATCTTCGAGGCAGCGGGAACCCTCGATGATCATGGGGAGCAGCATGCGGTCGACGATGTCCTGATCGGTGATGGCGCCATCGTGGTCATGCTGGACGAGGGGCTTGAGGAGGGCCGCGGCATTCGGATCGGCCTG
>JBBRZL010000228.1:0-4078 GCA_038236735.1 Holophagales bacterium | reverse complement strand
GTCTGGCCTTCGGTATAGGCATTCTCGGCGTTGAGGTAGGCCACCACTTCGGGATTGGTCTTTTCGCGCAGCCAGAACCAGGGATCGTTCACCTTTTCACCGTGCCAGATGGACACGTGCTCGACCTGCCTGGCCACGGGGGGCGCGGCATTCTGGGCAGCCAGGCCCAGGGCGGCGCTCATGAGAGAGACCAGGCCCGCAAGGCGGAGGGGACGGAAGGGCATGGGGAGCTCCTGTGGGACATGGTATCCACCGTACCACGAAAAAACGGGCCCCTCAGTTTAGGGGCCCGGCTGAAAAGGTTCGAAATCGGTGGACTAGCTTTCCTTGAGCAGGGGAATGCGCATGCCGTAGAAGGAGCGCCAGACGAAGACGGTGGAAATGAGGAAGAAGACCAGGGCCCAGATGTGGGCGGTGACCGGGTTCAGCTCGATGGCCAGCTCCACGGCCAGGAGGCCGAAGAGGGTGGTGAACTTGATGACGGGATTCAGGGCCACCGAGGAGGTGTCCTTGAAGGGGTCGCCCACGGTGTCGCCCACGACGCAGGCATCGTGGAGGGGGGTGCCCTTGGCCTTCAGCTCGGTCTCCACCAGCTTCTTCGCGTTGTCCCAGGCGCCGCCGGCGTTGGCCATGAAGATGGCCTGGTAGAGGCCGAAGACGGCGATGGAGATCAGGTACCCGATGAAGAAGAAGTGGTTGGCGCAGGCGAAGGCGAGGGTGGAGAAGAACACCGCCAGGAAGATGTTGAACATGCCCTTCTGGGCGTACTGGGTGCAGATCTCCACGACCTTCTTGGAGTCCTCCACGGAGGCCTTGGTGGCCCCAGAATCCAGGTTGATGTTCTGCTTGATGAACTCCACGGCCCGGTAAGCACCGGTGGCCACGGCCTGGCAGGCCGCGCCGGAGAACCAGAAGATGATGGCGCCGCCGGTGATGAGGCCCAGCAGGAAGAGGGGGTTGATGATGGACAGGCCCTCGACCACCTTCAGGACGCCGAACTTGCCATTGAGCAGCTGGATGATCGAGAAGATGAGGGTGGTGGCGCCCACGACCGCCGTGCCGATGAGCACAGGCTTGGCGGTGGCCTTGAAGGTGTTACCGGCGCCGTCATTCTCCTCCAGGTACATCTTGCCGTTCTCGAAGTCGGGCTTGAAACCGAAGTCCTTCTGGATTTCCGCTGCGATGCCGGGGATCTCTTCGATGGTGGACAGTTCGTAGACAGACTGAGCGTTGTCGGTGACCGGTCCGTAGGAGTCCACAGCGATGGTGACGGGGCCCATGCCCAGGAAGCCGAAGGCGACCAGGCCGAAGGAGAAGATGGCGGGAGCATCCATGAAACCAGCCAGGCCAAAGGTGGACACGTAGTAGGCGGCACCCATGAGGGCCACGATGGTCAGGCCCATCCAGTAGGCGGAAAAGTAGCCCGCCACCAGACCGGAGATGATGTTGAGAGAAGCGCCACCCTCCTGGGAAGCGGTCACCACCTCACGGACGTGGCCAGAGTTGGTGGAGGTGAAGGCCTTCACCAGCTCGGGGATCAGGGCGCCGGCCAGAGTGCCACAGGTAATGATGGTGGAGAGCTTGCACCAGAGATGGGCCGGCAGGTTGCCGATGAGCAGGTAGGACAGGACGTAAGTGACCACGATCGACAGGATGGAAGTCAGCCAGACCAGGGTGGTGAGCGGCGTTTCGAAATCGAATTTCAGGGAGGCGCCGAACCGCGCCTTCGACCAGAGGCCGTTGATCCAGTAGGCGACCGCGGAGGTGATCACCATGCCCACGCGCATGACGAAGATCCACACCAGCAGGGCTACCTGGATGTCCTGATACCCGGGCCCGGCACTCAGGGGATTGACCGCTAAGAGGATGAAGGTGATGAGCGCGACGCCCGTGACACCGTAGGTTTCGAAGCCGTCCGCCGTGGGGCCCACGGAATCGCCGGCGTTGTCGCCCACGCAGTCGGCGATGACGCCGGGGTTGCGGGCATCGTCTTCCTTGATCTTGAAGACGATCTTCATGAGGTCGGAGCCGATGTCGGCAATCTTGGTGAAGATGCCGCCGGCGATGCGGAGGGCCGCAGCACCTAGGGACTCGCCGATGGCGAAACCAATGAAGCAGGGGCCGGCACTGTCACCAGGGACGAAGAGCAGGATGGCGAGCATGAGAAACAGCTCGACGGAAATGAGCAGCATGCCGATGGACATGCCCGACTTCAGAGGGATCTCCATGGTCGGGTAGGGCTTGCCGCCCAGCGACGCGAAAGCCGTGCGGGAGTTGGCGAAGGTGTTGATGCGGATGCCGAACCAGGCCACGGCCACGGAGCCGAGGATGCCGATGATCGAGAAGAGCAGGATCACGATCACCTGGCCCCAGCCCATGGGTGTATGGGACAGGTACTTGAAGTAGGCGACCATGATGACGGCGATGAAAGCCCACAGGACCGAGATGAACTTGATCTGGGTGACCAGGTAGGTCTTGCAGGTCTCGTAGATCAGCTCGGAAATCTCGAGCATGGACTTGTGGACTGGCAGCTTCTGGATCTGCGAGTACTGCACGAGCCCGAACAGGATGCCGAGCAGGCAGATGAAGAGGCCGATGAGCAGCAGGTTGTGGCCCGTCATGCCCAGGAAACTGCCCTTCAGGGCGGGAATCTTCAGCTCGGCCTCACCAGCCATGGCTGGGGTGGCGAGCAGCAGGGCCAAGACCGCGGTCATCGCCCCCTTGAAGATGCGGGTTGACGCCAGGGCGCCAAGCAGGCGTTTCATCGTCTCCATGGTGTTCCTCCAGAGTGGTTGCAAGAAAGGGGGGACTCGCTTAGGTGTGCTGAGAACTCAGGGGTGAAGAACCAGGAGTCGGCCGCCGGTCCAGAAGTCAGGTGACCTGCCTTGAAGCGGCACAAGCCCCCACCCGAGAGGCAACGCACCAAAGATCATGCTTGAACCGTGAGTGATTCTAGCGCAGGAGGGCCCATTGCTGCAAGTCAGGGAGCCCCGGGAACCGTGACAGCCGGGCGCTTGGCCGATTGAATCCGGACTGTGACCTTTGTCCATGCTTGGAGGCTTGGGAATCCCGGTCCCTGGGAAGATAATCGGGTCCCATATGACCCCTCTCTTCGCTGCCGGTCCCATTCCCCATCCGGGACCCCCGTTCTACCCACATGTCTTCTTCAAGGAGTCCACCTATGTCCGTCGCTGAACAGAGCATCGCGGGCGCGGAAGCTCGCGGCCACGGTTTCATGGCGTCGTCGGTCGGCCGAAAGGTCGTCATGGCCGCCACTGGCATCGTTCTCTTCGGGTTCGTCACCGTCCACATGATCGGCAACACCCAGGCCTACCTGGGGGCCGAACCCTTCAACCACTACGCCGAGTTCCTCAAGACCATGGTCCATGGGGCCGGCATCTGGATCTTCCGCGGAGTGCTGCTCACGGCGGTCGGCCTGCACATCTGGGCCGCCACCACGCTCACCCTGGACAACCAGGCGGCCCGCCCCGTGGGCTACCGCGCCCAGCAGAGCGTGGCCTCTACCTGGGCCTCCCGCACCATGCGCTGGAGCGGGGTGATCCTCGCCATCTTCATCGTCTACCACCTGCTGCACCTGACCACCGGCACGGTCCACCCCCATTTCGATCACGCCAATCCCTACGCGAACTTTGTGAGTGGCTTCAAGGTGCCCGCCGTAGCCGGGTTCTACATCCTGGCCCAGCTCTGCCTGGGCCTGCACATGTGGCACGGCGTCTGGAGCGTCACCCAGACCCTGGGCCTGTCGCACCCGCGTTATGACAGCCTGCGACGGAACTTCGCCACCGGACTCACCCTGCTCGTGGTGGGCGTGAACATCTCCTACCCCATTGCCGTCCTCACCGGCTGCATCCACTGATCCCAGGAGCCCTCCATGGAACTCAATGCCCATATCCCAGATGGCCCGATGGAACAGAAGTGGGAGAAGCACCGCTTCGACCTGAAACTCGTCAACCCGGCCAACAAGCGCAAGTACAAGGTGATCGTGGTGGGCTCCGGCCTGGCCGGCGGCGCCGCGGCGGCCTCTCTCGCCGAGCTCGGCTACGAGGTGGAGTGCTAC
>JBBRZL010000227.1:0-4136 GCA_038236735.1 Holophagales bacterium | reverse complement strand
GGTGTCCGAAGAGGCCTTGGCCGGGTGATCCTCGGGGATGTTCAGTCCGTCGAAATTGTGGGCCTCGGTTTCCACCTCGGGGCCTTCTTCCACATGGAAGCCCAAGGGCCGGAAGACCTCCACCAGCCGGTCCATGAGGCGGTTCAACGGGTGCATGGCGCCAAGGGCCGGTACCGGTGGCGGCAAGGAGGGATCCCAACGGTCTGCGGCGGCGCCGAGGCGCTTCTTCGTCGTCTCCAGCTCGGCCTGACGGGCCTTCAGGCCCTCCTCCCACTGCTGCTTGAATCCGTTGATGGCTGCGCCAAGGTCGCGCTTCTGCTCCTTCGGCGCGGCCTTCAGCTGGTCCATGAGCCGGGCGGCATGACTGCCTTCGCGGCCCACGTAGACACCCTTGAGCCGCAGGAGGGCATCCAGGTCCCCACAGGCGGCCAGCGCCGCCGGGAAGACGCGTCCCGCCTCGATGATCTCCGGGGGCAACAGATGGTCCATGGGTCCCTCGACGGCTGGTTCAAAACAAGGAAAGGCCGCTTGCGCGGCCTTTCGGGTATCGGCGATGTGCTGCGTTCGCGCTCAGCCCTTGGCCACGGCCACGAGCTTGGTAAATGCTTCGGGATTGCGCACGGCAAGATCCGCGAGGATCTTGCGGTCGAGGTCCACAGAGGCCTTCTTCAGGCCACCCATGAACTTGGAGTAGCTGGTGCCGTTCTGCGCGCAGGCGGCATTGATGCGCACCACCCAGAGGCGGCGGAAGTCGCGCTTCTTGACCTTGCGGTCGCGGTAGGCGTAGCCGAGGGCCTTCTCGACGGCTTCCTTGGCGGAGCGGTACAGGCGGGACTTGGCGCCGTAGAAGCCCTTGGCGAACTTCATCATGCGCTTGCGGCGCTGGGCGCGCTTGAAGCCACGTTTTACGCGAGTCATGTTGCTTCCTTTCCTCGAGGCAGCGCGTCCGAAAATCGGCGAGCTTTGAAGGCCTCATCGGGGGTGACCTCAGCCACCGGGTTGAACTGACGATTCTAGAACCGCCAGTGGGAGAATCCAAGCTCCAAGCAGGCTTGGCCTGCGCGGAGCGTGGGGGTCAGGGGGTGTGCGCGCAGCGCGGAACCCCCTGACAATATCAATCAGGCGTAGGGCAGCATCGCGGCAACGGCCTTGGAATCGGCCTTGGACACCAACCGGCCCATGTCCAGCTGGCGCTTCCGCTTGGCCGTCTTCTTGGTCAGGATGTGGCGCTGGTGGGAGCAGCCGCGCTTGAACTTGCCGCTGGCGGTCTTCTTGAACCGCTTCTGGGCGCCCTTGTGGGTCTTGATCTTGTAGGTGCTCATAGGTTCCTCACTGAATCGGGGCTGATGGTGTTTCGGTGACGGCTGTTTCGGTGACGGCTGCTTTGATGACGGGAGCCTTGGTGACAGGAGCTTCAGTAGGGTCGGATTCGGGTTTGGCGGTCTTGGGTTTCTTCGGGGCCTTCGGGACTTCGATGATCCGGGGTGCCAGGATGGCGTGCATGTCGCGACCATCAATGCCAGCACCCTTTTCCACAATGGCCTTGTCGCCGATGCGCTGGATGACTTCCTCGATGATCCGGTAGCCGATGTCGCGGTGGACGACTTCGCGCCCGCGGAACATGACCACCACTTTGACTTTGTCTTCCTCCTCCAGGAACCGCAGGATGTGCTTCACCTTGAAATCGAAATCGTGATCGTCCGTCTTGGGCCTGAACTTAACTTCCTTGACCACGATGTTCTTCTGCTTCGCGCGGGCCGCGTGCTCCCGCTTCGCTTCCATGAATTTGTATTTGCCGTAGTCCATGATCCGACACACGGGTGGCTGGGCGTTTCCGGCCACTTCCACCAGGTCGAGGCCACGCTCTTCCGCGATCCGGATGGCCTGGTGGGGAGGCATCAAGCCTAGCTGTTCGCCATCTTCTGAGATGACGCGGACCTCTTGGGCCCGGATGCCGTCGTTGATGCGGGTCTCGTTAGGACGAATGGTTCCTCCTTCAGTTGCACAAGGACACAAAGTCTATCACTGGAGTGGATTCAGGCCAAGCATGGAAAACAAGGTCAGCGCTGGCGGCTGTGGACTTCCTGAACCAGGGTCGCCAGGAAGGCCTCCAGGGCCTGGACGCCCAGGTCGCCCCGGTGGCGATGCCGCACGGATACCGTGCCCGCCTCGGCCTCGCGGTCCCCGATCACCAGCATGTAGGGAATCTTGGCCAGCTGGGCCTCGCGGATCTTGGCTTTCAGGCTTTCATTCCGCTGGTCCAGTTCGGCGCGCAGGCCCAGCGCCTTGGCGCGGGCTGCGACCTCGGTGGCGAAGGCATTGGCCCGGTCGGTGATGGGCAGGATGGTCACCTGGGTGGGCGCCAGCCAGGCCGGGAAGGCACCGGCCGTGTGTTCCACCAGGATCCCCATGAACCGCTCGAGGCTGCCCAGGATGGCCCGGTGCAGCATGATGGGGCGCCCCTCGGTGCCATCCGGTCGGGTGTAGTTCAGGTCGAAGCGCTCCGGCAGCATGTAGTCCACCTGCAGGGTCCCCAGCTGCCAGGGGCGCTTGAGCGCGTCCAGGAGCTGGAATTCGATCTTGGGACCGTAGAACGCACCCTCGCCCGGATTGAGCGTATAGGGCAGTCCTGCCTCGTCCAGGGCCTCACCCAGCGCGTGTTCGGCGGCATCCCAGATCTCGTCGGAGCCCAGGCGCTTCTCGGGCCGGGTGCTGAGCGCCACGCGCATGCCCTCGAAACCGAAGGTGTCGTAGACCTCCTTCAGGAGCGAGAGGAAGGAGGCCATCTCGGGCTTGATCTGCTCGGGCGTGCAGTAAATGTGGGCGTCATCCTGGCAGAAGGTGCGCACCCGGGTGAGGCCATGGGTCACGCCGCTCCGCTCGTAGCGGTGCAGCCGGCCGAAATCCGCGAAGCGGATGGGCAGGTCCCGGTAGCTGTGTTTCTGGACGCCGAACATGAGGCAGTGGCCCGGGCAGTTCATGGGCTTCAGCGCGTATTCCCGCTCCTCGGCGGTGGTGAAGTACATGCTCTCCGCGAAGTTTTCGTAGTGCCCACTGGTCTTCCAGAGCGCCACGTCGAGGATCTGCGGAGTGATGACCTCGCTGTAGCCGTACTTGAAGTACAACTCTCGGATGTAGGTGACCAGCTCGTTGTAGACCTGGGTGCCCTTGGGATGGAAGAAGGGTGAGGCCGGTGCCTCCGGATGGAAGGAATAGAGGCCCAGCTCCTTGCCCAGCTTGCGGTGGTCCCGGGCCTTGGCCTCCTCCAGCCGACTCAGATGCTCATCCAGCTCCTTCAGGGTATGGAAGGCGGTGCCATAGATGCGGCTGAGCATCTGGTTCCGCTCGTCGCCGCGCCAATAGGCGCCGGCGATGCTGAGCAGCTTGAAGGCCTTCAGCTTCGCGGTGCTCGGCACATGAGGACCACGGCAGAGATCGTAGAAGTCGCCCTGCCGGTAGCCGCTGATCTGCTCGCCGGCCGGGAGGCCAGCCACGATCTCGACCTTGAGCGGTTCGCCCATGGCCTGGAACCGGGCCACGGCCACATCCCGGTCCAGGTCCTCGCGGACCACCTCGACGCCCTCCGCCACGATCTTCTTCATCTCGGCCTCGATGACCGGGAGGTCTTCGGGTGTGAAGGGCTTGTCCACCCAGAAGTCGTAGTAGAAGCCGTCCTCGATGGTGGGACCGATGCCCACCCGGGCGTTCGGATAGAGCCGCTTGACCGCGTGGGCCAGGAGGTGGGCCGTGGAATGGCGGATCAGTTCCAGGCTTTCCGGGGTCTTGTTGGTGACGATCTCGACCTTGGCCCCATTCACCAGGGGGGCCTTCAGATCTGCCAAGCGCCCATCCACCTTGACGGCCAGGGCGGCCTCGAGCAGACGCGCGCCAATGCCACCGGCCAGGTCGGCTCCCGTGGCACCCTCGGCCAGCTGCCGGAGAGAGTCGTCTGGAAGGCGGACTTCGATGGACATGGCTGCCTCGAAATTAGGTGAATAATTTATCAGTAAAATGGCTCCGGGCCATCAATTAAGATGGCCCGGAGGGGTTTTAACGTCGCAGCGACCTACTTTTCCACTCCTGTGCAGAGCAGTATCATCGGCCCTCCAGGTCTTAACGGCCGTGTTCGGGATGGG
>JBBRZL010000226.1:0-4165 GCA_038236735.1 Holophagales bacterium | reverse complement strand
GGTCGGGCCAGCCCCTGGAGCAGCGGTCCCAGCGCCACGACGCCACCCATGCGTTCGGCGATCTTGTAGGAGATGTTGCCGGCATCCAGGTTTGGGAAGACCAGCACGTTGGCCCGGCCCGCCACAGCGGAACCCGGCGCCTTGCGTTGGCCCACGGAGGCCACCAGGGCCGCATCCGCCTGCATCTCGCCGTCCACGGCAAGGTCTGGTGCCTTCTCCTTGATCAGGGCCAGGGCCGCGCGGACCTTGTCTACGCAGGCGTGCTCGGCCGAGCCGCGGGTCGAGAAGCTGAGCAGGGCCACGCGCGGTTCCACGCCCATGACGCGGCGGGCGTTTTCTGCTGAGGCGATGGCGATGTCCGCCAGCTGTTCGGGCGTGGGATCCGGCACCACGGCACAGTCCGCGAAGATCATCGCGCCCTGCTCGCCGAAGGCCGCGTCGGGGTGGATCATCATCATGAAGCTGGAGACGGTCTTGATGCCCTTGGCGGCGCCGATGGCCTGGAGGCAGGCGCGCACGGTCTCGGCGGTGGTGTTGAGGGCCCCGGCGACCAGGCCGTCGCAGTGCTCCGTCTGCACCAGCATGGCCCCGAACCAGAGCGGATTATGCACGGCCTCCAGGGCCTGGGCCTCGTTGATGCCCTTGGCCTTCCGGCGCTCGAAGTAGGCTCCCGCCAGTTCAGGCAGCAGGCTGCTGGTGACGGGCTCCACCAACTCGGCGCCCTTCAGCGAGAGGCCCAGAGCCGCTCCCCGCCGGGTCATGTCGGCGGGTTCCCCCAGCAGGGTGAGGCGGCAGAGCCCTTGATCCAGCAGCAACTGGGCAGCCTGCAACGTTCGGTCATCGCGGCCTTCCGGCAGCACGATGTGGCGTTGCAGGGCCTTGGCGCGGGTGCGGAAGCGCTCCATCCACAGGGCGTGATTGGTGGTGGTCATCGGTGGTTACTCCAGAGGTAGTGTTGAGAATCAGGATGCGGAGGCATCGGTCAGGAAAGTGCGGGGTTCCAGTCCCGTGCGTTCAAGGAAGACTTCGGCCAGACTGGGCGCGCCGGAACTGGGTTCGTCGAGGTACATGGCCTCCACGCGATGCATGGGGAGGAAGCGGGTGCCCAGGGCCACCTGATCTGCCTCGCCCTTGCGGATGAGGGACAGCACCTCCTCCCAGGGCGTCAAATCCAGGCCGCGCAGGGCGATGCCCGCCGCCTCCAGACCGAGGAGGCGACCCCAGAGCCGTTGCCGGGGCGCCTGCAGCACAACCACCACCAGGTCGCTGGATTGAAAAGGCATGGTCAGGGGCATGAGTCGGTCTCCAGGATGATTCTCACAGAGCCGGGCCCTCGACGATGAGGTGGCCCTCCGTAAAGCCCTCCATGGCCCAAACGGGCCCCTCGAAGCCGTTGCCGCTGGCCCCCACGCCGCCGAAGGGCGCGGCGTCGAGGCGGAAGGTGGGCGGGAGGTTCAGGAGCACGCCGCCAGCCCGGAGCTTCGTGGCGGCCAGTTGCAGGTGGCGCTGGTCCCGGCTGTAGGCGCTGGCCCGCAGCCCGAAGCGGGTGGCCGCGGCGCGTTCGAGGCCTTCCTCGAAGCTGTCGACGCAGGTCAACACCGTCACCGGGGAGAAAGCCTCTTCGCACTGGAAAGGGTCGTCCTCGGGCACCATGGTGAGAATCGCGGGCGGCAACAGGGCCCCCTCGCGTCGGCCGCGCAACAGGACCTCGGCCCCACCGGCCTCGGCCCGGTCCAGGGCCTCTTCCACACGGCGGGCCGTGGCCTCGTCGATGAGGGGACCAACCATGACCGCCGGGTCCATGGGATCGCCCACCGGCATGGCCAGTACGGCCTCGATGAAGGCCGGGACAAAAGCCGCCCAAAGTCGCTGGTGCACGTAGATCCGCTGGGCCTTGGAGCAACTCTGCCCGGCCCCCGCGACGGCTGCCGGGGCGAGCTGCCTGGCCACGGCGTTGGCATCCACGCCGGCGTCCACCACGACGGCGCCATTGCCCCCCAGTTCCAGCAGCAACCGCTTGCCCGCCAGCACTTTTTCGAGGTGCCGTCCCACGCGTTCGGAACCCGTGAAGCTGACGGCGGCGATACGAGGATCCCGGGCCAGTTCCTCGGCCGCGACAGGATCGGGCCCTGCCATTTGCAGCAGATGCACCGGTGCCGCCACCTGAAGTCGCGCCGCCTCGAAACTCTCCCAGAGCAGACGCGAAGTCCGCGGCGCCTGGGGACATGGCTTCCAGAGCACGCTGCAACCCGCGCCCAGGGCGGGTGCAATTTTGTGCACCGCCAGGTTCACAGGGAAATTGAAGGGTGTGATGGCCAGCACCGGGCCCAGGGGAAACCGCCGCAGAACGGCCCGGCAACCATCGGCACCCGGCATCAAATCGTAAGGGACCGCCACTTCGCCGAAGGCGGCGATGGCCTCGATGGTGGCCTTGAGGGACATTTCGGCCCGGCCCACCTCGCCCCGCGCCAGGGTGATGGGCTTGCCTGTCTCTTCGGTGATGCCCAGGGCCAGCTCTTCACGGACCAGCGCCATCTGCTGGGACCAAGCCTCCAGCAGGAGCCGCCGGGTCTGGCGCGAGGCGTCCTTCCAACCGGCGAAGGCCCGCAGCGCGTCCACCACCAGTCCTTCCTGCACCTTTGCGCCCATGGCCCACCTGCTCCCTGAAAGATCCGCCGCTGTCGGCCGGTGGCCTCCAGCTTACCTTGAGGTCAGCCTTCATTCTCGCCGCAGCGGGTAGACTGATGTCAGGAGTTCCCATGACCAAGCCCCTCGTTCCCGCCGACCTGCTGCAATCCGTCCAGACCTCCGACAAGCCCACCAGCACCACTACCACGGCCAAACCCAAGGCCAACGCGGGCCCCAAGCCGGTGGTGCGGGCCTCCACCAAACCCCAGGGCAAGTCCGGAGTGGCCCACACCCGCATGAGCAACCGCGGCAAATAGGCCCTTGACGGGACCTGCTAGTCGGCCAGGTTCCAGACCTGGATGTGACTGGTGCGTTTGAGCACTTCGGCTACCAGCTCGGGCGCGGTGTTTCCAAAGGTACGCACCTGGAAGGCCTCCCCACCCGGCAGGTGCACCACATGCACCGAGGTACCGCCCGGAAAGGCCGGATGCCGCGCCAGGGGTCGGGCCAGGGATTCCAGATCGAGTGCCTCCAGCCAGCCTTTGGGCAGCGGAGCCGTGCGCGCCCCCGGAACCAGGGCCCCCACTTCCCGGGCCTGCAGCAGGACGAGATGCCAGCCCCGGTCATCCTGGCCCCGCCAGCAGAGAAAAGGCGGCAGCCCGGCGAAGGCGATGCCGCCCTTGCGCACCTCGGGCCAGGCCCGCAGGGAGACGATGCCGGCCTCATCCGCGGCTTCCATGGCGAGAGTGGCCAGGTCCGGTGAGGTGGGAGGGAGCCAGGGCTCCACGCTGAACATGTGTCAAGCATCGCAGATCGGGTAGGCTTGGGCCCATGTGTACGATGTGCCAACGCGGACGGATCCGACCGGCCAATGCCCAAAGAGGGCCACGATGACGGCATCGAGGCCCGTCATCGCCACCGGCCAGCAGATCGGCGCCGGCTGGAGCCCGGCGCTGTCCGTGGCCAAGGCCCTGGCGGCCCTGGCCGAGGCCCGCCGCACCGGCGCCGAAGCGGTCTACTGGTTGGCCGATGAGGACCACGACCGCGCCGAGGTGGCTTCCGTGGCCGGCTGGGCTGGAGGCAGGCTGGTGCGCCACCGTTTCCGCTTCGACTCCCGCCTGGGCACCGCCACGGGCTGGCTGCCTTGGACCCCGGAGCATCAAGCTCAGGCTGCGGCACTCTGGGGAGCCCTGCCGGAACCTCAGGAGGCTTCCCTGCGCGGTCATGTGCTGGCCCTGGGGCAACCCCTGTGGGAACGCGGGCTGCGGCCCTTCTCGCCCACGAACCCCGCGGTGCGGCAGCCCATCCAGGCCGAGCTTGAGCGTTGGCGGGCCCTGGATCTCCAAGTCGATCTGGTGCGTCAAGCGGATGCCCTGGAGGCCCAGGGCGCCCCGTTGCCACTGGATCCCCGGGTGCAGAGCGCCTGGTTTTCCCTGGATCCCAGCACCGGGCAGCGGCTGCGACTGGAACGCGATACACCGCTGCCTGAAGGACACTGGCTCAGCCCGGGCGCCGCCCTCCGCCCGCTCATGCAATC
>JBBRZL010000225.1:0-4168 GCA_038236735.1 Holophagales bacterium | reverse complement strand
TTCGCTTCGAAGAGGCTCGCGAGGCCCAGGGCCTCGAAGCGGGGCGCCCAGTCTTCCTTTGCGCCGATCCACACGAGCCGGACATTCCTGGCCTTGAAATCCCGATCGAGGGCGCTGAGCAGCTGTACGCCCGAGAGGTCCAGGTCCCCGATGCCGCTGAGGTCGATCTCGAGGATGTCCCCCTCGGTCGACATCAGGGCCAGGGTCTGTTCCCACTGGGTGTGGATGGAGAATAGGTCCAGGTCCCCTTCGAGGGCCAGGGCCGGGGCCAGGGACGGAGGCGGGGGTGCGGATTTCCGGGCCATGGGCTCAGACCGCCGCGCTTTCGAGGGCGTGCAGTTCCCCATCTGACAGGAGGCGATCCAGGTCCAGGAGGATCAGCATGGATTCCGTCCCCGTGGCCCCTGGCAGGGTCGCCAGGCCCGCGATGAACTCGCGGCCCAGGGCACTCTGCGTGCCCAGCTCCGGGGCGGGGCGGATGGCGGCCGGATCCAGGTCCAGCACGTCGGAGACCGAATCCACCCGGATGCCCAGGGTGCGGCCCTGGACTTCGACGATGACGATGACCGGGCGGGTGTCCTCGGGCGCCTCACCCAGGGAAAAGCGGTGGCGCAGCTCGAGGATCGGCACGATGGCGCCCCGGAGGTTGATGACCCCCGGCATGTAGGGCGGCGCCTTGGGAATCCTGGTGATGGTGGCCTGGGCCTGGATTTCCCGGACTTTGAGAATGGGCAGGGCATAGGCTTCGCCCGCGAGGGCGAAGCAGAGCACCTGTTGAAGCGCCTGGGTACTGGCTTCGGTAATGGACATGGGTTCTCCGCAACGGTCGTTCAGAAGGATCGGGATGGCTGTCTCAGAAGGCCTGGGGCATCAGAGAGCCCCAGGCCGCCTGGCAGAGGGGGATCAGAACGCTTCCCACTGACCGTCGTCACCATCCTTGGGCATGGCCACGGGCGGCTTGGAGGCGGCGAGCTCGGGCCGGCCCGGGGCGCGCTTGACCGCTGCGCGGGTGGGCCTGGCCACGGCCTTGGGCGCCGTGGCGTGCGTGGTCACGGTGGTCTTCGGTCGCGGAGCCTCGGTGCGGCGCACTTCCACCCCGGTCTTGAAGCGACCCACGATTTCCGTGAGGGCATGGGCCTGGGCGTCCATGGATTCGGCGGCGGCGGCGGATTCCTCCACCAGGGCCGCGTTCTGCTGCGTGACTTCGTCCATGGAGACCACGGCCTTGTTGATCTCGTTCAGGCCGGTGCTCTGCTCCTGGGTGGCGTTGGCGATCTCGCCGACCAGCGAGGTCACCCGCTGCACGTTGGCTACCACCTCGGCGATGGTCTCGCCCGCATGGGCGGCCACCTTGTTACCCTCCGTGGATTTGGCCACGCTTTCGCGGATCAGGCCCTTGATCTCCTTGGCGGCGTCGGCACTGCGCTTGGCCAGGTTGCGCACCTCGGCGGCGACCACGGCGAAGCCGCGGCCCTGTTCCCCGGCCCGGGCGGCTTCCACCGCGGCGTTGAGGGCCAGCAGGTTGGTCTGGAAGGCGATCTCGTCCACCACGCCGATGATCTCGTTGATCTTGGCGGAGGACTGGTTGATGGCCTCCATGGCGGCGATGACCTGGGTGACGGCGGTGCCGCCGTCCTGGGCCACCTGGCGGGCCTTGCTGGATTCCTGGTTGGCGGCCTTGGCGTTATCGGCGGTCTGGTTCACGTTGCTGGTGATCTGTTCCATGCTGCTGGCGGTCTCTTCCAGGCTGGCGGCCTGCTCTTCCGTGCGGCGGCTCAGATCGGTGTTGCCCATGGAGATCTCGCCCGAGGCTGAGGAAATCGCCAGGGCGCTTTCCTGCACCTGCAGCATGGATTCCCGCAGGTTGTCGATGGTGCTGTTGAGGACGGTGCTCATCTGGCCCAGCTCATCCTTGGTCTGGATGTCCGAGTGGATGCTCAAGTCGCCTTCCGCCACGGCGGCCAACACTTCGCCGAAGCGGTTGAGAGGCCGGGTGATGGCGCGGGTGAGCACCACACCGATGCCGACGCCGAAGGCCACGCCCACGCCGATGATGACCAGCATGAAGGTGACGGCAGACTTGGCCAGGGCGGTGTTGCCATCGGAAGTCTCCTTGGCGATGACCAGCTTGGAGTGCATGAGCGCGTCCAGCTCCTTGACGACCTGGGCCTGGGCCGGGGCGCCCTCGCTCCGCAGGATGCTCTCCGCCTCTTTGGTCTTGCCGGCCTCCACCAGCTTCAGCATCTTTTCGCTGACCTGGTCGTACTTGAGGTTGGCCTCCTTGTAGGCCTTGTAGTCCGCCTTGCCCTTCTCGGTGAGGAGGGACTTCTGGAAGGTCTCCTCGACCTTGCTCATCTGGCCTTCGATCTCCTTGATCCGGCCCCCGAACTTCTCCGCGTCGCCGGTCATGATGGCGTCGCGCATGTTGACGCGCTGGCGCTGGAAGAGCTGCATGATCTCGCCCATCTCGCCGAGGGGCACGGTGACCTTCTCGTAGAGCTTGGTGTCGGCTTCGTCGATGGCGTTGATGTTCCGGATGCCGACGCCGCCCACGATGCCGGCGATGACGGCCACGATGAGGAAGGCGCCGATGAGTTTCGGGCCCAGCTTGATGTTGTCGAGGAAGGACATGGGTGGCTCCGGGGTGGATGGTGCGGGAAATTGAGGGAAAGGAAGGAACTGGGAGAACTGCCTGGCAATGCGGTGGAGTACTGGGCGGCTCTGATGCTTCCCCAGTCCTATGGCTCCAGCAAATCAGTGGTGAGATTCGGCCTTCGGGGTATCCAGGGTGACCGCCGGCAGGAAGCGCACCTGGCCCGAGGCGAGTTCATAGACGGCGGGCACGACGCTGAGCTTCCCCTCGGCGCAGAGGTGCTGGACGATGCCGCTGCGGCTGAGGACCACCTTCGCCTGACGCAGGGCGTTGGCCTCCACCAGGTGGGCCATGTGGGTGCTGGCGGACTCGCCGGCCGGGTGGGGCACGCTCTCCAGCAGGCCCGACATGGCGGCCTGGAGGCTCCAGAGGTTGCCGGGCAGGGGCGCCGGTCCGGCCTGAAGGACGGCGCCCACGGCCCCGCAGGCCTCGTGGCCCATGACCACCACCACCTTGGAGCCCAGGTGCTCCACCGCGTATTCGATGCTGGAGAGGCTCTGGGTGTCGGGGCAGTTGCCCGCTTCGCGCACGGTGAAGAGGAGGCCCAACTCCTGGTCGAAGATGAAGCTGTCGCCCAGGCGGCTGTCGATGCAGGTGACGATCACGGCGAAAGGCGCCTGGCCCTTGGCCAGCGTGGCCCGGAGCGCGGCGTCGTTGGAGCTCATCTGCGTGCGGGTGCGGGTGCCCAGGACGAAGCGGGTGTTGCCGGCCTTCAGTTCAGTGAGGGCCCCCTCGGGCGAGGCGGCCTCCGAACCGGCCAGGGCGGCGTCGCCGTGCTTCGTGGCCAGTTCCTGGCGCAGCCGCAGGTTCTCCTGCTCCAGGGCCTTGAGGCGGCTGGCGGTGGCCGGCCCCTTGGCTTCAGTGCCATGGGCGGGCTGCTTCTTGTCACTCTTCTTGTCACTCTTCTTGTCATCCCGGTCCTTCGCCCGGAGGGCGTGCGCCTTGGGCGCCTCCTCCCGGTGGGTGGCACGAGGTTCTTCGCGGTCGGTGGCCAGCGCGCAGGGGGCGACCAGCAGGAGGGCGAGCAGGCTGGGAGTGAACGACATCGGGGGGGTCTCCTTGGGGTGCGGCTGGGGATGGACGGCGGGTCGGTTTTGAGCGTTTGGGGTCCAGGGAAAAGGTAAGACAACGCCTGTGAGGTCTGGTAATTCCGGGGCAAGTTATGTCAAAAACAAGATTCAACGGCTGAGCCGTTTTTTTACAATTAATGTTCCATTTTCTTTTGATTCACACGCTGATCTGGGTTTCAAGACATGAACTGCTCTACGGCGGTAGATGCAGGTGTGTAAATATTCCTGACCGGATGGTGACGTGAGTCACGAATCCGATAACCGATCCGAATTGGCCTCTTGGCTATTAATAGACTTTCGAAATAAAATTCTGGGCGAGCACAATTCATCCCAAGGTCGCAGGGGCCGATACCGGGACTGTCCGTACTTTTCTGACGAGCCCCTCCGCAATGACCCCTGTTCCCATCCCATCCAGAGCCCCCCGATGGCTGCGTTTGACCCTGGC
>JBBRZL010000224.1:0-4172 GCA_038236735.1 Holophagales bacterium | reverse complement strand
GGCGAGTACGAGGACGGCAGTCTTGGCGAGATCTTCCTCGACATCCACAAGGAGGGCGCCGCCTTCCGCGCCGTGCTCAACTGCTTCGCCATCGCCGTGAGCATGGGCCTGCAGCACGGGGTGCCCCTGGAGGAGTTCTGCGACGCCTTCCTTTTCACCCGCTTCGAGCCCGGCGGCATGGTCATGGGCAGCGACACCATCAAGCTGAGCACCAGCCTCATCGACTTCGTGTTCCGGGAACTGGCCATCAGCTACCTGGGCCGCTACGACCTGGCCCACGTGGAACCCGAGCAGCTTCTGGCCTCCACTGGCGTGCGCCCCAACAGCCAGGCCCCGGGTCTCACCAACCTCCCGGACCTGCCCACGGGCACGCCCCTGCCCTTCCCGGAAGCCGGCAATGGAACCCCATCGCCCACCCCAGCCCCCGTGCTGGTGGGCGTCGCCGGTGCCCGGACCAACGTCTCCGCCGCCCAGGTGGCCCGCGAGAAAGGCTACACCGGTGACCCCTGCCCCGAGTGCGGCCACCTCACCCTCGTCCGTAACGGCGCCTGCATGAAGTGCCAGACTTGCGGCGCTACCACGGGCTGCAGCTGAGACCAGGAACTAAACACCAAAACCAGAGGGGCGGGAGCGATCCCGCCCTTTTTTCGGCCCTTTGTATTCTTTGTGGCCAATCCCAACCCAAGTCAGCCACAAGCGTAGGATTCAGTGATCCAAACGGTCTGTGGCTGAAGGTCCCCCCCCGTGATTCGAAGTTTCAGGAAAACAAAATTGCCACAAAGAGCACAAAGGCTATGAATGAAGCCTTTCTTCATCTGTGGTTAGCTGTGATCAATCGGCTTTTCAGGAAGCCCCATGCCCGACCTGCTCGATCCCGCCACCCTGGACCTGGCCTCCGACCCGGACGTGGGGCAGCAGCTCGGCTCCTAGTGCTTATCGTGCTTATCGTGCTTATCGTGCTTATCGTGTTCTTTGCGCTCGCCACGCTCCCTGTCCTCATGCTTTTCCTGGCCCTTGTGCTTGCCACGGTTGCCCTGCTTCTCGCGCCTGGGTTTCGGCTCGGCCTGCTTGCGACCTTCCCTGGGGGCACGGGGTGCTGAGGGCGAAGGAGCGGGCTTCTTGGAGAGGCCCAGGGGATCTGGCAGGTTCAGCGGATTGGGGATCTGGGCGAACAGCAGGGATGTGCCGAACAGGCAGGCCGTGAGCGTGCGGGCGAATCGGTTCATGGAGTCCTCCAGTGACGGGTGCTGCAAAGTGGCAGGGTTCCGCCGTGCTGAGATCTGATGGTACTCCCCTAATGCCCAAAACACCGGAAACGGCCGGATTCGGCTAGACGAAGGCCACCGCATGTACCGGTGGCAGATGCTCCGCCAGGGTGAGCCAGTTGTCGCCGCTGTCCTCGCTGAGCCATACGGAGCCTGTGGTGGAGCCGAAGGCGAGGCGTTCACCGCTGGCATCCAGGTCCAGCGCATGGCGGTAGACCAGATCGTACGCCCAGGCCTGGGGCAGGCCCTGGCGCAGGGTCTCGAAGGTGCGCCCGCCGTCGCGGGTGCGGTTCACCACGACCTGTCCTTCCAGAGGGATGCGGCGCTCGTCCTTGATGGCCGGCACGAACCAGGCCGTGTCCGGATCCCTCGGATGCACCACCACCGGGAAGCCGAAGACGGAAGGCTTCACATCCACGAGCTCCGTCCAGGAAGCTGCGTTATCCGTGCTGCGGAAGATGCCATTGTGGTGCTGCACCCACCAGGTGTCCGGCGCGCCCGCACACTGCACCATGCGGTGGGGATCCTGGGACTCGGGGGCATACACCAATTCGGGAGGCGCGTAGTCGGCGCGCATGCCGGTGGTGTGGGCGGTCCAGGTCTGGCCCAGGTCCGGCGTGATCCACACGCCGCCGCTGGAGACTGCGATGGCCACGCGATTGCCGTCCCGGGGATCCACGCAGATGGAATGGATGCCAGGCGCGTCCGCGCCACCGCCAGCCCACTTCCGGCGATCCGGCATGTGCCAGAGGGCCTCCACTAGCTGCCAGGTGGCACCGAAATCCTCGCTCCGGAAGAGGCCGCCCGGCAGGGTGCCCGCCCAGAGCAGGCCCGGCTGGGAGGCCAGACCGGGCGTCAGCGACCAGAAGCGCATGAGGCGCCAGGGGATCTCCCGGCCCAGGAAATCCTTCTCCACGTGGCCCTCGGGCGGCGTGGGATAGGCGGGCACGCCGATCTCCTCCCAGGTGGCGCCGCGGTCCCGGGAACAATGCAGCTTGGCGCCGAAGTGGCCGTGGTCCAGGGCTGCGTACCAGGCGCCATCCCGGGGATCCTGCATGGTGAGGGACACGTTGTCCCCCAGGAAGGAGACTCCGTCCAGGGCCCACTTGCCTGGCCCCTGGCGGCGGGCGGAGAAGAGTCCCTTGCGGGTGGATACGAGCACCTGATCCGACATCTCAACCTCCGGAAAGGGCCTGCATGACGAAGATTTCGCCGGTCTCGGCCACTGGATCGCTGAGGCCGGGGCGGTCCACGACGGGCACACCGTCCACGTAGACGGCCATATGGAAGCGCAGGGCCCCGTGCTCGTCCAGCACGTAGCCCCGGAGCTTCGGATAGAGCGCGAAGGCCGCCTCCAGGCTCTCCCGCACGGTCACGCCGGCCACCGCGCAGGGCGGACAGGCCACATGGCGCTGGAGGTTGCGGGTGAACGCGACGCGAGGCATGAGATTCCAGGAAGACTCGCCAATTTCGCCTGGGCGGGCCTTCCTGTCAAGACAGGCGGATGGCCGCCGAATGGTTCACCCGCCTATTTTGGGACCACTCCCGCAAGCTCGGAAGCCGCAGCAGTAGACAGTCACCCGCAACCATGCGTTTCGTTCTTCGTGCCCAAGGGCAATTGGCCGGTGATTCACGGCGATGACGGTGATTAGAGCAGGGATGATTCCCCTCCTGGGCCCGCCTTCGGCGGCTTCCGGCGCAGCCGGAAGTCATCCAGTGGCGTCGCTGGCGCGCTCCCAGAAAGGCGCGGTGGCGACGCCCCTGGATGGAGCCCCAGGCTGCGTTGGGACGCCCCTATCACCGTGAATCACCGTTCATCACCGGCTGAATGCAGTTCTACCCCTGCTTATCCTGCTCGACATCCGCAGAAGCCCACTTGCCACCCCTGAAACCCCGGATAGAAAAAACGCAGGAGGTGTCCCCCCTGCGTCTCCTGCGATCGAAACGGACTAGATGAGCCCGAGCTGCTTCACGGCTTCGCGTTCCTCGTCCAGCTCCTTGGCGGTGGCGTCCATCTTGGCGCGGCTGAAGGCGTTGATCTCCAGGCCCTTGACGATCTCCACCTGGCCGTTCTTCACGGTGACGGGGAAGCCGTAGACCAGACCCACGGGCACGCCGTAGCTGCCGTCGGAGGCGAAGGCCATGCTGGTCCACTCGCCCTCGGGGGTGCCCAGAGCCCAGCTCTTCATGTGGTCGATGGCCGCATTGGCGGCGCTGGCGGCGCTGCTGAGGCCGCGAGCCTCGATGATGGCCGCGCCGCGCTTGGCCACGGTGGGGATGTAGCTGCTTTCGTACCAGGCATGGTCATTGACCAGCTCGTAGGCGTTCTTGCCATCCACGGTGGCGTGGTAGAGGTCCGGGAACTGGGTGACGCTGTGGTTGCCCCAGATGGTCATGTTCTTGATGGCGGTGACGGGCTTGCCGGTCTTCTCGGCCAACTGGGAGATGGCGCGGTTGTGGTCCAGGCGCACCATGGCGTGGAACTGGGTGGCCTTGAGCTTGGGCGCGTTGGACAGCGCGATGAAGGCGTTCGTGTTGGCGGGGTTGCCCACCACCAGCACCTTCACATTGCGGCTGGCCACTTCGCTGAGGGCATTCCCCTGGGGCTTGAAGATGCCGCCATTGGCGTTCAGCAGGTCGGCGCGCTCCATGCCGGCCTTGCGCGGCAGGGCGCCCACCAGCAGGGCGTAGTCGGCGTCCTTGAAGGCCACCATGGGATCGTCGGAGGTGACCACGCCCGCCAGCAGCGGGAAGGCGCAGTCGTTCAGCTCCATGACGACGCCGTTCAGCGCCTTCAGGGCGGGGGTGATCTCCAGCAGCTGGAGGATCACGGGCTGATCGTTGCCGAGCATCGCGCCGCTGGCGATGCGGAAGAGCAGGCTGTATCCGATCTGACCGGCAGCGCCG
>JBBRZL010000223.1:0-4239 GCA_038236735.1 Holophagales bacterium | reverse complement strand
GCTCGGCTCGGGCGCCCAGGTGCAGCAGCAGGGTAGCGTCGCCGCCATCGTCGAGGATCATGTTGGCGCCGCCCTCAAAGTCGAAGATGCGGTGCGTGTAGTCCCAATAGTCGGGCAGGGTCTCACCCTTGATGGCGAAGACCGGCGTACCGCCCGCGGCGATGGCGGCGGCGGCGTGATCCTGGGTGCTGAAGATGTTGCAGCTGGCCCAACGCACGTCGGCACCCAGCTCCTTCAGCGTCTCGATGAGCACGGCGGTCTGGATGGTCATGTGCAGGGAACCCGCGATGCGCGCGCCTTTGAGGGGCTGCTGCGCGGCGTGCTCCTTGCGGATGGCCATGAGGGCGGGCATTTCGCCCTCGGCGATGGCGATCTCCTTGCGG
The DNA here is from genome assembly GCA_038236735.1 of Holophagales bacterium. Classification (GTDB taxonomy): domain Bacteria; phylum Acidobacteriota; class Holophagae; order Holophagales; family Holophagaceae; genus Geothrix. Next base: position 3,856 of record JBBRZL010000223.1, on the reverse strand, counting down.
CCCCAGGCGGCAAGGGCCAGATCGGCGACGACGAAATCGGTGGTGGCAACGGCCATGGAATCTCCTCGGGGACGGGCGACGAGGCTCAGGACACCTCATCGACCCAGTGCAGGGTTGAGGTGAGCGCCGTTCCGGTCGGGGAGTGTCCGAGCCTGAGATCCCAGCAGCCGATCTGCCAGGTCCTGCAGCGCTCCTCGGACGCCTTCAGGATAGCGGTTATGACAGGTAGGGTGGGGTGCGGGTTTTTGGGGTGTTAGTAATTGTCACTTTGCAAAATTTATTCTAAATTTTAATACAAGATATAATTATTAATATAAATAGATTAATTAATTATTAATCAAATTTTGTCATTATTTAATTACATAATTTTTATATATAAAAATTTATGTATTACAAATGCACATGTTACAACTTGGCACAATCCTCGATGAGACATGACTGCCTGAAAGGAGGCAACCATGTCCAACCCCTTCACCACCCTCGCCTTGGCACTCGCCTTGGCCCTCCCCCTCGCCGCGACGCCTGAGCGTGCTCTCCACGCCCCCCAGCGCCCGGTGAACCTCAACACCGCAACAGTCACGGAGCTGATGCAGCTGCCTCGCGTGGGGCAGAAGACTGCGGAGCGCATCGTGGCCTTCCGGAAACAGCACGGCGGCTTCCAGCGGTCCGAAGAACTCATGAACGTCAAGGGCATTGGCGAGAAGTCCTACGCCAAGCTCAAGACCTTCCTGGTCACCACCCCCGCGCCGCGTCCCGCGGCCGTGAAGAAGTAGGGGGCGGCCATGAAGCCAGGCTGCCGACGAATCTCCCAGCGGGGCCATTCCCTGTTGGAACTCACCGTCACCATGGCCGTAGCCGCGATCCTCGCGGTGGCGGGCACGGTCCTGTTGGACACCGGGGGGGCGGAACTCACCGTCGCCCACCATGAGGTTCGCGGCAGCCTGGAGCAGGCCTTCACCCTGGCGCGCGCCCGGGGCACCAACGTGACCGTGGCCTTCGGGAAGGCCACCGGCACCGGGGGGCAGGTGGTCGTGCCCTTCGGCCGCCGAGTGCAGTGGGGCAAGCCCGACCACATCCCCCTGCCGCCGGGCATGGCCAAGCCTGCGGTGGCGACCCTCACCGGCAAGGCCCACGCCACCGTCACCGTGTCGCCCCGCCACACGGCGGAAGCCAGCACCTGGTTCCTGAACGATGGCTGCGAGGCCCTGTGCATGCGCCTGTCCGACCATGGCCGGCTCCAGGTCCTGCGCTGGCGCAAGGATCTCTCCTCCTGGACGAGGGTGTGATGCGCGCCGCCGCTGCCCTCCTCCTCCAGCACATGACCCGGGCCGCCGCCAGCCTGCTGCCCACCCCCCTCTGTCCGCCCCTGCGCGCCGCCCAGGCCGAACTGCGCCGCAGCCTCCACCTGGCCTTTCGCCTGGCTTCCCTCCACCGCCGCGCGGTGGTCCTGGAGCCCTTCCAACAGGCCACCGAAGGGCGTCTCGCCCTGCGCCTGCCCGCAGGCGTGCGCTGGGGGCGTCCCGCGGCCACCCCCCTCCCGCCCAGCCTCGCGGATAGCGGCTGGCAGGATGGGCGCCCACGTCCCATCACCGTCATGCCCCAGCGCCGAGCCTCGGCCAACGTCTGGTTCCTGCACCATGGCCGGCAGGCCCTCTGCCTGCGACTGGACCTGTCCGGCGCTGTGGAACTCCTTCGCTACCGGCCCCTGCTGCGGGCCTGGGTTAACTGCTGAAAGGAACACCATGCGCATTCTTGACCTCTCTCCCGACCAACGCCCCCGCGAGCGCCTGCTGGCGGGCCACGGCGAAGGCCTCGCCGACGCCGAACTCCTGGCCCTGCTCTGGGGTACGGGCCGCCTGGGCCAGAGTGCCGTGGAGTTGGCCCAGGCATTGCTCGGTCGTACGGGCGGCCTCGCCGGGCTGATGGGCCTGGGCCTGAACGACTGGTTGGAGCAGCCGGGTCTCGGTCCCGCAAAGGCCGGCCAGCTGTGGGCTGCCCTGGAACTGGCCCGGCGGGCCCAGCGCAGCACCGAGCGCCCCCGCATCACCAGCCCCAAGGCCGCCGGCGCCTACCTCCTGCCCCGCTGCCAGGGCTGGACCGAAGAGCGCTTTGGTCTATTGGCCCTGAACGCCAAGGGCGACCTGCTGGCGGAGCGCATCCTCAGCCAGGGCACGGCCACGGCGACGCTCATCAGCCCGCGAGAATTCTTCCGTGAGGCCCTGCGCTATGGCGCCACCACGGCCCTGGCCTACCACAACCACCCCAGTGGCGATCCCACCCCGAGCCGCGAGGACATCCAACTGACCCGGCGTCTCCAGGCTGCGGGCGAATCCCTCGGCGTTCCCTTGGCCGACCACCTGATCCTGGGCCAGGACCGCTACCACAGCTTCCGGGCGGCGGAAGGCTGGGACCAGCGGCCCTGAGCGGGATCCACCTTCGTTCCCGGACGGGAGGTTGCTATGCTCCATCCGGGAGTCCTATCGTCCACCGAGTGGAGGCTGGCATGAGCGTCTGGCGCGACCGTCCCTATACCGATTTCAACTTCCTGGTGGACCTGGGCACCGGGACCACGGAGGGACCCGAGGCCGGCTTCCAGGAGATCAGTGAGATCGGGTCGAAGGTCGCCGTCATCGAGTACCGCACCGGCAACATGAAGGAGAACAGCGTCATGAAGCTCACGGGCCTGGAGCAGGCCCACGACGTGCGGCTGGGCCGGGGCATCATCGGCTCCCTGGCCCTCTATGAATGGCTGAACGACATCCGGAACGGCAACCAGAACGCCCTGCGGACCGTCACCATCCAGCTGCAGAACGAGGACCGCTCGGCGGTGGTGCAGACCTGGAAGCTGCTGCGGGCCCGCATCGTCAAACACTCGAACGGCCCCTTCGATGCAAGAGGCAATCTGGTGGCCATGGAGGAACTGGTGCTGGCCTACGAGCGGCTGGAGATGGAGTGAGCCCGCGGGCCGCGGCAGGCGCGCTGAGTGGAAGCCGGCCCTTCCTGGTCGCGAACTTCCGCGTCGACTTCGGCGACGGGAAGGCGCGGAATGCCAGCGGCGGCTTCTCCGAGGTCATCTTCCCGGAATTCCGCACCGAACCGGATCAGGCTGGTCCAGGGCCGGTGGCCCCAGCGAACCGCCTCATCCTCAAGCGGGGCGTCTGTGGCGCCCTGGATCTCTACGCCTGGTGGGAGCAGACGCGGCTGGGCCTGGCGCCGCCCCGGCCCATGGTCGCCGTCCAACTCCTGCGCCAGGACCTGCGGACGGTGGCCCTGACCTGGACCTTCCACCAGGTTCGCCCAGTAGCGCTCTCCTACTCGCCCCTCCGCGCCCAGGAGGACGCGGTCCTCATCGAGACCCTGGAGCTTGCCTTCGAACGCTTCGAATTGGCCTGATCCACGCTGGCCCAGGCTGCCCCCTCCGGGTTCCACCCCCGGGGCACCGGGCCCCATCTAAATGGAAGGGGGCCTCGTTCGTTTTGACGGAGTCCGGTCTCGTTGAGCCCGTGGTTCGCATTGCTAAATGCTATCTTCATATGAGTTAAGTAATGGGTCAATTATTGCATACCCATGCGTATGCTTGTCGGGCAGCACGCTGCCGCCCGCCCCTTTCCACCCAACCAGTCCCCCCAGGGAGTTCCCTTGAAACGCCTCGCCCTCCTACCCCTCCTCCTGGCCCTGCCGCTCAGTGCCCAGGCTTCAGGTCGCCCCACCATCGGGTTCTCGGCCCAGCTCAACTCGCCCACAGGCGATCTGCAGACGGACACCGACAAGAGCCTGGGCGCTGGGCTCAGCTTCCTGATGCAGTGGAACCTGGGCCATGGCCACGCCCTGCGTCCGCGCCTTGACCTGAACGTGT
>JBBRZL010000222.1:0-4318 GCA_038236735.1 Holophagales bacterium | reverse complement strand
GTGTTATCACCGCTGGCGAGTCGATCCTCGAGGCGGACCTGGCCCGACGCGATCCGCTCCTGCCACTGGGCCTCGGTGGCCCGGGGATACCGGGCCGTCAGATGGGCCAGCACGGTCCGCCCCGCCGCGGCGGGGGCGATCCATTCCCGATGGCAGAAGCCCCCGTTCAACACTCGTTCGCTCCATCCCGCGCCCGGCCAGAAACCACTGGTGGGCTCTGGATTATCGCAGCTTGAAGCGTTGCACCGTCGCCTTGAGGGACTCCGCGACCTGGGACAGATCCTCCGAGGTCCGGGCGATCTCGGTGACGGTGGCGGCCAGCTGATGGGTGGCTGCGGCATTCAGATCCAGTCGATTGGCGGTCTGGTCCATGAGGCGACCTACTTCTTGGCTGGTCTTCGCCTGGTTGCCGCTCAGGGTGTCGATCTCCGTGATGCTCTCGGACACCTTGGAAATCCGTGCCCGGATGGCTTCCAGGTGCTGCATGGTCACATCCACGCTGGAGGCCCCCTCGGTCACGGCCGCCTGCATGGCGAGGATCGTCTCCTCGATCTCCTTGGCGCTTTGGCCACTGCGTTCCGCCAGGATGCGCACCTCTTCGGCGACTACGGCAAAACCCTTGCCCTGGGAGCCGGCCTTGGCGGCCTCGATGGCGGCGTTGAGCGACAGCAGGTTGGTCTGCCGGGCGATGCCCTGGATCACCTTCACAGCCTCGGTGATGCGCGAGGTGGCCTCCTGGATGGCCGTCATGCCCTGGGCCGTGCTCCGCCCCGTTTCGGCGCCGCGATCCGTATCCGCAACCGCCCGCTCCGTTCTGGCACCGGTCTGCCGGGCCTGGTCGGCCATGGCTTCAACGTTCGTGTCTAGCTGTCGCAGGGCCTCGAGGACCGCCTGCCCCGCCCGGCGCAGGTCCTCGCCCACCTTGGCCGTCTCCTGGACCGTGGTGTTCATCTGTTCAGCGCTTGCGGCCAATTCAGTGCTGCCGGAGGCCACCTGCTCCGAGGCTGCTCCCATGCGGCCCAGGGCTTGGTTGAGATCGGCGACCATGCCATTGAAGGTGGTGGCCAGCTGGCCGATCTCATCCTGACTTTCGACGGGGGCCGTCACGGTCATGTCGCCGGTTGCCACCAGGGTGATGGCGCCAGAGAGGCGCTCCAGGGGCTTGAGAATGGACGAGGTCACGCGGCGGGTCATGATGACGCTGATGAGGGCCAGCAGGGCCAGGCCCGCCACGATGGAGATGAGCCGGATGTTCTGCTGGGTCCGGTACAGTGACGCGGTGGACATGGAGACGCCAAAGGAAGCCACGAGATCGCCCTCCTTCTTGTCTTTGAACTCAGTAATTCCATATGAATTGTGGCAATTGATGCAGGACTCCTTGAGCCGCCCCGGGCTCAGGACATAAATGAGCGGCTCTCCTTCGGCATTGGTCCAGCGGCCCACCCGATGGTCCAAGGCCGGATTGTTCTCGAACTGGCTCCAGCTGGCGCGCTGGAAAGCCAGCACGGCCGGATCCTTGGGGTTGTCATCCTTCATGACCTGATGGAAGGCCATGCCGTGGCTCTTGCAGTACTCCTCGGCATCCGCATGCAGCATGGAGCGGGAGGAGACCGCCAGCGTCGTGAGATTCTCCTCGAAGGCCCTCTCGGCCTGGGTGGTCTGGTAGGAACTGACCCCCCAGATGACGAGGGCGAGAACCGCCGCCAGGGCCAGAGCTACCGGCAGGAAGAACTTCAGGGCCAATCCCTTGCGATTCATCGGGGGTTACTCCTAATCAGGCTGGAACTTCGTCCACCGTGCCTAGTCGGTGCCGCGGCAGGATTGGTTGAATTCCGTATTTCTATATTGATAACTTTGTGATCGACATTATGTACCTGCAGGTCTGGGGGAAATCAGCCTGCCACTTTTAAAGGAGCAGGCCTCCAGGTCCGCAAAGGAAGGAGGTGCCTGATCAGGGCCAATCGGAGGAAGCATGCGTAGAAATTTGGCCGTATTGACCCTAGCGGTGTTGGTGGCCTTCCCGGCGGTCGCCCAGACCCGCGACCAGGCTAAGGCCTTCGTCAAACAGGCCGTGGACTTCGCCAAGAAGAATCCCAAGGAGAAGTTCATGGAGGAAGTGAGCGGCACCAAGGGCCAGTTCCACTTCACCAAGGGCCAGAACAACGACCTCTACATCTTCGTCTACGATCTGGAAGGCAAGGTCGTCGCCCACGGCGTACGGCGCGAGCTGGTGGGCATGAACCGCTGGGCCTCCAAGGATCCCGATGGCAAGGCCTGGATCCAGGACTGGACCAAGCTCGTGAAGGAAAAGGGCAACGGCTGGATTGAGTACAAGGAACTGAACCCCGCCCAGGGCAACAAGGTCATGAAGAAGGCTTCGTTCGTCGAGCTCTTCAACGGCATGGTCATCGGCGCCGGCATCTACGAGTAGAAGCACTCGCAGAAACAGAACCCGAGGGGGCCATTGCCCCCTCAGGTTCTGATGGCGCCAAAGGTCCTATTTCTTGGCCTTCAACAGCCGGTCCAGCAGCTTCTGATCCACGTGGTCCGTGATCTCCTTCAATCGGTCGCCAGCTCGAGCAAGCAAGCTGGCGCAGCGCGCCTGCATGCCGGTGACATAACCTGCGTCCGTGATGTCCTTGAGGTTGATGACCACGTTCCACACGCCGCCACGGACGCCTGCAAAGGCCATCTGGGCACCTACGGCCGCGTCCGAGATGGAGGCCACCTTGCCCAGGCGGGCGACCTCTCCGGCCAGTCCCAGCGCCGCGAGACTGGCCGTGGCCGTGTCCAGGGGCACGTCGATGGCCACCTTCAAGCCCGCCTGCATGGCGGCCAGGCGGGCGGCCTTCTGCTCGGGCGTGCCGTCTGGCAGGCGGCGGGCGTCCATGAAGGCATTGAAGGCGTTGGTATCGGCGTCCACAGCCACCAGCAACTGGTCTTTGAGGACTTGGGCCTGCTCGGCGAGGGCGATGAGTTTTGTGTTCGTTTCGGCATCCGGTCCACCCTGGGCCAGGTTGGCCACCATGCTGGCCAGCGCCGCGCCCAGGCTGCCTGCCAGAGCCGCGATGGAACCGCCGCCGGGAGCTGGTGTGTCACGGCTGACCTCGTCCGTGAAGGCGTGGATCGGCATCGCGACGAGTGCCTTCGGGTCGAAGGTGGGCAGGCCCAGCACCTTCTTCTCGATTTCGAAAGGCGCCACGTCGCCCAGGCCCAGGGAGAACACGGCCGTCTGCAGGAGGTCGGCGGTGGGCACCCCCGTGGATTTGCCCATGGCCTTCTGATAGTGGCGACCCGAGGCTAGCAGACACTGGAAGGGCACCAGGCCCACGATCTCACTGCCGGTGACCACCAGACCGCGGTCAGCGGCCAGACGGCGGGCCGTCTCTAGTACCGTGTGCGGCGCAGTCTGCTTGTAGTCCGTGAGGTTCACGCTGATCTGCGCCCGGCGGTAGGTGTCCACGTACCAGCCGATGGCCTTGCAGTGGCTGAAGAGGCCCCGACGGCGGACCTTCTGGCCGATGGGGTTCGCGGGATCCACATCGTTGAGGCGCATGAGGGCTGGCAGGTCGTAGCCATGCACGTTCGTGCAGTGGTCGCAGATCTCCTGGAAGCTGGCACCGGTGAAATCGCAGTTGCCGCAGGGGAAGGCACCCTCCGCGTAGAAGATCAGCTCCCCACCCTGGTAATAGGGCTGAACGCGGCCCCGCCGGGCCACACGGCCCTTCTCGCGCAGCTCGAAGGCGATGTCCGTGGCATGGGCCTTGTCGTTGGAATTGAGCGTGACGTTGTAGGCCACGAGAAATTCCCGGGCCCCGATGATGGTGGCCCCGGCGCCGGCATTGAAAGGTGCGGCGAAGTCTGGGGCCCAGGCCGGATCCTGTAGCTTCTTCGCCAGGCCTTCGTATTCCCCCCGGCGCACTTCGGCCAGGTTGCGGCGCTCGGGCTGAGCGGCAGCAGCTTCGTAGAGGTAGACGGGAATGGCCAGCTCAGCGGCCACGCGCTGGCCCAAGCGGCGCGCCAATTCGGCGCAATCCACCATGGAGATACCTTCCACGGGCACGAAGGGCACCACGTCCGTGGCGCCCATGCGGGGGTGGGCGCCATGCTGCTGACGCATGTCGATGACTTTGGCGGCTTCCTGGATACAGCGGAAGGCACCTTCCAATACGGCTTCCGGCTCGCCCACGAAGGTGATGACGGTGCGATTCGTGTCCGCGCCTGGATCTACGTCGAGGACTTCGACCCCCGGCACCGCGGCGATGGCCTCCGTCACCTGCTTGATCTTCGCGGCATCCCGGCCCTCCGAGATGTTCGG
>JBBRZL010000221.1:0-4413 GCA_038236735.1 Holophagales bacterium | reverse complement strand
TCGCCCAGCTCCATGACGGCGCATTCGGCGTGGGTCATCCAGCCCTTTTCGTTGCCGTGCAGCTGCACAGGCGTGGTGAGGAACTTGAATTCGACGCCTTCTTCATGCGCGTGTTCGAGCTCCTCCTTGCGGGCCGTGGATTCCTTCACGGTGCGGCGGTAGACCACGGTCACGTGCTCGGCGCCCATGCGGCGGGCGGCGCGGGCGGCGTCCATGGCGGTGTTGCCCGCGCCCACGATGATGACGTGCTTGCCGATGGTCACGGGCGTGCCGTATTCGGGGAAGAGGTCGGCGCGCATGAGGTTGATGCGGGTGAGGAACTCATTGGCCGTGTAGACGCCTTTGAACTCCTCCCCGGGGATGCCCATCATCTTGGGCAGGCCGGCGCCGGTGCCCATGAAGATGGCGTCGTTCTCCTGGCGGAGATCCTCCACGGTCATGCTGCGGCCCACCAGCGTATTCATGACAAACTTCACGCCGATGCGGCGGAGGGTGTCCACTTCCTGATCCACGATGGCATTGGGCAGACGGAATTCGGGAATGCCATAGAGCATCACGCCGCCGGGCTTGTGGAGGGCGTCGTAGACCGTGACCTGGTGGCCCTTCTTGACGAGCTCGCCAGCCACCGTGAGGCCCGCGGGCCCCGCGCCGATAACGGCCACCTTCTTGCCGGTGGGGGGCAGAACTGGCGGCAGTTCCGTGGAACCCAGCATGGAGTCAGCGGCGAAGCGCTCCAGGCGGCCGATGGAGACGGGCTCGCCCTTGATGCCCACCACGCACTTGATCTCGCACTGCTTCTCCTGCGGACAGACGCGGCCGCAGACGGAACCCAGGCTGGAGCTTTCCTTGATGACCCGGGCGGCGCCCTGGGCGTCGTCCTGGACGAGCTTCAGGAGGAAGGCCGGGATGTCGATGCTCACCGGGCAGCCATCGATGCAGGCGGGGTGCTTGCACATGATGCAGCGGGCCGCCTCAAGCTTGGCCTGCTCGGGCGACAGGCCCAGGCTCACCTCGTCGAAGTTGCAGACCCGCAGCTCGGGCGGCTGGCAGGCCATCTCCTGGCGGGGGATCTTCATTTTCTGACTGGGCTTGATGGCGCCCAGGTCGAGGTTCTTCCAATCCAGATCGGTCACCGGGGCGTTGAGGTACTGGGAGTAGTCCACGGGCCCGGTGGCCGCCACGCGGCCGATCTTGCATTCGCTGGGATCGCACTGCTCCTCAGCCTTGTACCAGTCCTGGCGGTTGCGGAGCATGGCGAAGTCCACCTTGTGGCCATCGAAGTCGGGGCCGTCGAAGCAGGCGAACTTGGTCTCGCCACCCACGCTGACGCGGCAGCCACCGCACATGCCGGTGCCGTCCACCATGATGGCGTTGAGGCTCACCAGGGTGAAGATGCCGTGGGGCTTCGTGAGGTCGGCCACGGCCCGCATCATGGGCAGGGGACCCACGGCCACCACCTCGGCGATTTTCTCACGGGCGATAATGTCCTTGAGGGCGTCGGTGACCAGGCCCTTGCGGCCCAGGGTGCCGTCATCCGTGGTGACGATGAGCTCGGCCGAAGCCGCCCCCAGTTCGTCCGCCAGCAGGACGCGTTCCTTGCTGCGGCCGCCCAGGATGGTGATGACGCGACGGCCCTTGGCGTGGAGTTCCTCCGCCGCCGGCAGGATGGCCGCGCTGCCGTAGCCGCCCGCCATCAGCACGATGGTGCCTTCTTCCACCAGCTCCGTGGGCGTGCCCATGGGGCCGGCCACGGCATACAGACGGTCGCCCGCACTGAGCTTGCCCATGGCCTGGGTGGTGCTGCCCACCTCCTGCATGATGAAGTGGATGTAGCCGCGACGGGCATCGCCCCCGGCCAGGGTGAGGGGAATGCGCTCGCTCTCGGGGAAGGGCGCCACCATGAAGAACTGGCCGGGCTTGCGGCCCCGGGCCACCTGGGGGGCCTGCACGATGAAGGACCAGGTCTCGGGAGCGATGAGCTTCTTCTCGAGGATCAGGTAGCCGTCCTGAGTCTCATCGTCGGAGGCATAGAGGGATTTGCCCTTGAGGAGGGGCAACATGAGGTGTTCCTCGGCCTCGATGTGATCGCGGATCAGATCCACCAGGCGCTCGCCCAGCAGCTTGAGGGAGCGCGGGGCGCGGACCTGACCTTCGCTGATTTCCGCGAGCAGCTGCAGGTTCAGCTCCCACATCTGCCGGTGGTCGTCATGGAGGCGCTGGTACAGGGTCTCGGCCCCGATCTCCTCCAGGAGGGGGAACAGCTCCCGCTCTTCGGCCTCGTTGTGGGGGCGGAGTACTTCGTAGACCCAGCGGGCCCCCCGATCCACTTCCGGCCAGTCGCCGGCACCCAGGGCTTCGGCCATGCGAGTCAAGCGTGCCTGGGCCTCCACGTGGGTGGTGTGCCAGTTCGGAGCGGGCAGGTGGCCAGAACTGATCTGCTGAGCGGTCGCGTCGGACATGAATGCCTCCAGATCCCTTCAGCATGAGGGGTGGAGGGTCCGATTTCAGTGTCTATAAACCTAAATGGCGACACTTGTGATCCATGGCACAGAGCCCTGTTATCGCAAGGACTTAGTGATCACTTTTAATATACTTGAATGGTTATTTCGTTTTAGTTCCATGGGCTGAATTCTGCAGGACATTTCTGGCCATGCTCACCAGCTCCCGGACCCGGAAGGGCTTCTGCAGGAAACCATCCGGGGGCAGATCCGCCAGCGACTCCATGGATTCCTTCTGCGTGTAGCCACTGGTCAACAGGACGCGCATGCCAGGGTGGATGGCCCGAATGCGACGGAAGGCCTCGGCGCCCCCCATGCGGGGCATGGTCATGTCCAGCAGGACCAGATCGACGGTCACCCGGCCCGCCTCGAAGAGTTCCACTGCCTCCAGTCCGTCCCGGGCTTCCAGCACCTGGAAACCGGAGGCCTCGAGGCCACTGCGGGCGAGGTCGCGGATGATGGCTTCGTCGTCCACCACCAGCACGGTGCCGGTCATGGCCATGGCCGGTTCCGGTTCGGGCACTTGGAAAGTGACGGTGGCTTCCGACGATGGGAACAGCAGCGTAAAGACGGTGCCCTGTCCGGCGGTACTTTCCACGTGGATGCCCGCCCGATGGCCCCGGACGATGCCCAGCATGGCGGAGAGGCCCAGGCCCCGGCCGGTGAACTTGGTAGTGAAGAAGGGGTCGAAAATGCGACCGATGGTCTGTGCGTCCATGCCGCACCCATTGTCCTCCACATCCATGCGCACGTAGGGCCCCGGCTCGAGGACCTGGCCCGGGAAGCCGGTGGACAGCTCGGCCTGGGTGTAGTACTTCGACCGGGTGCGGAGGGTCACGGTGCCCGGGTGGTCGCCGATGGCCTCCGAGGCGTTGATCACGAGGTTCATGACGACCTGCTGGAACTGGGCGCTGTCCGCCTCCACCGGCGGCAGGCTGGCCTGCAGATCCTGGTGGAGGGCGACCTTCTTGGAGATGGAGACCGAGAGCAGATCCCCCATCTCGAGGATGATGGCGTTCAGGTCCAGGGGCTTGATCGCGAAGTGGGCCTTGCCCGCGTAGGCCAGCAGCTGGCGGGCGAGATCCGAGCCGCGTTGCGTGGTGGCCTCGATGCGCTGGAGCGCGTTGCGCAGCGTCGGGTCGGGGGGGATGCGCTCCAGGGCCACTTCGGTGTTCCCCAGAATGGCCGTGAGCAGGTTGTTGAAGTCGTGGGCGATGCCGCCCGCCAGTACGCCGAGGCTTTCCAACTTCTGGGCCTGGCGCAGGGCGCTTTCGGCCCGGCGGCGCTCGGTGACGTCGTCCGCAAGGAAGATGGCACCGATGAAGCGGCCCTCCTCGTCGCGGAGGGCGGTGTTGTACCAATCACATAGGATCTTCTGGCCCGTGCTGGTGAGGTTCTCCATGTGGACGCGGGTGCCGCCGGTGCTGTTCCGCAAGGCCACCCGGCGGGGAGGCACCGCGGCCTGGCCCTCCGGGGGTATGAGGAAGCGGGGATCCTGGCCCAGGGCCTGCTCCCGGGTATGGCCGAAGATCCGCTGCGCGGTGGGATTCCACTCCTGGATGTGGAAGTCGGCATCGGTTTCGATCACCGCCAGGGGCGTGGCGGCGATGTGGCTGCGGTTCCGCTGCAGCGCCTCATACAGTGAGGCGTTCATCTGCTGGGCCAGATTCATGGCGCGGGCGCGGGTGCCCGCCAGCGACCAGACCAGGGCGGCCAGCGAGAAGCTGAGGGCGATGCCGCCCAGGACCAGGAAGACGGGCTGGTAGCGACCTTCCGTCTGATAGAAGCTGGGCTTCACGGCATAGCGCAGCTGCCACTCGCGCCCTCCGATTTCCAGACTGTGCATGGCGTCGATCTGGCCGCCCGGCGGCCAGTCAGGGCTGGCGTAGAGCCGCTGTGGGCCTTTGTTCGCGAG
>JBBRZL010000220.1:0-4504 GCA_038236735.1 Holophagales bacterium | reverse complement strand
GTCATCGAGCGCATGGCCAAGTATGAGCGGGACGAGCACACCAACGTCCACCGGGGCGTGAGCACCCTCAGCCAGGAGGCCACGGACCACTTCGAGGCTGCCCGGGAGAAGGTGCGCCGCTTTCTTGGGGCGGGCTCCATCAAGGAGATCGTCTGGACCCGGGGCACCACCGAAGCCATCAACCTCGTGGCCCAGACTTACGGCCGCATGATGGTGAAGGAGGGCGACGAGATCCTGCTCTCCGCCATGGAACACCACGCCAACATCGTGCCCTGGCAGATGCTGGCCCAGGAGAAGGGTGCCGGCATCAAGGTCATTCCCATGACTGACGACGGGGAACTGATCCTGGAGTCGCTGGACGAACTCCTTACGGATCGCACGCGAATCGTCGGCGTGGTGCACGTCAGCAACGTGCTCGGTACTGTGAACCCCGTAAAGGAGATCATCGCCCGGGCTCACGCCAAGGGCGTCCCCGTGCTGGTGGACGGGGCCCAGGCCTTGCCCCACCTGCGGGTGGACGTGGTGGACCTCGACGCCGACTTCTACGTGTTCAGCGGCCACAAGGTCTCGGGCCCCACGGGCATCGGCGCGCTCTACGGGAAGCTGGCCCTGCTGGAGGCCATGCCCCCCTGGCACGGCGGTGGCAACATGATCCGCTCAGTCTCCTGGGAGAAGACCACCTACCTCTCGGCCCCTGGCAAGTTCGAGGCGGGCACGCCGCCCATCGCTGCGGCCATCGGCCTGGGCGTGGCTCTCGACTACCTGACCAACCTGGGCTTGGAGCGCATCGCCGCCCATGAGCACGACCTGCTGGTCTACGCCACGGAGCGCCTCACGGCCATTCCCGGCCTGCGCATCCTGGGGAACGCCCGGGAGAAGGCCAGCGTCATCTCCTTCGTGGTGGCGGGCATCCACCCCCACGACATGGGCAGCCTCCTGGATGGTGAAGGCGTGGTCGTCCGCGCCGGCCACCACTGCGCCCAACCCGTCATGGCCCGCTTCAACGTCCCCGCCACCACCCGTGCCTCCTTCGCCTACTTCAACACCCGCGAGGAAGTTGATGTCCTTATTTCGGCCGTGCTCAAAGCCATCGAGTTGTTCACATGAGCGACCCCCGCGAGCTGTACCAGCAGGTGATCCTGGAACACAATAGGAAGCCCCGGAACTTCGGCAAGCTGGAGAGCTGTACGCACCACGCCGAGGGCCACAACCCCCTCTGCGGAGACGAGCTGGATCTCACCCTCGTCATCGCGGATGGCCTGGTGCAGGACATCAAGTTCACGGGCAGTGGCTGTGCCATCGACGTGGCCAGCGCCAGCCTCATGACCAGCGCCGTAAAGGGCAAGCCCGTGGCCGAGGCCGAGGCCATGGCCGAGCAGTTCCGTGGCATGGTGCGGGGCGAGTTGGCCCCTGGCACCGAGACGCCCCTGCTGGGCAAGCTCACGCTCTTCAGCGGCGTCAAGGACCTCCCCAGCCGCGTCAAATGCGCCGTCCTCCCCTGGGCCACCCTCCACGCCGCGCTCAAGGGCGAGGCCGAAGCCAGCACGGAGTGACCTGATGCCTAAGATCGCCGAGATCGAATACACGCCGAACCCCAACGCGGTGAAGTTCGTGTTGAAGGAAGCCGTGGCCGTGGGTTTCCCGAAGTCCTTCCCCAACGCAGAGACTGCCGAGCACGACGAGCTGGCGAAAAACCTCTTCGCCGTGGGCCACGTCACCTCGGTCTTCATGCAGGACAAGTTCCTCACGGTGACCAAGACCGAGGACAAGGGTTGGCCCGAGATGCTGCCCCTGCTGGCCGCCCCCATCCGCGCCGCCGCCGGTGCCGGTGGCCAGGCCCCGGGCGTCACAGCACCGGCCAAGGTGTTCAGCCGGATCGAGGACGAGAATGACCCCATGCTGCGGGACATCCGCATGGTGCTGGAAAGCGCCATCCTGCCAGCCCTGGCCGCGGACGGCGGCGGCCTCGAACTGGTGGGTCGGCACGAAAAACAAGTCATGATCCGGTACATGGGAGCCTGCGGCTCCTGCCCCGCCAGCCTCACGGGCACCCTGGTCGCCATCGAAGGAATGCTGCAAAAGGAAGTGGATCCTGAGATCGTGGTGATCTCGGTCTAGCGATCATCCACCACCGAGGCCCCACCAGGTTTCCAAGGGACCCGCCATGTTTTCAGCCCGTTGTTCCGCCGCCCTGCTTGGCCTGCTCCTTGTCTGTCTCCCGGCCCTGGCCCAGGATCCCGCCCACAAGCTGCCCGAGCACCATGCGAAGGCGGGCGTCCATTGCTACGACTGCCATCAGGAGGAGAAGCCCACCAAGAAGGCCGTGGCCTCGGAGTCCTGCATGACTTGCCACGGCGACTATCCGGCCATGAAAGCCGTGACCAGGCAGCTTCCCGTGAACCCCCACGATTCGCATCTTGGACCGATCCCCTGCACCGAATGCCATCGCCAGCACCAGCCACCGGTGGTGAAGTGCCTCGAATGCCACAAGGGGAAGTTCAAGTTCACGGCCAAGTAGGGCCGTTCCTGACCTCAGCGTGATGCCAGCCCGAACCCGTCAGGACCTCTGGAAGCAGAACCCACTTCGCCCCTCTGGCCCCGCTTCCGAGTAGCGCTGTTCGAGGATGCTCGCGGATCCGAGCTCCAGGCGCAGGAGCGTGGAGGCGCGGGTGCCGTAGGTGGGCGTGCGCACGAAGGCGGGCGACAGGGCGCGCTCCCACTCGATAGGCACCCCGGTGTGCGGCAAGCGGCCATCCTCGAAGGGCTCCGCCTCACCAAGCCGGGCCAACAGCGCTTCATCGTCCTCCAGGCCCGCGGACAAGGCCAGCTTGAGGCCTTCCACCTTGGGCCAGGGTTCGTCGAAATCACCGTTGGAGACGGCGTGGATGCCCGGACCGAAGGGGACCAGTGCAGCATGCCGGCTCTCATAGCCCAGGAGGTCCTTGCCGTCGAACAGGAGCAGGTTGAACGGGTTGTAGCGTTCCGCCTGGGTCCCGAGCTGATCCAGGAAGGTGCGGGCGTTCAAGTCCCCGTTCAGGAAGGCCACGGGTAGGAGCCCCCGGGAGGCCCGGTCCGGCTTGGCCTGCGCTGGGTCCCGGTGGTTGGTGAGGGCCGCCAGCCGGCCCTGCCTGGTGACGCCGAGCCAGGTGCCGCCCGCCCTGAGGTCCCGGCCCGCCAGGATGCGATCCCCCTCCCACCAGGCCAGGGGCGCCGTGGGCCGCTCGTAGAATTCGTCCCGGTTGGCCGCCAGGACCAGGGGCCTGGGACCATCCGGTTGCCACTGGAAGGCGATGAGGCACATCCCTCCATTGTGCCCCGGACCCTGTCATTACATTTCCTGG
This sequence comes from Holophagales bacterium, assembly GCA_038236735.1. Classification (GTDB taxonomy): domain Bacteria; phylum Acidobacteriota; class Holophagae; order Holophagales; family Holophagaceae; genus Geothrix. Next base: position 1,163 of record JBBRZL010000220.1, on the reverse strand, counting down.
CAACTGGGCGTTTTCTGGGATAACCTGAGCGTTCTGCCGGACGCATGTGCCGGGATTCCAGCGCACCACCAGAGCGTGGGCGCAACCAAACGAGGTGGACTTACATGTCCAAGTTAGAATCTATCATCAAGGGCCTGGGCTCCAAGCAGATGGGCCGCATCACCGTACTCGATTCGGGGTACGTGGAGGACGACACTGCGGAAGGCCAGGAGTTCATGGCCGCTTTGCAGGGCGAGACCCGTGGCCTGCGCGAAGAAGAAGTTGTGCGGGGCGTCGTCGTGGAAATCCGCGGCAAGGACGTCATCATCGACATCGGCTACAAGGGCTCGGGCACCGTCATCCTGGACGAGTTCAACAACCCCGACGGCACCCAGGGCGTCCAGGTGGGCGACGTGGTCGAAGTGCTCCTCGAGATGCTGGAGGACGCCAACGGCAACGTGCGCCTCAGCCGTGAGCGCGCGGAGAAGATGAAGATCTGGGACGAGGTCGAGAAGGCCTTCCGTTCCAACATGACCGTGCACGGCACCGTGCTTGAGAAGGTCAAGGGCGGCCTGGCCGTGGACATCGGCATCCGCGCCTTCCTGCCCGGCAGCCAGGTGGACATGAAGCCCGTCCGCAACCTGGATCCCTACCTCGGCAAGTCCTTCGACATGAAGGTCATCAAGGTCAATCGCCGCCGCGGCAACATCGTGCTGTCCCGCAAGCTGTTCCTCGAAACCATCAACGCCAGCCTGAAGGAAGAGACCCTGTCGGGCCTCGAGGAAGGCAAGCTGGTCGAGGGCGCCATCAAGAACATCACCGAGTACGGCGCCTTCGTCGACCTCGGCGGCGTGGATGGCCTGCTGCACATCACCGACATGTCCTGGGGCCGGCTCAACCATCCCAGCGAGATGTTCCAGGTGGGCGACAAGGTCGAAGTGGCCGTGCTCAAGTACGACAAGGAGACCGAACGCGTCTCCCTCGGCTACAAGCAGAAGTTCCCGGATCCCTGGCTCTCCGTCGAGGAGCGCTATCCCATCCAGGCTTCGGTCAAGGGCAAGGTCGTCTCCATCACCGACTACGGCGCATTTGTTGAGCTGGAACCCGGCATCGAGGGCCTCGTCCACGTTTCCGAGATGAGCTGGACCAAGAAGGTCAAGTCCGCCAAGGGCATGGTCAACCTG
>JBBRZL010000219.1:0-4506 GCA_038236735.1 Holophagales bacterium | reverse complement strand
CACTGCTTCGGCTGCGGCAAGCACGGCGACGCCTTCGCCTGGCTCATGGAGCGCGAGGGCATGACCTTCCCCGAGGCCCTGGACCAGCTGGCCCGCGCCGCGGGCATCGACCTGCCCGAGCGGCGCGAGCGACCCACGGCCGAAGTGGATCTGGAAACCCGCATGCGCACCGCCCTGGAGGCAACCCAGTCCTTTTTCGAGGCCCAGCTCGCACGCCACGAGGGCGCGCGGACCTACCTGCGCGAGCGTGGCTACGAGGGGCCTTTCGTGACCGAGGCCGGCTTCGGCGTGGCGCCGGATTCTTGGGACGCCCTGGTCAACCACCTGCGCGGTTTGAACCTCTCCGGCGAGCTGCTGGAACAGGCGGGCCTGGCCAGCCGCAGCGACCGGGGCACTCAGATTGACTTCCTCCGCAACCGCCTCACCATCCCCATCCACGACGCCCGGGGCCGCATCGTGGCCTTCGGGGGCCGGATCATGGGTGAAGGTCAACCGAAGTACCTCAACACCCGCGATACACCCCTCTTCCACAAGGGCGGCACCCTCTTCGGCTTCCACCGCGCCAAGGGCGCCATGAAAGACGGGGCCCTGGTGGTGGAGGGCTACTTCGACGTGCTGCAGCTCCACCAGCACGGCATCCACCAGGCCGTGGCCCCATTGGGCACCGCCCTCACCGAGGAGCACTTGAAGCAGCTGGGCCGGTTCACGCGGCGCGTCATCCTCTGCTTCGACGGCGATGCCGCGGGCCGAAGGGCTATGGAAAAGAGTCTCCGGATGGCCCTCCCCCTGGGCTTCGAAGTACGCCTGCTGGAGCTGCCCCAGGGGGAGGACCCCGACACGTGGTGCCTCAAGCTGGGCGGCGACGCCTTCCGGGATCTGCTGCGGACCGTGCCGGACTGGACCGCCTTCATGGTGGACCGGGCCATGGAGGGGAAGGATCTGCGGCGCATCACCGATCGCATGGGCGCCTTCAAGGACCTGCTGGACTTCCTCCCCTACCTGCCCCGCACCACCGAAAGTCGCGATCTGTTCGCCAGCCTGGCCCACCAGCTGCAGGTGCCCTTGCAGGAGCTGGACCGGGCCGTGCGGGGCCGCCAGGCGCCGATTCCGGATGCCGACGAAACCGGGCCCACGGCACCGGTCCTCCCCGATCTTGACGAACTGATCCGCAGCCTCCTCCTGCTGGGCACGGGAGGCCACTGGCAGCGCATCCAGGAGGTCCCGGCCGCCTGGTGGGAGAACCTCACCGGGGCGCCCCTGCTGCAGGCCCTGCTGGATGCCGAAGGGGATGTCACGACTCTGCCCGAAGGGGCCGTGGCGGTCATCCGGCACCTGGGGGCCCAGGCCAGCCACAAGGACGAGGCCGGGCGCGACCCTGAAGCCCTGCTGGGGAAGCTCGAAGGCAGCTACCTGGACCGTGAGATCCAGGCCAACAACCGGTTGCTTTCAGACCCCAGGACCCTGGTGGATGCCCAGCTGACCAGTCAGGTCATGACCCGGCAGAATGATCTCCTGGCCCGCCAGAAGGAACTTTCCCGGCGCCGGCGGGGCCCGCGGTAACTGTGTCCTGGGCTTCTGCCCTTGCCTGAATCCACAGATCCCCTATACTGAAAAGTTCCGGATTCTGCCGGTACATTGGCCGAGTTCTGTATTCCCTTCGGTTGCCGGGTCCACCGGTCCGATGCCCGCACCGCTCTTTGAGGTCCGAATGGTTCCGACGCCGCCACGCGATACCTACTACACCCTGACCAAAGCTCTGATTTCCATTGGAAGGAAAAACGGATTCCTGCTGGTCGACCAGCTCAATGATTTCCTCCCCGAGACCACTTCCAGTCCCCGGGATCTGGAAGTGGTCATGACTTTGTTCGCGCGTCTCGGCGTGGGCATCGGTGCCACCGAGGAAGACGCCCTGGCCGCCCGCGAGGCCATCGAACCCGAGTTCATCCTGGTGGAGGGCGGCAAGGGGGAGAAGGATCCCGAAGTCGAGATCGACAGCCCCGACAGCGACAAATTCAACGATCCCGTCCGCATGTACCTCAAGGAGATGGGCACGGTGCCCCTGCTCAAGCGCGAGGATGAGGTCGAGATCGCCAAGCGCATCGAGATCGGCGTCCGCAGCGTCATGCGCGCCCTCTCCCGGTCCCGCCTGGCGGCCAGCCTGCTCATCGACATCGGCCGGATGCTGAAGGAGAATCCTGGCAAGATCCGCGAAGTGGTGGGGCTTTCGGACGAGGTGGATGACGACGAGGATGCCGAGAGCACCTCCGCCACCCAGCACGTGCATCACCAGTTCGAGAAGCTGCTGGTCTTCGATCAGGCCCTGCAGGACCTGCTGGCGCTCAAGGTCAACGTCGATGCCGGCACCAAGACCCTGCCCAAGCGGCGCAAGCTGGGCCGGGAAATCCTCTTCGCCCGGGGCCGCCTGTCCCGCCAGATCCGCAAGCTGGGCCTCAATAGCCTGGCTGTCACGCGCCTCATCGACCGCATCACCCACCAGCACAGCCAGGTGATGGCCGGCGAGCGCAAGTGCCGCGAGCTGCGCGACCGCCTGAAGAACCCCGCCTTCGCCAAGCTGAAGGACAAGTACAAAGACGAGTTGGCCCACATCGAGAAGACCCTGGCCGACTTCTTCATCAAGTACGAGACCACCAGCGAGCAGTTCCACAAGGACTTCAACGGGCTCAAGGGCGCCGAGAGCATCAGCCGCGGTGCCAAGGCCGAACTGATCGAGGCGAACCTGCGCCTCGTGGTCTCCATCGCCAAGCGCTACACCAACCGTGGCCTCCAGTTCCTGGATCTGATCCAGGAGGGCAACATCGGGCTCATGAAGGCCGTGGACAAGTTCGAGTACAGCCGCGGCTTCAAGTTCTCGACCTACGCCACCTGGTGGATTCGGCAGGCCATCACCCGCGCCATCGCGGACCAGGCCCGCACCATCCGCATCCCGGTACACATGATCGAGACCATCAACAAGCTCATCCGGACCCAGCGCGAGCTGGTGCAGAAGCTGGGCCGGGAACCCTCCAGCGAGGAGATCGCGCACGCCATGGACATGCCCGTGGGCAAGGTCCGCAAGGTGATGAAGATCGCGCAGGAGCCCATCTCCCTGGAGACGCCCATCGGCGAGGAAGAGGATTCCCACCTGGGCGATTTCATCGAGGACAAGACCGTGGTCTCCCCCGTGGAGCAGGTCGTGCAGCAGCGCCTCAAGGAGACCGTCCGCAACGTCCTGAACACCCTCAGCGAGCGCGAAGAGCGCGTCCTCCGCATGCGCTTCGGCGTGGGCGACGACGGCTCCGAGCACACGCTTGAGGAAGTGGGCAGCGAGTTCGCCGTCACCCGCGAGCGCATCCGCCAGATCGAGTCCAAGGCGCTGAGAAAGATCAGGCACCCTCGCTATTCCAAGACGCTCAAAGCGTTCCTGGGATAAACCAACGTTTCAACAACAGGAAGGCCCCGATCACTCGGGGCCTTTTTGTTCTCCCGTGCCCGGTGGTATCTACAATGCCGCTGAGAGAGATGGTGGCGTTGATATTTCAAAAGCCATTGCGGCCTTCTCCTTTGACCCTTCCTGGCGTCCAAAACCCTAAGGGATGCTGGTCTCCGCCCGCGCAAGCTCCACGAGTGTTTTTCTCTTTAAAGACCGGCTAGCCTGAACCTGTGACCGACGCCAAGCAAAGCCCCTTCGCTCCGCTACGCAGCCGCCTCTTCCTGGCGATCTGGATCGCGGCCATGGCCTCGAACGTGGGCACCTGGGTGCAGAGCGTGGGCGAGAAATGGCTCATGGCGGAGATCACCCGGTCGCCGCTGCTCATGAGCCTCATCGAGACCGGCGCCACCCTGCCCATGCTGATCCTGTCCATGCCCGGCGGCGCCATCGCCGACATCGTGGACCGGCGCCGGCTGCTGCTGGCCACCCAGACCTGGATGCTGCTGGTGGCCGCGGCCATGGCCGTCCTGTCGGCGCTCCACCTGGTGACGCCCACCCTCCTCATCACCATGTCCATGCTGCTGGGCCTGGGCGCCGCCCTGAACGCGCCTGCCTGGCAGGCCTCGCTGCCCGATCTGGTGCCCAAGGATCAGATCGCTGCGGGCGTGGCCCTCAACAGCGCGGGCTTCAACGTGAGCCGGGCGGTGGGCCCGGCCCTGGGCGGCCTGCTGGTGGGCTGGCTGGGCGCCACCTGGGCCTTCGCGCTCAACGCGGTGTCTTTCATCGGCGTGCTGGTGGTGCTGAAGAGCTGGAAGCGCCAGCCCGTCACCACCGACCTGCCCGCCGAGCGCTTCGCCGCGGCCATGAAAGTGGGGCTGCGCTACACCCGCCACCGCAAGGCGCTGCAGGTGATCCTGCTGCGCGGCGGCGGCTTCGTCTTCTTCGGGGGGCCCGTCTTTTCCCTCCTGCCCACCCTCGCCATCCATCGATTGAATCTGAGTTCCATGGCCTTCGGCCTGCTGCTGGGCCTGGGCGCCGCCCTGAACGCGCCTGCCTGGCAGGCCTCGCTGCCCGAT
>JBBRZL010000218.1:0-4555 GCA_038236735.1 Holophagales bacterium | reverse complement strand
ACGCGGAAGGGTCGGCCATCCACCTGCTTCAGGGTCAACTTCTGCCGCAGCTCCTTGCCGGCTGCATCCTGGAAGACCAGCTCCACGGGGTTGGCGGTGATGGCGGGCTTCAGGTCCCACTGGATGGTCAGGGGCAGCTGGCCCACGCGGGGGTTGGTGAAGCGCACCGTGGCCTGCTCGACGCCCCGGGACAGACCAGTCGGCACTCGGCGTCCATCGAAGCTGACCTCCAGCACCAGCACCTTGCCCTCCGTCCGGTAGCTGAAGGTGAGGAAGGGTGCGCCAGGGGCTTTCACATCCACGATCTGGACGGCTTCGCCATTGGCGCTGGTGTAGTGGACCTGGCTGCGGGTGGTGGTGGATTTCACCGCCTCATGGAAGTACACGGATTCCACGGAGGCCATGATCTCCTGGACCACTTCGGCTTCGAAGGTGAGGGCGATGGTGGGCGTCTTCGGATCGTCGCAGACCACCTCGATGGATTTCCGGATGGGTCCCTTGAAGCCCTTGGGATCGAACTGGGCCTCGATGTCGGTGGCTTCGCCGGGGGCGAGGGACCACTTGCCCAGCATGGTGTAGGTGCAGCCACAGGTGGGCCGGACCTGGGTGATGTTGAGGTAGGCGTTGCCCGTGTTGGTCGCGTGGTACTTGACGGCCACCTTCCGGTCCGGCGAGATGCGGCCGAAGTCGTGGTGAGTCTTGTCGAAGCTGATGGCGGGCGCCTGGGCCATGAGGGTCACGGCGGCGCAGGCGAGGAGGAGATGTCGGAACATGCGGTACCTCGAAAGAGACCTGAATTCTATACGGATATGAGGTCGAGCAGCTCAGTCCAGACCTGATCAGGGCCAATGTCGCTCAGGCAGGGCTGCCCGGGGGTGAAGCAGTCTGGTTTGAAACAGGGGGCGCAGGGAATCCCGTCTTTGCGGAGCCCCCGGCTCTTTGGCCCCCAGGGCGTGGAGCCGCCCGGATCGGTGGCGCCGTAGAGGGCCAGGCAAGGCGCCCCGCAGGCCGCCGCCAGGTGGCTGAGCCCCGAGTCGTTGCCTAGCACCATCGCGGCGCCGCGCAGCCAGGCCGCGGCTTCCTTCAGCGAGGTTCGGCCGCACAGGTTGAGGCCCTCGGCACCCGCCACCGTTGCGCAGGTGGCGGCCTCATCGGGCGAGCCCAGCACGACCACGGCGAAGCCTTCGGTCCGCGCCTTGAGGAGCAGGCTGCGGTAGTGCACCACGGGCCAGGCCTTGGAGGGCCAGGTGGAGCCGGGCATGAGGCAGAGGTAGGGCTCCGGCGGCTTGTCGATGGCCACGCCGGGGTCGAAATCCGCGTAGGGCATGGGTGGCAGATCCGGCCAGCGCCGCCTCAGCACCGCATGGTACCGGAGGAGGAAGGGGCCTGGCGCGCTCCAGAAGGGGCCGCTGTGGGTGTTGAAGGGGCCCGCGAGGCTCTCGTCCACGCCAATGCGTTCCGGTATCCGGGCCAACCAGGCCGCCAGGGCGGGGCGCAGCGACTTCGGGAAGTGGATGCTGCGGGCCGCCTGGTATTTCCGCAGGATGCGGGCCATGGCGAAAGGACCGGGCTTGCCTTCGTCGGTGAGGGTCGCATCGCAGAACCAGGTATCCGCCACCAGGCCCACGGTGCTTTTCGGCCCCCAGACGACGAGGGGCCCGACGCCGATCTCCCGCAGCAGGCGCAACACGGGCAGCTGCATGGCGGCATCGCCCACGAAGCGCGGGAAGCGCACCCAGGTGGCGTGGAGGGGGATCATGACCGTCATGTAAACATCCCCAGTAAGGCTCGTGGTTGAGGGCCATCCTCTGATCGCACCGCGCGCCGCGCCGTGCTCCCACGCATGGTGTGTCCTCCATCTAACGGACAGCCCCCCGCGGTAGAATCCGGCTCGGAGCCCCTCGCAGTGGTGGAGCCTCTGGCTTGCGGTTGCAGAGAGGACTCTGTCATCCCCCGGGAATCTCGGGAAGCGGGCCTAGGTGACTTTGGGAGGGGGGTCAACGCAACCGCTCCAGATGATTGAGCAGGACTTGGGGATCCAGGCGGTCCATACCTCCAGACAGGTCAGCTTCTGGAGGAGGGTACTGAAGGATCTGGACTCTCGGCCCCAAAGGTGACCAACGATGGGGTTGGTGGTTCCTACGCAATCCCATGAGGCAGAGCGTGGGTATCCCAAGAGCTGCTGCAGCATGAATAGGGCCGGTAGAGGGGCCCAAGACTACCTGGCAGCATGCGAGGCGAGCGAGTAGCCCTCGAAGGTCGGTTTCAGGCAGTGGTGATTCCTTCCCTGGGGAGAGCACTATGGGGTTCCACCCGGAATTCAACAAGAATTGAAATGTCTTTTCCCACCACATCCCACTAGGGGAAGCCCCAGCGCCACTTCCCCGAGTCACCACACCCAGCCTAGGCTTGGGGAGGGCGGAGAGTTCCTGTTCAGCCGTTTCAATTTCATCAGGGGCCAGGAACAATCTTGACGGTTCTGGGACCCCTCCGTTCCAGTTCCAGGGAGACAGGAAGTTGAGGGCATGCTGGCTTTCGTGAAGGGTCTGCCCGGAGCGTCCCCTCCATAGAAGATGTGTAGATGCCAGGAACTGAGAGAGCCCACGGAGGCGGGCCACCCTCACTGGGATCTCAGCTCGAGCCGCAGCACACGTAATGCCTGGATCACGGTGAGAAAGGTTGACAACCGCGTCAGGCCTTAACTCCCGCATTAAGGGGTAAAGGTCATTTGCCCAGTCTCGGAGGTGAACACCATCCACGTCAGGATGGTTTAGTAGTAATGGGGCAGTGTAAGGAGTCACAAGCCAATGAATTTCTGCACTAGGTAGTCGAGATAGGATTCGTGACATTACCGGTAGGGAGATGATGAGATCACCCATTGCATCTGTTCTTCCGAGAAGGAATCGCATTCTCTAAGTGTCCGCCAAATTAACGAATTTGTTCAAAAAATTAATAGAAGTCTCAAGCCTTACATAAAGGCCATCTGAGTAAACTGACCTACTTTTACAAGGACGACCACAGGTCGGGTTGTCCGTTCAGCGGTCAAAATTACACCGTTCAGCGGAATTTGTGGCATTGCTCTATGGTTTGTATCACTAGTGTCCGGTTCACGTGACTCAGAATCGTTAAGGAGCTAATAGCAGTGCGGGCTCGGTACGCTTATTCCTTGGTGGTAATTTGAACGTGCGGTTCGGTTTTTTGGGAAGCTTGCCGGGGAATCCACCCCGGGAGGTGCCCTTTGAATTCGGGCAAGACGCTCTTCGCGCAATTGATGGAATGCGTTCCGTGGACCAGCTTCGGGCGCATCGTCTCCCACTATCGCGGCAACGCAGGGGTTCGAACGCTGCCGTGCAGCGAGCAGTTTCGCGCCATGGCCTTCGCGCAGTTGACCTGGCGGGAGAGCCTTCGCGATATCGAAGTCTGTCTTTCCGCGAACCTACCCAGGCTGCATGGGATGGGCTTTCGCCAGCCGGTGAGGCGTTCGACCTTGGCCGATGCCAACGAGCAGCGCGACTGGCGCATCTGGTCCGATCTGGCGCAGGTGCTGATCCGGCGCGCACGCAAGCTCTACTCCAACGAGGATCTCGGCCTCGACCTCGACCTCGATGCCACCGTCTACGCACTCGACTCCACCACCATCGACCTTTGCCTCTCGCTGTTCGGCTGGGCGCCGTTCCGCAGCACCAAGGCCGCCATCAAGCTGCATACCTTGTTGGATCTGAAGGGATCTATCCCGACGTTCATCCACGTCAGCGACGGGAAGATGCACGATGTGCGGGTTCTCGACATCCTGCCCATCGAAGCAGGGGCGTTCTATGTGATGGACCGCGGCTACGTCGACTTCGAGCGTCTGCACGACCTTGGGCTGCAAGGCGCGTTCTTTGTGACTCGTGCCAAGCGCGGGATGGATGCCCGGCGCATCTGCTCGATGCCATCGGACCGGGCCCAGGGCGTGATCTGCGACCAACGCGTTCGCCTCAAGGGCTACTACTCTGCCAAGCACTACCCGGAACCGCTTCGCCGCATCCGCTACAGGGACGCCGATACCGACAAGACGCTGGTGTTCCTCACCAACAACATGGTGCTGCCTGCGCTGACGATCTGCGCCCTCTACAAGAAGCGCTGGCAGGTGGAACTCTTCTTCAAATGGATCAAGCAGCACCTGCGCATCAAGCGATTCATGGGCACCAGCGAGAATGCGGTGAAGACGCAAATATGGTGCGCCGTCGCCACCTACGTGCTGATCGCCATCCTCAGGAAGGAATTCAAGATCGAGGCCTCGCTCTACACGTTGCTGCAGATTTTCTCCGTGTCGGTTTTCGAGAAAATCGAGCTGGGGCGCGGCTTTGCGCAGGAAGAAAGCAAAATAATGAATGCTAACTATTCTAAACAATTGCCATTGCTAGACATCTAACCGGACACTAGTGAACTATTCTAAACAATTGCCATTGCTAGACATCTAACCGGACACTAGTGGGTTTGTATCACCATTCACATATCACTTTCTCCTCCACAAAATTTGACAAAGCGGTGAGTAGAATCCATGGTAAACGTT
>JBBRZL010000217.1:0-4557 GCA_038236735.1 Holophagales bacterium | reverse complement strand
CAAGGTTCACAGCCTCCCGCTTGAATCCCCGCCCGCCTCCGGTAGAATGGATCCTTGCCCTTCCGGAGTAGCTCAGGGGTCAGAGCGGGTGACTGTTAATCACTAGGTCGGGGGTTCAAATCCCTCCTCCGGAGCCAGCACAGAAATGGGGTCCTTCGGGACCCCATTTCTGTGCTGGTTTTGAAAGGCGGTTTGAACCCCCGAGTGGCAGCCGGCCCGCGAGCGCGCCGCTCCGGCAGCGCGGGGCGCTGCCGGAGCGGGAGAAGCGCGAGTGGTTTGCCGGCAACGGGTTCAAATCCACCACCAAAGGTCAGACAACGCCTTCCGGAGGAGCCCATTTCTGTGCTGGTTTTGAAAGGCGGTTTGAACCCCCGAGTGGCAGCCGGCAACGGGTTCAAAGGAAAGCAGCGATGGCTAGACCTGTGGAGCAGAGGCGCTGACCAACAAGGCTCACCGGGGCAAGGTCAGCGCGCTATCCACATCGAAGTGGTCGACGTGGAAGGTCGTGTGCAACTCGGCAAAGCCCTCGATAACCTGGGCAAGCTCGAAAAAAAGCGGGGGGATAAAGCCGTACTTTTCCCAGCCCGGTTGCTGCCGGGGCACGTTAGCCGGTCAGTAACCGATAATTGATCCACACGATGACCGCTGAGATAAACAGTAACGTCAACGCCGGCAACATCTTGTATACCGGGTTCTTCACTCGCAGATGAGTAACGATGGCCGCGCCCATCAGAAACGCGATGCCAATTCCGCCTGCTACCGCTATTGGTGGCCGCCCAATTCCAATCAGCAACATCACCGAGAAGGTCAGCTTCAAAATACCCACCAAGTCGCGCAACCAGTCGGGCAGTCCATACTGCTTGAACTCTTGGACGACGTTGGCATAGCGCACCACCCACACGTAGAAAATCGACACCGCTATCAGTGCCTGGAAGCCGATCGTCAAGTTTTGCATGGGCGGAGTTTATTCCCTTTCACGGTAAGACTGAAGTGAAAATTGGAGCAGGGGAGCGACGGTTGAAAGGCCGGTGGGCTTCCGTCCGGTTTCTCCTCCAAAGAGCGTCCTGACGTTTCAAGATTCCAGTTTGCGCTAACGATGTGGAATCAACTGCGCGGTTAAGAGATGCGGACGTCGTGGCAGGTCGTCCCCGTTTGGGGCCCAGGTGCACGCCCAGTGCTCCCGGCTTTGCGATAAAGTTAGGGTTTCCGGAGACGCCATGACCTATCCGCTTGCCCGCACTGCCGCCTTACTGCTGGCTTTTCCGCTGCTGCTCAACGCCCAGTCCTCTACCCCCAAGGCTCCCAAGACCCCCACACGCCCTGCCCTGATCACCACCGCCACCGGCCTGAAGTACCTGGACACCTTGGTCGGCACGGGCGCTGCGCCGGTGCGGGGGCAGACCTGCTCCGTCCACTACACCGGCTGGCTTGACAATGGCCGGGGCGGCCATGGCACGAAGTTCGACAGTTCCCTGGACCGCCACGAGCCCTTGGCCTTTCCGGTGGGCGTGGGCCGCGTCATCAAGGGCTGGGACGAGGGGCTGTTGGGCATGAAGGTGGGTGGCCGGCGTACGCTCTTCATCCCGTCGTACCTGGGCTATGGGCCCAAGGGCGCCGGTAGCGACATCCCCCCCAACGCCGACCTGATCTTCGATGTGGAACTGGTGGGCCTGAAGTAGCCCTCAGGCTCCGGTCAAGGGTCGGCGCCCAGGCGCAGCAGGTGGTTCAGGGCTTCCAGTCTGGATGCAGGGTGCCGCTGAAGACGGGCTGGACCGAGCCTGTCATGAAGATGTGCCCGTCGGCGTCGAACTCGATCTCGACGGTGCCGCCGGGCATCTGGACGGTCACATGATCTTCCACCAGGCCCAGGCGACGGCAGGCGGCGGCGGCGGCAGCGCTGCTGCCTGAAGCAGGCGTGTAGCCGGCCCCCCGCTCCCAGATCTCGATGCGGATCCGCTTGCGGTTCACCACCTCCACGAGCAGCACGTTCACCCGCTCCGGGAACTCGGGATGCATCTCGATCCGGGGGCCCAGGCGGCGGGCGTTGGCGGGGGAGACCTCGCCCGGGAAGATGACGCAGTGGGGGTTGCCCAGGCTGAGCGCGGTGATGGTGATGGGCCCGGTGGGCAGGAACAGCGGCGTTTCGAGCACCTCGAGCTGGGCGGCAACGCCCGTGAAGGGAATGTCGCGGGCCAGGAAGCTGGGGCGGCCCATGCCGATCTGGATCAGGCTGCCGTCGGGCTCCAGGAAGCGGACGGTCCAGATGCCGCCCAGGGTGCGGATGCGGCAGCCGGCGCCGGTAGTGTGGCCGGCGTCCAGCAGGTAGCGGGCGAAGATGCGGAGGCCATCCCCGCTGGTTTCCGCCTCGCTGCCGTCCGGATTGAAGATGCGCAGGCCGAAGGCCTCGGGATCCTCCGGGACCGGTTGGGGTCCCAGGAGAATGCCGTCGGAGCCGACCCCGAGGCGCCGGTCGCAGAGGGCCTCGATGAGCCGGGGCGTGGGATCGAAGGGCCCCCGGGTCGGATCGAGCACCAGGTAGTCGTTGCCGAGCACGTGGAATTTGGAGAATGGGATTTGATTCGGCATGGGTCGTCCCGTGAATGGATCTAGAGCGTGATGCGGGTGCCCAGCACCTGCAGGAACTGGGCGATCCAGGCCGGATGGGCAGGCCAGGCGGGAGCGGTGACGAGGTTGCCGTCGGTGATGGCGCCATCGATGGCGATCTCCGCGTATTTGCCCTTGGCCTCCTTCACTTCCGGGCCGCAGGCGGGATAGGCCGAGCAGGTGCGGCCTTCGAGGACGCCCGCTGCCGCCAGGATCTGGGCGCCGTGGCAGATGGCCGCCACGGGCTTCTTGGCGGTGAAGAAGTGGCGCACGAGGTCCAGTACCTTCGGATTGAGGCGCAGGTATTCGGGGGCCCGGCCGCCGGGGATCACCAGGGCGTCGTAGTCCTCGCCCTTCACCTCGGCGAAGGAAGCGTTGAGCGTAAAACGGTGGCCCGGCTTTTCGGAATAGGTCTGGTGGCCTTCAAAATCGTGGATGGCCGTGGCCACGAAGTCACCAGCCTGCTTGTCGGGGCACACGGCATGGACCGTGTGCCCCACGGCCAGCAGCGCCTGGAAGGGCACCATGATTTCGTAGTCCTCACCGAAATCACCGACGAGCATGAGGATCTTTTTCGCGGCCATGAGGATCTCCTTGGGGGGTGGAACCGGACCGATTATGCGCTCCGCCGAAAGGGGATGCCGCCAGTCATGTAAAAGTCCCGCCAGGGCACGGGACTTTTACATGGCAGGCAGGTGCGAATTAGGCCTTCAGGTAGACTTCGGCGCCTTTCTGCACGAAGGTTTCCGCCATCTCCTCCATGCCCTTCTGCAGGGCCTCGTCCTCGCTGTAGCCGTGGCTTTCGGCGTACTGCCGCACGTCCTCCGAGATCTTCATGGAGCAGAAGTGGGGGCCGCACATGGAACAAAAATGCGCCGACTTCGCCCCCTCGGCGGGCAGGGTCTCGTCATGGAATTCCCGGGCGGTGTCGGGATCCAGGGCCAGGTTGAACTGATCTTCCCAGCGGAACTCGAAGCGGGCCTTGCTCATGGCGTCGTCCCAGAGGCGCGCGCCGGGGTGGCCCTTGGCGAGATCCGCGGCGTGGGCGGCGATCTTGTAGGCGATGACGCCGTCCTTCACGTCCTTCTTGTTGGGCAGGCCCAGGTGTTCCTTGGGCGTCACGTAGCAGAGCATGGCACAGCCAAACCAGCCGATCATGGCGGCGCCGATGGCGCTGGTGATGTGATCGTAGCCAGGGGCGATGTCCGTGGTGAGGGGCCCCAGCGTGTAGAAGGGCGCCTCGTCGCAAACTTCCAGCTGCTTGGTCATGTTCTCCTGGATGAGGTGCATGGGCACGTGGCCGGGGCCCTCGATCATCACCTGCACGTCGTGCTGCCAGGCGATCTTGGTGAGCTCGCCGAGCGTTTCCAGCTCGCCGAACTGGGCCTCGTCATTGGCGTCGGCGGTGCTGCCCGGGCGCAGGCCGTCGCCCAGGGAGAAGGCCACGTCATAGGCCTTCAGGATTTCGCAGATGTCTTCGAAGTGGGTGTAGAGGAAGTTCTCCTGATGGTGGGCGAGGCACCACTTCGCGAGGATGGAACCGCCCCGGCTGACGATGCCGGTGACGCGCTTGGCGGTCAGCGGAATGTAGCGCAGGCGCACACCAGCGTGGATGGTGAAGTAGTCCACGCCCTGTTCGGCCTGTTCGATGAGGGTGTCGCGGAAGATCTCCCAGGTGAGGTCCTCGGCCTTGCCGTTGACCTTTTCCAGGGCCTGGTAGATGGGCACGGTGCCGATGGGCACGGGGCTGTTGCGCAGGATCCACTCGCGGGTCTCGTGGATGTTCTTGCCGGTGCTCAGGTCCATGACCGTGTCCGCGCCCCAGCGGATGGACCAGGCCATCTTCTCGACCTCCTCCTCGATGCTGGAGGCCACGGCGGAGTTGCCGATGTTGGCGTTGATCTTCACCAGGAAGTTGCGGCCGATGATCATGGGCTCGGTTTCCGGGTGGTT
>JBBRZL010000216.1:0-4625 GCA_038236735.1 Holophagales bacterium | reverse complement strand
GGCCCGGTGCGTGCTGCCGCTGGCGCTGTATTCCGAGGTCTACTGGACCGTGAGCCTCCAGGCCGTGGCCCACTTCATCCGCCTGCGCGCCGACAGCCACGCCCAGTGGGAAATCCAGCAGTACGCTGCCGCCGTGCGATCGGTGGTGGAACCCATCTACCCCGTGGGCCTCAAGGCCCTGCTGGCGGACCCCAGGGGATGAGTGGCCCGCCCCTTAACCCGGCGCTCTTCCACCTGGATGAACACCATCTCTGGGTCATGCACTGCGCCGAGGGGCCAGTCCCCCGGGCGGCGATGCGCGCGGTGCGGGCCTTCATGGCGAAGGAACTGCGCCCCTGGGAGATGGCCTGGGAGGAGGACTTCCTGCGCATTCCCGCGGCCCTGCGCGCGGAGGCCGCCACTCTCATCGGGGGCCGGGCCGATGATTTTTCGCTGACGCCGACCACCTCGTCAGGCCTTGTGACCGTGGCGCAGGGTTTCCCCTGGGTGACCGGTGACGAGGTGCTCGCCCCGCTGGGGGAGTTTCCTTCCAACGCCTGGCCCTGGCTGGCGTTGAAATCGAGGGGTGTCTCCTTCCGCGAAGAGCCACTCTGGGCGGGCCACCAGGCCGGAGCCTCAGCCGGGTCCAGCCTGCCACCCACGGTCGACGCCGATCCCGAGGCCCGACTCATCGCCGCCATCGGTCCCCGCACGCGCATCCTGGCCCTCTCCTGGGTGCGCTTTCAGGATGGGCTCAAGCTGGATCTCCAGCGGCTTGGCGCGGCCTGCCGGGAACGGGGTGTCCACCTGGTGGTGGACGGCATCCAGGGCGTCGGCACGGTTCCCCTGGCCCTGGAGGGGCTGTCTGCCTTTGCCACGGGGGGCTACAAGGGCCTCCTGGCGCCGGAGGGTCTGGGCTTCCTCTGGACCGAGGAGCGGTTTAGACAGTCCCTGTCGCCTTCTGGCACTTGGTTGGCGGTGGAGGGGGCCACGGACTTCGCCCGGCCCTCCACGGATTTTCAGCGGGCTTGGCTGCCGGATGGCCGCGCGTTGGAGCCTGGGGGTCCCAGCCTGCTGCTGGCCTCGGCCCTGCTGGAATCCCTGCGGCTGCTCAACGGCATCGGCGTAGGGGCTATCGCGGCCCACGTGACCCGGCTGCAGGCTCGGCTTCTTGAGGCCCTGGCAGATTCGCCCTGGCGACCGGAATGTCAGCGGCTCGCGGCTCTCTTGGCTGCGGACAGGCTGGGGCCCTTCCTCGCCTTCCATCACCCGGGCGGGGCGGAGCCCCTGCAGCAGTTGCTGCAGTCGGGTTACCGGCGGGGCATCTTCGCCTCCGTGCGCGAGGGCTACCTGCGCATCGCCTTCCATGGCTTCCACAGCGAGGCTGACGTCGATCGCGTGGCGGCCTGGCTCAGCGGAACAACCAACTGAGCTTGGCCTGCACCACGTCGTTCGAGGGCAGGTGCCGCAGGATGGCCAGGTCGGGACGGGGGGCGACGCTGGCGCGGTCATTGATCAGGGCATCGGTGCTGGCGCCATGGGTGTAGACCAGGAAGAACGTGGACCCGGGTTTGAACTCCCAGCGGGTGATGAGGTTCAGGTTCCAGGTGCGGTAGCTATACGCAGTCTGAGGTGTGGTGCCTGGAGGCTGGTCCGCAGGCAGGCCCGGTGCCAGGGTCAGCTGGTTGGCGTAGTGCTGCAGGTCGCGAAAATTCCAGTTGGCACTAAGCCATTGGCTGAACAGCTGCACCGTCAGCGCGGGAGAGAAGGCGTAGGCCACTCGCAAGGTCTGGTCGAATTGGCTGAGGCGGCGGAGCCCCACGATGGGCGTGGCCAGGGGCGTTTCCAGCCATTTGAGTTCACCCTCCTCCCGTGTAAGCGAGGTACTGAGCTGAACCTCGAGGGCCGAGGTGGGTTTGAGATTCTGGAACAGCGATGCGTACGTGGTAGGGCCGCCGTTTTGCCAGGACCGGCTGGTGTTCAGCCGCAGGTACCATGGGCGGTTGCCCGGGGAATCGATGCCGAGGCTCGCGTACGGCGACGAGGGACGGGCTAGGTACTTCTTGAGGGGATCACTGTAGGTGCGCAGTTCACGGTCGTCCTCGCTGGCCACGTCCACGCCGCCGCCGCCCCAGAGGGAGACGAAGTTGGTGAAGTCTGTCTTTGCCCAGGTGTTGAAGTTCCGGAGAAAGGTATGACCAGCCTGGTCGCGGGCAGCCGTGTGATTGAAGCCCACTTCCAGGTTCCGCATCACGCCCAGGCTCCGGTCCCAGTTCTGGGAGACCTGGGCGAACAGGCGCTGTTCGTCGGCCCGGTTGAGGTAGCCCACGTCGTTCGGATTGTAGGCGCGGCCCGCGTTGATGGCCTGGACCTCGACACTGAGGCCCTGGGGCCAATCCTCCCGAAGCCGGAGCCGGCCCCGCCAGCCCTGCTCCTGGGCATCCTGTGGGCCCGCCTGGCTCCGGGAAAGGGTGGTTTCCACCAAGCCGCCCCGATCCGGGGTCTTGTAGACCCCATCCAGGGCCTGCACCTGCGCCACGCGGCCGACGGGTCCGGCCTCGTGCATTCCTGAGGCAAAGGCGCCCAGGTAGCTGCCGCGGTCATCCACCAGCTGCTGCACGCGCAGGATGCCGAAGTTGGTGAGCGGGGCAATCTCCCGGCGGAGGCGGGATCCGGAGGGATCGAGGACGATGGCCCGGGCTGGTTCCACGCTGGCCCCCAGCAGGCCGACCTGCATGCCGGTGTCGAACTTGGCCGTGTACTTGGCCGCGGCGCTGATATCGGTGGCGTTGGGGCGGTCCTGGAGCGATTCTCCGGGGTTCAGGCTCGGATCCGACAGCCCGTGTCCAATGCGCCGGCTATAGAAGAGATCGGGCCCGGCGACACGGAAGACATCCATGCCTTCGAGGAAGAAGGGTCGCTTCTCCGGGAAGAAAGTCTCGACGGTGCTCAGGTTGAGAACCGTCTGATCCACCTCCACCTGGCCGAAGTCGGGCCGGAGGGAAAGGTCGACCCGGGCATTGGAATGCAGGCTCCAGCTGGCATCCAGACCAGCCCTGGTTTCTGAACGGCGGTCATCGTACCCCCGATCGGTTTCGAATTTCCGGGCCGTGCTGAGGTAGGGCAGGATTTCCCGGCGCGGCTGCGGCTTCAGACCCTCCAGGCCCGTGAGCAGCGGGAACCGGCTCACGAAACCGCTGTCGCCCCGGGGCACCACCATCCAGCGCGTGGATTCGCGGACGAGGCCCTGATCCGACCGGCCGAAGTTGATGCCCCAGGTCTGCGGCCGCGAGCCGGGTTTGAAGCGCAGCAGGGCCAGAGGGATTTTCAGCTCCGCGGTCCAGCCATCCTGGTCGGTGCTCACGGCGCTTTCCCACACGCCATCCCAACTGGCATCGAAGGTGTTGTCGTTGTAGATCACCTGATCCTTCTGGACACCGGCGGCGTTCACCTCGAAGACGAGGGCCGTGCGCCGGTCATGGTTGGAGTCCAGGGCGACGCTGAACCAATCGCTGGAACTATCCTGATCCCGCCGATGGAGGCGGCGCACGATGGTGGCATGACCCCCATCCAGGCTGGGGTCGTGGTGCATCCTAGCGCCGACGTAGAGGAAGTGATCGTCGTAGAGGACCCGGACCTCCGTGCGCTGGCGAGCCGGTTGACCTCGAAGGGGCCACTCCTGCGTGAAGCCCGAGGCCGCAGGAGCCAGTGCCCAGGCTGGTTCGTCCAGGCGGCCATCCACGCGGATGGGAGTGGAAGTCCGCAGGGCCTGTAGGCTTTGATCTGGACCTGGTGTGGCCAGGGCCAACACACCGACCAGGGGAAGCAAGAATGGGAAAGGTGCGCGCATGGTGCTCCTGGCCAGGTTCTGGCCGTCCGTCTGCATGATGCCACGCCTTGTGAGGCATCATGGCGGCAGGATCCTTTCGATCCCACCACGCACTTCATTGATAATGAGTCTCTTGGAGTTGATATGCGCCTGATCCTCGCAGCCCTGCTGTCGCTTCCCCTGTTGGCGGGAGGCGGGGGCACCGTGGCCTTCAAGCAGACGGCGTTTCTTGCGGAGGTGGCGGCCACGGAGCCGGAAAAGGCCAAGGGGCTGATGTACCGCCAGAATCTGGCCAAGGACCGCTGCATGTTCTTCGTCTATGGCGAGGAGGGCAACCACGCCATCTGGATGAAGAACTGCCTCATCGCCCTCGACGTGGCCTGGGTGGATGCCGAAGGCAGGGTGGTGGAGACCACGGAGCACGTGCCCCCCTGCAGCCCCATGCGCGGCGACGACTGCCCGACCTACGGCGGTACGGCGTCGTCCCGCTACTTCATCGAATTCCCCGCGGGCACCTTCAAGCGCCTGGGATTGAAGAAGGGCGACCACCTGGGCTGGGACCTGACCCTGGATGACGGCCGGGGCCTGCGGGGTGGCGCGCCGCTGCCGAAGGCGAAGAAGAAGTAGCCGGGCCTATTCGTCGGACTTGCTGACATCCTTCCCCCGCCGGGGCGGGCGGGTGAGGGTGCGCAGGTGCTCGGGGGTGGGGGGCAGGGCGCCCAGGTCCAGGGGCGAGAGCCGGTCGGCCAGCAGCTTCCAGGCCCGGGCCTGACGCGGCAGGCGCTCGGGCTGGATGACCTCGAAACCCTGGGCGTAG
>JBBRZL010000215.1:0-4640 GCA_038236735.1 Holophagales bacterium | reverse complement strand
TGGAGGCCGCCGCCGCCACGGGCCAGGTTGTGGTTCCAGCCAACTTCAACGGGCCCGGCCAGATCGTCATCGCCGGCCACGCCGAGGCCGTGGAAGCGGCCATGGCGGCCGCCCGGAATCGTGGCGGTCGCAAGATGATGAAACTGCCCGTGAGCGCCCCCTTCCACTCACCCCTCATGAAACCCGCCCAGGCGCGCATGGAACCCATCCTGGCGGGCCTGGCCATCCAGGCGCCCGACTGCCCGCTGGTGAACAACGTGGACGCGGCGGCGGTGACGGGACCGGAAGCCATCCGGAACGGCCTCCGGCGCCAGATCCCCGGCGCCGTGCGCTGGCAGGCGACCATGGAGCTGCTGCTGGACCAGGGGGTCACCACTTTCGTGGAACTTGGACCCGGGAAAGTGCTTGCTGGGCTCGCGAAACGGCAGGCCAAGGAGCGGGGACTGGAGGTCTCGGCTTTCAGCCTGGGAGGCCCCGAGGATCTGGCCCAACTCGCCTGATAACCTAGGGTCTGTTTTCAAAGTGGGGTGTGGCCGCGCACGGGGCGCCGCCCCTTGCCCGGGTCCGCCCTCTGCCCGGCGTGCGCCGGGCAGGAGCAGGCCCCGGGCGGGGCCTGCGATAGGGAGAGGGGGACGTCGCCCAGCCGCACCCCTGGCCGCGTTGGGGGCCTCGAACGATGTCCCGCATCGCCCCTCGGCGCCCGCCCTCTCGGTATCGCCTTTGGCGATACACGAGACAAACTGATATCTGCCATGCGCGCGGCTGGACGGCGTCGCGGCTCGCATCCACTTTGAAATCAGACCCTAGAGGTAGCATTTCATTTCGGGCAAGGTGTGATGAAAAGCAATGGCCATCAGGGCTAGGGTGGAGAGAACGCCACGACCCTGCTTTTCGTGTGCGGGACGCCGGGCTGAGAGCTAGCCGACCGTCCCCATCCACCGGAGGTGCCCATGCGCAAGGATCTCGTCTTTGGAATGGCTGGATCGGGAGGCGATGGCATCGTTTCCGCTGGCGATTCGCTGCTTCAGGCTGCTGCGGCCGAGGGTTACCACGGCGTCATGACCAAGAGCTTCGGGTCCCAGATCCGCGGCGGTGAGTCCTCCTGCCGGGTGCGCATCAGCACCACGCCCATCCTGAACCCCGGCGGCAACCTGGACGTGGCCGTGGCCCTGAACTGGGATGACTTCCTCAAGTTCGGCGCCGAGTTGCCCGTCAGTGGCAACACGGTGGTGATCTACGAGGCGGCCACGGGCATTCCCGAGAACCAGATCCCCCTGGTGGGCGTGACGCCCCTGCAGGTGATCGCCGTGCCCATCGCGGCCATGGCCAAGGAGACGGCGGGCACCGAGCGCGCCAAGAACACCGTGGTGCTTGGTCTCATCGCCGGCTGGTTCGGCATCGGCGCCGTGGCCGTGATGAAGGGCATCCGGAAGAAGCTGGCCAAGAAGGGCGAGGAGCTGGTCGAAGCCAACCAGCGCGCCTTCGACGCGGGCCGGGCCTTCGCCATGGCGCACCCGCTCAAGACCAGCATGAACGTCATCGGCTCCGAGACCAAAGGCAACGTCAAGCTCATCACGGACGGCAACGACATGTGCGCGGCCGCGGCCATCTTCGCGGGCTGCCAATTCTTCGGCGGCTACCCCATCACGCCTTCCACCGAGATCATGCAGTTCTTCACCGACCACGTCTGGAAGTACGGCGGCTCCGTCTTGCAGGCCGAGGATGAGATCGCGGGCATCGGCGCGGCCGTGGGCGCCTCCTTCGCGGGCAAGAAGGCCATGACCGCCACCAGCGGTCCCGGCCTCTCCCTCAAGTCCGAAATGATGGGCCTGGCCAGCATCGCCGAGCTGCCCCTGGTGATCGTGGACGTGCAGCGGGGCGGCCCCTCCACGGGCCTGCCCACCAAGACCGAGCAGTCCGATCTCTTCGCTGCGGCCTTCTCGGCCCACGGCGACGTGATCCGCCCGGTTCTGGCGCCCACCTCCGTGGCGGACACCTTCCGCATCACCATCGAGGCCTTCAACATCGCCGAGTACTACCAGACGCCGGTGATCGTCCTCTCCGACCAGGAGATCGCCTCCCGCAAGGAGACGCTGGATCCCATCGACACCACCCAATTCAAGATCATCAACCGCGTGGAGCCCCGCGGTGGCGACCTGCAGGACTACAAGCGCTTCAAGCAGACCGAGAATCACATCAGCCCCATCAGCCACCCGGGCATGCTGGGCGGCACCTACCTGGCGTCGGGCATCGAGCACGTGGAATCCGGGGCGCCCACCAACAGCGGCTCTGTCCACCAGCGGATGAACGACAAGCGCACCAAGAAATTCGATCCCCTGAAGGAGCGCAAGGATCTCTTCGAAGTGACGGGCAACTTCGACGCGCCCATTGGCATCGTGGCCTGGGGCAGTGTGGCGGGCGTCTGCCGCGAGGCCCTGGAGATGGCCCGGGCCGAGGGGCTGAACGTGAAGCTGCTGGTGCCCTACCTGTTGTATCCCGTGGCGGAAGGCGTCTACAACGACTTCTTCCAGTCGGTTCAGAAGGGCCTTGTCATCGAGCAGACCCACCTGGCCCAGACCTTCAAGCTGCTGCGCATGCACATCGACCTGCCCAAGGGCGTGAAGTCCCTTGCCCGTAGCGGCGCGAACCCCTTCCTGCCCAGCGAGATCGTCGCGGCCCTCCACCATCTCCTCTCGGAGCTGCAGCGCAGCCACGAGGGCAACCTTCAGCCCCAGGAGTGAGGTCGACATGAGCGGAACCGGCACCCTCGAATTTCAAGCCAAGGACTACAAGAGCGACCTCAAGCCCATCTGGTGTCCCGGCTGCGGCGACTTCTCCGTGGTGCAGGGCATCTACCGCGCCCTGGCCGCCATCGGCCGGCCGCCCCATGAGATCGCCTTCGTGTCGGGCATCGGCTGCTCCAGCCGCATTCCCGGCTACACCACGGCCTACGGCTTCAACAGCGTCCACGGCCGCTCCCTGCCCATCGCCCAGGGCATCAAGCTGGCCAACCCCGACCTGCTGGTATTGGCCGCGGGCGGTGACGGCGACGGCTTCTCCATCGGTGGCGGGCACATCGCCCACCTGATCCGCCGCAACATGGACATCACCTACATCGTCATGGACAACCAGATCTACGGCCTCACCAAGGGCCAGCTCTCGCCCACCTCGCAGAAGGGCCGCATCACCTGCACTTCGCGCTATGGCAGCCTCGAGAATCCCGTCAATCCCCTGCTCTACGTGCTGGCCTACGGTGCCGGGTTCGTGGCCCAGGCCTCGCCCACGGATCTGGCAGGCATGGCGGCCACCATTGAGGAGGCCATCCGCTATCCGGGCTTCGCCTTCGTGAACATCCAGTCCCCCTGCGTCACCTACGGCGAAGAGGGCCAGCAGATCAAGGGTCTCAAGACCATCCAGGAGTCGCTGTCGGCCCTGGGCCACAACCCGGCGGACCGCCTCGCGGCCATGGACCTGGCCCAGCTCTACGGCACCAAGATGCATCTGGGCGTGTTCTACCGGAATCCCGAGCCGCCGCCGACCTATGGCGATCTGGTGAAGGAGCGGCAGACCCTGCTCTCCAAGGACGCCCTCCCCAAGGAGCGCATCCTCGATCTCTTCATCAAGAAGTAAGGAGAGCCTCCATGGTCACGCGCAGCATCGATTTCGCGAACCTGTCCCTGATGGACGCCCTCGATCTGGCCATCCTCATCGAGGACGAGGCCCAGGAGCGCTACGAGGACTTCGCGGCGCAGATGGAGCAGCACCGCACGCCTGACGCCGCCAGGTTCTTCCGCTACATGGTGGAGAACGAGGCGAAGCACGGCCGCGAACTTCAGGCCCGTCGCACCCAGCTGTTCCAGGACGCCCCGCGGTCCGTGACCCGGGCCATGATCTTCGACGTCGAGGCGCCGGACTTTGACGCCGCCCGCGCCTTCATGAGCCCCCGCCAGGCCATGCAAGCCGCCATGGCCTCCGAGGTGAAGGCCCACGCCTTCTTCGTGGCGGCCCTGCCGGCTCTGAAGGATGCGAACGTCCGCGCCCTCTTCGAGGAGCTGCGGGACGAGGAACTCGAACACCAGCAGCTGGTGAAGGTCGAGCTGGACAAGCTACCCCCGGACAGCGGCCTCTCCGACGAGGACTTCGTCGACGAGCCCGCGCCGCAGTAGGTTCTGATCGGTAGGGATCGAAAAGCGGAACACAGAGGGCACAGAGGGCCTCAGAGGACACAGAGAAAAGCCAAAAAACAGAAATTGGTGTGGAGTTGATCTCACTGGTGAACGAGCCTGGGCAGGCGCGTTGCCCCACCACTCCTGTTCAGTTCTCTGTGCCCTCTGTGGGGTTTCTGTGTCCTCTGTGTTCCTGCCTTTTGACCTTTGGATTGGACTAGTCCATGGCCACGGGCCCGGTGGCCCGGCTGCGGCGCATGAGGAAGAGCAGGGGGAAGAGGGCGAAGCAGAGCAGGCCCATGAACCAGAAGGTGTCCGCGAAGGCCATCATGCTCGATTGCTTCACCACGGTGCCGTAGGCGACGCCCTGGGCCACGTGGGCCGCGTCGGCGGGCGATAGCCCCCCGCGCAGCACGCCCAACTGGGTGGCCCGGTCCAGGAAGCCCTGGTAGGCGGGATCGCCCGGGGCGAGGT
>JBBRZL010000214.1:0-4661 GCA_038236735.1 Holophagales bacterium | reverse complement strand
TCCATCGCCTCGGTGGGTTCTGTCCCGTCGGATTGGGCCGACAGGCGCAGCCGCCCCTGACCATCGAAGAGCACCACGCGGTGGTAGTGGTCCCGCTGGAGCTGCTCCATCCAGGCACGCACCTCCACCTCTGGCGGAGCCGCCGGTGCGCCCCTCAGGAACTTCTGCAGCTGGTTCTGGATCAGCCCGGCGTGGAGAATGCCAGACGCATCGCCCCTCCGCTCCTCCCACCAGGTCGCGATCTGGCGGGCCTTGAAATCCGCGATGGTGGACAGGTCTGCCCCGACCGCGTCCCGGGTCCGGCGGATCTGCCCGCGCAGGTACAGGGAGCCACCCACGGTGACCAGCCCCACCACCGCCAGGAAGCTGGCCGCCACCCGCAGGGTGAGGCTGGCCCTGAATTCCCCACGCGGCCTCAGGATGCGTTCAAGGGCTGCCAGGGGCCAGGTGTCGAGACCGGCGGCCAGCAGCAGGGAGCTGCCCAGGGCCAGGCTGGCCAGGGCCGCGGGCAGGGACATGGGCACCCAGTCCGTGCCATAGAGCAGCGGGGCGCCGGTGGCGTAGCTGAGCAGGACCCCGATGCCGATGGCCAGGGGGCATAAGGCAAGGGCGGCAGCGCCCTGCCGGTCACGCTGGGTGGGGGCCGCGGGCCACCAGCGGACGAGCACGGAGAGGGCCCCGCCCAGCAGGGCGAAGACCATCGGCAGGGAAGTGGTCCTGGCCGGCAGCCGCCCCAGGGTGAGGAGCCGCTCGAACCACGGGTCGCCCAGGAGGTGCCCGGCCATCAGCCCCAGGCAGAGTCCGGCAACGGCCATTGCCAGGGAGAGGCCCAGCCCTCTCAGGGGCCGCGACTCGGGCCGCAGCTCCCGCAGCAGGACGGCGCCCAGCAGGACCAGCAGCAGGGCCGCGCTGAGGGGCGCCATGGGCAGCAGGCCCGAGCCCAGGGTCGCGAGCCGGGTTGATCCGGTGGCTGTGCCCAGCATCGCCAGGCAGGGCACGAGGGCGGCCAGCCCCGCCAGGGACGTGCGCAGCCAGCGGAGGGATGGGGAGACCGCGGGGTCGGGTGGCATCGAGGATGGACTCGTCAGATGAATGGTTGGTTAGCGGTGGACCGGTCGAAGGGGAAATCTGGACACTCCGGTTCATCTATATCTTCGACCGGCGCAAACCAAAACAGAGTCTCGGGTCCAATATGTGACACAGATCACGTCAAGGTCCAAATGCTTCATCCGCATCGGCTTGATCCCAAGTAGCTGCATTTGTTGGATTGCCAATCCGCGATGGTATCCTGCGGAAAGATTTTGACTGAACTGGTTGATCCATTGGCCGGTCACCGTTGCCTAGGTGCACCGCACCTAGCTTCGACTTGCCCAGTCCGCGTGAGCTTTGCCAGGCTTCACCGCCGCTGCCACACATAGCGGTCGATGCTCTCCGGCAGAAAGCCGACCTTGAGCCAGAAGGCCCGGGCGGTGAAGCGGACACGATCGGCGACGATCAGGGGGTAGCTCCCCTGGAAGTGTTCGATGAAAGCCCGGGCGCAACCCAGCCCCTCGTATTCCGGGTAGACCATGATCGAGAACACGGTGAACCGCCCGGCTTCGATGCGGCAGCGGGACTTGCCCACCCGGGTCCCCGCCAGCTCAAGGTCGAACCAGTCGTAGTCACCCAGCTCTGCCGAGCGCGGCTGCTGGATCAGCACCAGGTCCTGGCCGATGAGCACGCTCATGGCGCGAATCCCTGGCAGAAGGCGAGCACGTTAGCGCCCAGCTCCTTGAGGTAGTAGCCCCCTTCGAGCACGGCGAAGCGGCGGCCCTGGCAGAGGCGCCGGGCGGCTTCCCGGGCAAGGGCGCCGAGGCGGTGGAAGTCCGGCGTGTCCAGCTTGTGTCCCACATCCAGCTTGTAGGCATCGAAGCCCGCTGAGACCGCGATGATGTCGGCCTGTTGAATGGCCGCTAGGCGCGCCTCGACCAGTTCCAGGTACTCCGCCGCGGTGGCGGCGAAGGGGTTGAAGACTTCGGCCCGGGACCAGAGGGCCAACACATCCTTCGTGCCGTCGCCGGTGTGGGCGTCGATGTCCATGACGAAGGCGCTCTCGATGCGGCCTTCGGCCCGCAGGACAAGCAGAGCCAGGGCCAGGTTGCTGAAAGTGCAGTGGCCCCAGGCGCCCATGCGCGAGGCATGGTGCCCGGGGGGGCGGACGCAGGCGAAGGCCGGGTCGCCGCCGTGTGCCAGGCGTCCCGCGAGAATCGCCCCGCCCGCTGCCAGGCTCGCCATGGCGAAGCGCGGCGGATCCCCGGCCACCTGCTGGACATAGTCCGCATCGTGGGCTAGCCGCAACTGATCGGCCATGGCCGGCACCGGCGCCACGACGCCCCAGGGACCGGGCAGGAGCCCACTCATGGCGGCCTCCATGCGCCCGGGCACGGCGGCGTTGTCCTGAGCGTACCCGGGGTCCTGGAACCGCGCGTCATAGACGATCTTCATCATCAATCCAGAAGAAGGGACTGGCGCACGTTGTCCAGGCATCCGCGGATGAACCCCATCGCAGCGCTGAGGATAGGCTGGCCGTGGCCGGGGTAGATGGCCTGGATCCTGAGCCCGGCCAAGCGTTCGAGCGTATCCACGTAGGCTTTCGGGTAGGCGCCGAGCTGGTCCGTAATGCGGTAGAGGGTGTCGCCGGAGAACAGGGTGCCGGTGGCCGGCAGGTACACACAGAGGGAGTCATCCGAGTGGCCCGGCGTGTGGAGCAAAGTGCCGACCTGGTCGCCCACCACCACCGCCTGACCGTCGTGGACGGGCTGGTGGCAGCGCCCCTGCGGCAACCAGGCATAGGTTTCCGGCCCGAACTGGCTGTCGATACCGGGCAGGCCGCCCGTGTGGTCGAAATGCGAGTGGGTGAGGATCACCTGCTCCACGGCCTGTTTGCCGATGCCCTTCGACATTAGGGCCATCTCCCGCAGGAAGTAGGCGAGGCTGGCCGGATGGGAACTGCCCGTGTCCACGAGCGTGTTGCGGTCGGCGCTGGTGTTGTTCTCCCCCAGCACCCAGTAGGAGACGCAGGAGTAGTCCAGGGAATCAGTCCAGTGGAGCGGGATGACGCGCACGGCTCAGCCCGGCTTCCGGAACAGCGGAGTGCCCCGCTCCACCTGGGGGAAGCGGTCCGCGAAGGCGACCGGCATGCCCTGGTTCCCATCCAGCGCCAGGAAGCCGCCGGGCAGGAGGGCTTCGTGGAACATCTTGAGCACCTTGAGCTGGTCCTCGGGCGAGAAGTGCATCAGCACGTTCTTGCAGACGATGAGGGACTGCCCGGTCTCGGGAGCCACTAGCGTCAGGAGGTCATGCTGGAGGTACCGGACGCGCTCCCGGATGGCCGGCGTGAGCCGGAACGTCTCCGGACTGTCCGTGGGCTCGAAGTACTCCGCCCGGTGCGCCGCAGGTACCCAGAAGATGTCCTGGCGGCTGTACTCGGCCTTCCGGAGCCGCTCGGCGAACTGTGCGAAGTTGCTCTCCTCGTAATCCGTGGCAAGAATATCGAGGTTGCGGAAGTGGAAGGCCCCCAGCTTCTCGGCGAACAGGATCGCCAGGGTGAAGGGCTCCTCGCCGCTGGCGCAGCCGGCGTCCCAGACGCGGATTGAGCGCGAGTGGCTGATGGCCGGGATGACGATGTCGGCGATGGCAGTCAGCGCGTCGGTGTCTCGGAAGAAGGAGGTGTAGGCCATGGCTCAAGGATCTTTCGCGGCGGGCACGGCGGGGCATGGAAAACGGTGAGGCTCCGCCTCTCCGCCTGAGTACCCAGGGCAGACCTGGGTTCCGAATCCTGGAATGCCAGCCCGGTCTGATTGCCTCATCGGCCGGAGGAGCAGGGCCGTGAATCCAGGACCCTTCACCCGCCGGCTTCCTGCCTGCCGCCCGAGCTGGCATGAGCCTCCTCCGTATTCATGTGACAGCCATCACAAGCTCGGTGCGGATTCCGGCCTGCCCTTCCTCCCACACGGCCAGGGCCCCCGTGGCCAGGCCCTTCCAATCCATCCGTAAGGCTGCTGGCCGACTCCGCCGAACAGGAAGTATCGACTGAGGTCCCCTCCAGGAACATGCTTCGTCGAAGGGGGAAACTTGGTGACCCGACTCCAGGATGATGCTCAATCCCAGCAGGGAGGCCAGTCGCCTTCCCGTGAGGCGGTGCCGGACCCACTGCCCGGGCCAGGACTGTGGGAGGGCGAGGCTCGCTTCCGCCTCCTGCTGGGAGAACTCCAGGTCGGCGTGCTGCTCCAATCTCCGACCGTCGAGATCCTGTCCAGCAACCCGAGAGCCCTGGAGCTCCTGGGGCTCTCGGAAGATCAGCTCCTGGGCCGGACCTCCTTCCATCCGGATTGGAACGTCATCCACGAAGACGGGACTCCCTATCCCGGCCCCACCCATCCGGTCCCCCTGGCCATCGCCACCCGCCAGCCCGTGCGCGATGCGGTGCTGGGCGTCTACCGCCCCACCACGCAGGACCGCATCTGGCTGCTGGTGAACGCCCTGCCCGAACTGGCCCTGGACGGGAGCGTGCGCATGGTGCTCTGCACCTTCACCGACATCACCGAGCGCAAGCTGGAGGAAGAGCGGCGCCTTCGCATCGATGCCCAGCTCCACCAGGTCCTGAAGATGGAAAGCCTGGG
>JBBRZL010000213.1:0-4744 GCA_038236735.1 Holophagales bacterium | reverse complement strand
TCCAGGGGGATGGCCTTGATGGCGTTCTCGATGCGGTCGCGCCAGCGGTGGTAGTACTGGCCGGACATGATCTGGTTGAGGTAGCCCTGCAGCGAGCCCACGTTGGGGTTGATGCTCATGTCGTTGTCGTTGAGGATCACCAGGAAGTTCTTCGTCTGCAGGTAGCCCGCCTGATTGAGCCCCTCGAAGGCCATGCCGGCGGTCATGGAACCGTCGCCGATGACGGCGATGCAGGTGTGATCCTGCTTCTGGAGATCCCGCGCCTTGGCCATGCCGAGGGCTGCGGAGATGCTGGTGCTGGCGTGGCCGGCACCGAAGTGGTCGTACGGACTCTCCTCGCGCTTGAGGAAGCCCGACAGGCCGTTGTGCTGGCGCAGGGTGGGGAAGCGATCCTTGCGGCCCGTGAGGATCTTGTGGGGGTAGGCCTGATGGCCCACGTCCCAGACGATGCGGTCCTCCAGGAAGTCGAAGTGGTGGAACAGGGCGACGGTGAGTTCGACCGTGCCCAGGTTCGAGCTGAAGTGGCCCCCCGTCTCCGATACGGACGTGATGAGGAAGGACCGCACTTCGGCGGCCAGCTGCTCGAGCTGGTCGGGGGAGAAGTGGCGGATCTGCTGGGGAGCGGCCAGGGAGTCGAGCAGGGGATAGGGGCTTTCGGGCTTGGTCACGCGGGTTCCTACTTGGCTCGCTGGGCGAGGTAGCGCGCCCAGGCTGCTAAGGAATTCCGGTTGGGAAGGGAGGCTAGATGACATAGGGCGGTCTCGGTGGCTTCACTCAGGGCCTTGCGGGCACCTTCCAGGCCCAGAAGGGACGGGTAGGTGATCTTACCCCTGCCCGCATCTTTTCCAGCGCGCTTGCCCAGATCGGCGTCAGTGGCGGTGGCGTCGAGGATGTCGTCCTGGATCTGGAAGGCCAGGCCGATGGCCTCGCCGTAGGCTCGCAGGGCAGCGCGTTCCATTGGGGTTGCGCCCCCCAGGACGGCGCCCATTTCCAGGGCGGCCCGCAGCAGGGCGCCGGTCTTCAGACGGTGGATGAGGCGGAGGTGGTCCAGGTCGTAGGAGGTCAGCTTCTCGCCCTCTAGATCAAGGGCCTGGCCCCCCACCATGCCGCGCCAACCAGCGGCTCCCGCGAGCAACTGCAGGGCCTCAGCCCGCCGGACGGGATCCAGGTCCGCGGCGGCCAGCACGCCAAAGGCCTCGGTCAGCAGGGCGTCCCCGGCCAGGATGGCGTGGCCCTCGCCAAAGACCTTGTGGTTGGTGGGGCGCCCGCGACGCAGGTCGTCATCGTCCATGGCCGGGAGGTCGTCATGGATCAGCGAATAGGTATGGATGTATTCCAGGGCCAGGGCCCCGGCCAGGGCTTCCTGGGGCGAACCCCCCACGGCCTCGCAGGCCAGCAGGCAGAGCACGGGCCGCACGCGCTTGCCACCGGCCTCCAGGCTGTACCGCGCAGCCTCGCCCAGGCGGACGGCTTCTCCGTTGAGAAAAGACTGGACAAGCACCGCGTCCAGCAGCGGCAGCAGGCGGTCAAGATCCTCCTGTACCTGGGCGGCGGCCCCGCTCATCGATTGTCCTTCCCGCCATCCAGGGGATCGGTCCGGTATTCCCCGCCCAGGCCCGCCTTGAGCACCTCGACCTTGCGCTGGGCCTCCGCGAGCTGCTTCTGCAGGGCCTGGCTCAACTGCACGCCCTCCTCGAAACGCGTGAGAGCCTCTTCCAGGCTGAGGCTGCCGGATTCCAGTTGCTGCACCAAGGCTTCCAGGCGGTCGAGGCCATCATCGAAGGAGGGTTGGGCGCTCATGGGGCCATCCAAGGGAAGGGGCCCGTGAGGGCCCCGATCAGTCTAATCAACTGGCAGCCCAGTCGGCCGGAAATCAGAAGCTCGGCATCTCCGTGACCTTGTAGCCCGTGGGGAGCTCCCAGGTGCTGGCGGGCAGCGGCGCGGTGGATACCGAAATGGCCTCGTGGGTGGTGTCCAGGTTCCGGCCGGTCACATGCGTGCGGAGGGGCACCCCCTTCTGCTTGGCGAGGGCCTCGCCCAGGCGCTTCATGATGTTGCCGGCCTCGCCCGGAGTCTTCGCGAACAGGTTCATGAACTTGTTGTAGCTCACGGGGAACTGCAGGCTGGGATCGAGGCTGAGCTCCTCTACGAAGCCGCTGACGGAGACCCGGATCTTCTTGCAGGGGCGCCCCAGGACGGTATCGGGCCCCAGCTGCTCGACCTTCACTTCCTCGCTGCTATCCGACTTACCGCCGAAGCCGAAGGAACCCAGCATGCTCCCCATCTTCT
The DNA here is from genome assembly GCA_038236735.1 of Holophagales bacterium. Taxonomy (GTDB): domain Bacteria; phylum Acidobacteriota; class Holophagae; order Holophagales; family Holophagaceae; genus Geothrix. The sequence goes on along the minus strand of JBBRZL010000213.1, from coordinate 2,455 downwards.
CCAGGGACTCCACGCTCATTTTCATGATCGTCTTGCGCTTGTGGTCGATGGTGAGGATGGTGCCGTTCTCAAAATCGAAGATGCCTTCACTCTTGAGATAGGGCTGGACCACCCGTGCCTTGGTGGGGCTGATGTACTGCGTGATCGTTTCCCCGCCCTGGTTGTCGTACTGCTCAGACTTGTTATGGGTCCCTTTCCCACTCATCCGGTAGGTGAGGGTGAGGTCGCCGGCCAGGCCGTTCGCGAGGGCCAGGACCGCAGCTAGTGCAAGTGCCGTGGACTTGTGCATGGGATTTCTCCGTGATGGTTGCCCATGAGCATACGCGCTCGGGGGGCACTTTGGGGTACCTTCAAACCATGGGGGTAGGCATGGCCCGGGTACTCGTGGTGGATGACAGCAAGGAGACCTGCGAGTTCCTGGAGGAACTCCTGGGCACCATGGGACTGGAGGTGGTCAAGGCCACGCACCCGGACAAGGCCATCGAGCTGCTGCACAAGGAGGCCTTCGACCTCCTGCTGTCCGACATCAACTTGGAGGCCAAGAAGGATGGCCTGGACCTGCTGCGTGAGGCCAAGCCCCTGGGGGTGGACACGATCCTGCTCTCGGGTTTCGGCACCCTGGAGACGGCCATCGAAGCCGTACGGGAAGGCGCCTTCGACTTCCTGAGCAAGCCCTGGAACAACGAAGAGCTGAAGGCCCTGGTGACCCGGGCCCTCGCCCGTCGCCAGTCCAGCGGCCATGGGGTGGTGCCCAGCGCCACGCCGAAGGGGAAGCGCAGCCTGATGATCGGTTCCAGTCCGAAGATGATGGCGGTGTACAAGACCATCGCCAGTCTGCAGAACAGCCGGGCGACGGTGCTCATCACGGGCGAAAGCGGCACGGGCAAGGAACTGGTCGCCCGCAGCATCCATCTGTCCAGTGACCGGCGCGACCGGGCCTTCGTGGCGGTGAACTGCGGCGCCCTGACGGAAACGCTGCTGGAATCCGAACTTTTCGGCCATGTCAAAGGCTCCTTCACGGGCGCCATCAACGAGAAACCTGGCCTCTTTGAAGAGGCCTCGGGCGGCACGATCTTCCTTGATGAAATTGGCGAGACGAGCCCCAGCTTCCAGGTGCGGCTGCTGCGCGTGCTACAGGAGCAGGAGATCCGCCGGGTGGGCGGCAACAAGACCATCAAGGTGGATGCCCGCGTGATCGCCGCCACCAACCGCGACCTGCAGGTGATGGTCAAGGCCGGCACCTTCCGGGAGGACCTCTACTACCGCCTCGGCGTCGTGGAACTGGCCGTGCCCTCGCTGCGGGAGCGGCGGGAGGACATCGCCGCCCTGCTGGATCACTTCCTCTCTGAGTTCGGCCAGAAGGACAAGCAGGTCTATGAGGTTTCACCGGAGGCCCGACGGGTTCTGGAGGCCTATGCCTGGCCCGGCAATGTCCGGGAGTTGAGCAACGCCCTGGAAAACCTGACCCAGTTGAGTCGTGGCCACGAGATCAACGTCGACGACCTGCCAGCCAAGATCCAGGCGGACGTGCTCAAGAAGGCGCTCCGGCGACCCGAGGCAGGAGCAGGTCTCCCGGCCTTGATCGAAGACTGGCCCACGCTGGACGAGTTGGAGCGGCGCTACATCCAGGAACTGCTGGGGCGGCACAAGGAAAAGCAGCGCATCGCCGAGATCCTGGGCGTCGATCGGACCACCCTCTACCGGAAGCTCAAACGCTATGGTTTTCACGAAGGCGAGTAGCTGACCCAGCGGGCGTCAATCGTAGCAACCTGCTACAAGTTGCAGAATGCTACATATTTTGCTAAGAATAAATTTTATAAACATCACAATTTCTTTAATTATGAATTGGCTCGAAGACTGCTTATTGGTTGGCCATTCCGGCCGTGCCGGTTCACCCCTGGAGCCATCCCATGAAGAAGCTTGCCGCGCTGCTCGTTGCTGCCGCACTGATCAGCCCCGTCTTCGCCGAAGAAGCCAAGAAGCCCGCGGTCACGAAGACCGAGACCGCCCCCAAGGCCGAGAAGACCGCTGCCAAGGCCGAGACCATGGCTGCCAAGGCTGAGACCAAGGCCGCCAAGACTGAGAAGAAGTCCGCCAAGGCCGAGAAGAAGGCCGCCAAGGCCGAGAAGAAGTCCGCCAAGGCCGAGAAGGCTGCTGCCAAGGCCGCTGCTGCTCCTGCCGCTGAGAAGAAGGCCCTGATCGCCGAAGAGAAGAAGGCTGCCAAGGCCGACGAGAAGGCCGTCAAGGCCGACGCCAAGGCTGTGAAGGCCGATGCGAAGGTTGCCAAGGCTGACGAGAAGGTTGCCAAGGCCGACAAGAAGGCTGCCAAGGCCGACAAGAAGGCCGCCAAGGCCGCGAAGAAGGCTGCCAAGGCCGACGCTCCTGCCGCCGAGAAGAAGGCCCTGACCGCCGAAGAGACGAAGGCTGATGCCCCCAAGGCCGAGAAGGCCGCTGC
>JBBRZL010000212.1:0-4746 GCA_038236735.1 Holophagales bacterium | reverse complement strand
AGGAATGCCCAGGGGACGCAGGGTGGCTCGCAGACGAACCATCTCAGCCCGCCGGGATTTCAGGCTGGATTCGATCACCAGAAAATCCAGATCAGAATCTTCCCGAGCGGTGCCCTGAGCGTATGAACCAAACAGGATCACCCGCAACACATGGGGTTGCCCGGCCAGGATACTGACCGCCTTCTGGATGGTGTCCCTTGGGATCATGGTGTGGGCTCAGGTGTATTTGATATTGGGGTTCCGCCCCCCCAGGGCGGGGGTGGTGGGCTGGGCGGGCGCGGCCCCCCGGCCACCGGCGGAGCCCAGGCCCGACCCGCGGTTGATGAGCTCGCGAAGTTCGTCGACGTTGGAGGAGTACTCAAAGGCCTGCTCCGGGGAGATCTCCCGGTGGAGCACCAGATCGGACAGGCTCTGGTTGAAGGTCTGCATGCCGGACTTCCCCTGCCCGGCCTGCATGGACCCATAGATCTGGTGGATCTTGTCTTCGCGGATGAGGTTCCGGATGGCGGAGTTGGGGATCATGATCTCCAGCGCCAGGGCGCGCCCCTTGCCGCTGGCCTTGGGAATGAGGCTCTGGCAGATGACGCCCTCCAGCACCAGGGAGAGCTGGGCCCGGATCTGGGGCTGCTGGTGGCTGGGGAACACGTCGATGATGCGGTTGATGGTCTGCACGGTGCTGTTGGTGTGCAGGGTGCCGAAGGTGAGGTGGCCCGTTTCGGCGATGGTCAGGGCGGATTCGATGGTCTCCAGGTCGCGCATCTCACCCACCAGCACCACGTCGGGATCCTGGCGCAGGGCGGACCGCAGGGCCTTCTTGAAACTGTGGGTGTCGGCGTGGATCTCGCGCTGGTTCACCAGGGAGCGCTTGTGCTTGTGGACGTATTCCACCGGATCTTCGATGGTGAGGATGTGGAGGGGCTCCTCGGCATTGATCTTGTCCACCATGGCGGCCAAGGTGGTGGATTTGCCGGAGCCGGTCACGCCGGTCACCAGCACGAGGCCCCGGGGCTTGTCGCACAGCGCCTTGACGGAAGGGGGCAGGCCCAGCTGATCGAAGCTGCGGATGTTCTCGGGAATGGTGCGGAACACGGCCGCGGTGGCGCCGCGCTGGTTGAACACGTTGGCGCGGAAGCGGGCGATGCCCTGGAGGCCGAAGGAGAAGTCCACCTCGAGATCCTCCTCGAGGCGGTGCTTCTGCTGATCCGTCATGACGCCATAGGTGAGCCAGCGGGTCTGGGAGGCATCCAGGGGCGGCAGCTTGAGGGCCACCATGCGCCCGTCGATGCGGATCTGGGGCGCGGAATCGGTGGTGATGTGCAGGTCCGTGCCCCCGTACTCCACCAGCGTCTTGAGGAGCTGCTGCAGGGAAGCCACGTAGCTGGCGCTGACATCACTCATGGGTACCTCAGGAAAAGCAAAAAATGGGACAGGATTAATAGGATGAAAGGCAGGATTAACAGGATTAAGGATGGCGAGGGGATCGGAACTTCTTTTTCACTTGGAGGCTTCGGGTGCCGAAGTTCAGCAACAAGGCCTGCCCCAGGCCTGTTGCGGCAAGGTAATTGACGACTTGGACTTCATGTTCAGGGAGGATGGCCTGGACAGCTTTGAGTTCCACGATCAGCACGCCTGCGACCAATAGATCTGCTCGATACAGGCCAACCAGTTCATCCCGGTAGCGGACTTCGAGTTTCACCTCCCGTTCAAACGGGACGCTGTCCAGCGCCATTTCAAGAGCCAGCGCATTCTGGTACACCGACTCTGTGAAACCGGGCCCCAATGTCGAATGGACCCGCATCGCCGCCCCAATCACACGGCCGGTGAGTTCTTCTGTAACATTCTGGTCGGCCATCAAAAGAATTCCCTCTTTTGAATCCTGTTAATCAATCTTTCAATCCTGTTAATCCTGTCAAAGATCTTTTAGAACGGGTGGGTCGGCGTCTACAAGACAGTTTCGCGGACGATTTCTTCGATGGTGGTGACGCCATCCAGGACCTTGCGGCAGCCGGAGCGGCGCAGGGTGATCATGCCTTCCTTCTGGGCCTGCTCCCGCAGCTCGATGGCCGAGGCGCCGGTGAGGATCATGTCTTTGAGCGTTTCCGACATCTCCAGCACTTCGTAGAGGCCCACGCGGCCCTTGAAGCCGCGGTTGTTGCAGACCTCGCAGCCCACATGCTTGTAGAACGTGATCCCCTTCTGGACTTCCTCGGGGGTGAAGCCCACGGCGTAGAGCGCTTCTTCCGGTTGGGGATGGGAATCCACGGCCTTGCAGTTGGTGCAGAGGCGGCGCACCAGGCGCTGGGCACAGATGATGTTCACGGAAGTGGCCACCAGGAAGGGTTCCACGCCCATGTTCATGAGGCGGTTGATGGTGCTGGGGGCGTCGTTGGTGTGCAGGGTGCTCAGCACCAGGTGGCCGGTGAGGCTCGCCTTGATGGCGATTTCCGCCGTCTCGAAGTCGCGGATCTCGCCCACCAGGATGATGTTGGGATCCTGCCGCAGGAAGGAGCGCAGCGCGGCCGCAAAGTTCAGGCCGATCTGTTCCTTCATCTGGACCTGGTTGATGCCGGGGAAGTTGAACTCCACCGGATCCTCGGCCGTGAGGATGTTGGTGTCCACGGTGTTCAGCTTGGCGATGGAGGAGTAGAGGGTATTGGTCTTGCCCGACCCCGTGGGGCCGGTCACCAGCACCATGCCATAGGGCTTGGAGATCTGGCGATCCCAGCGGTCGAGGCTCTCCTGCTCGAAGCCCAATTTGGTGAGGTCGAGCATGAGCTTGTCGCTGTCCAGCAGCCGCAGCACAATCTTCTCACCGAAGAGGGTGGGCAGGATGCTCACGCGGTAGTCGATGACCTTCTGCTTGCCGCCCATGTTCACGCGCAGCTTGATGCGGCCGTCCTGGGGCAGGCGCCGCTCGGCGATGTTGAGCTTGGCCAGGATCTTCACGCGGGAGGTGAGGGGATCCTTCAGCTTGAGGTTGGGCCGCATGACCTCCATGAGGATGCCGTCGATGCGGAACCGGATGCGGTAGTTCTTCTCGTAGGGCTCGATGTGGATGTCCGAGGCACCGCGCTTGATGGCGTCGATGAGCACCATGTTCACCAGCTTGACCACAGGGGCGTCTTCGCTGTCTTTCCGCATGTTGACGACGCTGGAATTCTCTTCGTCTTCATCGTCGAACTCGGCGTCGGCTTCGAGCTCCTGCTCCATTTCGGAAAGGTCGAAGTGCTCGTCTTCCTCGCTGAAGCTTTGTCCCAGGCTGGTTTCGGTGGGGCCGCTGCCGATGGCGCTGCCCCCGCCCCCAGTGGTGTTGTCACCCCGGACGTTGCGGGACAGACTGCCGTCCGCCAGCCGCACCGCGCTGGCGCCGCCGTAGTATTTCTCGACCGCGCGGGCCAGGCCCATCTCGCTGGACACCACCGGATCCACGTTGTAGCCGGTGTGGAACCGCACGTCATCCATGGCGAAGATGTCGGTGGGATCGGACATGGCCAGGGTCAGCACGTTGCCGGTGCGCTGCAGGGGCAGCACCTTGTGCCGCTGGGCCAGATCCTTGGGAATGAGCGCGATGATGCCGGCGTCGATGGGCGGCCACTGTTCGAGGTCGGCGGCAGGGACGCCATACTGCATCCCCAGGAAACTCACGATGTCCTGATCGGAGCAGAACCCATGCCGGACCACGATGCTGCCCAGCTTGCCTCCCTCCCGGCGCTGGATCTTGATGACCTCGTCCAGCTGGACGTCCGTGATGAGCTGAGCCTTGACGAGCATTTCCCCGAGCTTGCTGACCACTGTCTTCCTCCGAAGGGGGTGGCTCGATGGTAGCACCACCCATAGCCGTGGGATTCGCAACTCATTGTATGCTTTTGCCATGTCCTCTCTAGGAACCCCGCCCCAGCGGCTGTTGCTGGCCCGGCAGCTGATCCGGGAAAAAGGTCTGTCGAGAGCAGACCTTGAGCTGCTGGAGGACATCCTCCGCGAGGGGGCCAAGGACCTGGAACCCTTGCTGGAAGCGGCCCCAGTGCGGGCCCTGGCCGAGGAAGAGTCCCCCGCCCAGGCCAACCTCCGACGCAGCCTGGGCACCTTCCTGGCCTTCCTGCATCAGTTCTCGCCCCGCCGGCTGGGCGAGGCCAGGGCCTCCATGGGGCTGGTCCTGCTCCACAGCCTGTCGCGGCTGGGCGACCTGGCCGAGGCGGCGCACCGGGAGTTGCTGGCGGAACAGCATCAGCCCGAATGGGTGATGCGCCTGCTGGATCTGCTCGCCTCCCTGCGGGCCATGGCCCTGGTCCCCTCGGAGGACGCCGACAATCTGAGGATCCTCTGGTCGGCCTTCCTGGCGGATCACCGGGGCACCTTCCGCGAGATCCTGTTGCCCCTCCAGGACAGCGCGAACGGGGTGGGCGGGGTGAACGTCATAGCCCGCCTCAACGCCGGGATGAAGGCCGTGAATCGCGCCGTGCGGGGCGAAGGGCGGCTGGAAGAGTCCATGACCCGCCTGGCGGAGCAGCTGGAGGCCTGCATTCCCACGGAGCTCCACGACCGGGCGGAACCCCTGCTGCTGCTCCAGCACGTGGTCTCGAACCTCCGCCTCAGCCTGGTGCGCCCCTTGGACCGCGGCATCCACTGGCCTGCCATCGAGCAAGTGCGCGGTAGCCTGCGCTGGCTCTGGGATCACCTGGGCTGGTCACTCCCGCGCATGGACGCCGAACTGTTCCGGAACAGCATGCCGCCAGAGCTGCGCCGGCT
>JBBRZL010000211.1:0-4752 GCA_038236735.1 Holophagales bacterium | reverse complement strand
TCTGAGGCCTTCCGGGCCATGGACCCGTTCCTGCTCATGGATCACTTCGGCCCCATGGTCCTGCCACCGGGCACGGACGCGGGCTTCCCGCCCCATCCCCACCGGGGTTTCCAGACTCTCACCTACCTCATCCAGGGGGCCTTCCAGCACCGGGACAGCCAGGGCGGTTCCGGTCTGCTCCAACCTGGCGGCGCCCAGTTGATGAATGCCGGTTCCGGCATCGTTCACGAGGAGATGCCGGTGCCCGAACACCTGGCCCATGGCGGCGCCATCGAAGGTGTGCAGCTTTGGGTCAATCTGCCCAAGGCCCACAAGGGATCTGCTCCCGGCTACACAGACCTGCAGCCCGAGACCATGCCCTGGGCGGCCCTGCCCGGGGGGCGCATCCGTGTGTTGGCGGGCACCTGGGCCGGCGTCACAGGCCCGGCCCTGACTCCCGCCAGGATCGCCTACGCCCACCTGGAACTGGAGGCGGGTGCGCGCTTCCAGCAGTCCGTTCCAGAGGGCTGGACCGCTGCCGTGGTGCCGCTGCATGGCTCGGTCCGCATCGAGGGTACGGAAGTTCCCGCCGACACGGTGGCCCTCCTGGGCGCAGGGGATTCCCTGGCGGTGGAGGCGGTTGCACCCGTCAGCCTCATGCTGCTGGCCGGGGAGCCGCTCCGCGAGCCCATCGCCCACTACGGCCCCTTCGTGATGAACACCCCCGCGGAGATCGAGCAGGCCATCCTGGACTTCAAGCAGGGGCGCATGGGACATCTCGACTGAACTTCAGATCTGGACAAAAAGGCCGATGGGAAGGACAACCCCGAAGGTTCGATGAATCAACCACTCGTTCGGCCCCCCACGGCTGGCTCCGCAGCTGAAGGTGCCACCCAGCTCACCCAGGATCTCGCCGGTCTGGAGCAGGTGATCAACCGATCTGCCGCCGGTGCTGCCCGGACCTCGGTTCGGGTGCAAACCCTGGTCCGGGAAATCGATCAGATTTTCGACAGCACCCGAGGTATCCAGGAAACCCTGGAGGGCCTGGGCTTGAATATCTCCAAGGCGGCGTCGGCGGCGGCGGAGGGTGCCGAATCCACCCGCCTCATGGCCGATCTGACCCGCCAGGGGCGCCAGCAGAGCGACCAGGCTGTGGCCACGGTCCGCCAGCTGCAGGATCAGACGCACATCACCTCGGAGCGGTTGGAATCCCTCATGGGTCACATTCTCCAGGTGAATGAAGTCTCGAAGGTCATCGGTGAGATTGCCGATCGCACAGGAATGCTGAGTCTCAATGCCGCCATTGAAGCCGCTCATGCGGGGGCGGCTGGGCGGGGTTTCGCAGTGGTGGCCGAGGAAGTGCGGAAACTCGCAGACCGGACTTCCCGGCAGACCCGGGAAATTGGCGACCTGCTGGAGGCCATTCGCAAGGACCTGGATCCCGCCCGGGAAGCCATGGACCAGAGCCTGGACCTGGCCACGGAGACGCGGTCCCAGGTGGAGGCCGTGGAGCAGCGATTCTCCGGCATCGCGGAACTGGCAGAATCCACCGCAGGACATGTTGCCAGCATCGCCCGGACGGCCACGGAGGAGCACACTGCAGCCAGTACCCTGGTGGAGGCTTCTGGGCGACTACTGGACTCCACTGGAACCTTGAGAACCGCAGCCGAGGCCGTGGCCCAGGACGCCTTCGGCCAGTCTTCGCTCACGGAAGTGGGCCACCAGCACCTGGCCGCCTACGATACGGGCTCGCTCTTCCATAAAGCGCTTGGTTTGGCTAGAGACCTCGCCACCACGAGCGCCGGGATCCTGGAGGCCCCTCATTCGGCGGGACGGATCAGCCAGGCGGACCTGCTGGCCCTGACCTACCGTGAAATCCGGGGCCCGGAGCTCCAAAGTCTGGCCCGTTTCTTTAGCGTCCTGCGCGTGCCCAAGGAGGGGTTCAACCCACCCAAGTACCGGACGGCCTATGACGCCCTGGTTGAACACCCCTTGCAGGAGGCCTTTGACCACGTCCTTGAACTGGAACCGCGCCTCACTTTCGCCCTGATCATCGACCTCAACAGCTACGCGCCTTCTCACAACCGGCGTTTCGGCCAGGATTGGACAGGCCAACCCGACAAGGACCTGGCGGGTAACCGGGTGAAGCGCTTCTTCACGGATAACCGAGTGCTGGTGCGTGGCGCCCGCCATGGATTGGGCGAGGCGGCGGAGGCTCTGCCCGACCGGGTGGAGCGCTCCGACTTCCAGCGGGTGGCAGACTTGGGCGAGCATCCCTCGAGCCGTGGTGATTTCCTGGTGCAGACCTATGCCCGGGACACGGGCGCCATCATCACCGTGCTCACCGTGCCCATTCACGTGTGCGGGCAGCGCTACGGTGTGAGCCTGCTGGGCTGGTCCAGCGACGACTGATCAGAGCGGCCTGGCCTCGAGCTTCCGACCCAGGCTGAAGTGACCGGCGGCCAGCTTTCCTAGGGCCCGGGCCAGAGCTTCGCGACTGCAGGACAGTTCAGCGCTCCATCCTTCCAGGGGCAATTCTCCACCCTCGGGATGGGCCTCTATCCAGGCCTGCCAGAGGAGCGCCAGGGCCGCCGCATCCGGTTCCTGGCGATCCCGCCAGCTCCGCTCCTGGGGGCGCTTGGGTTCGTAGAAGGCCGTGCCCCGCAACTTGTCCGGCAGGAATACCTGCTGGCGGTCGTAGTCGTCGTGGGAGTAGTGGTAGCCCACGCCACGCCCGGCGCTGCGGGCGGTGGCGGTGTGGGCGTCACGGATGGCCTCGGGAATGGGCGCGTCGTCCGCGGCCAGGGCCGCGTCCACGGCCAGCACGGTGGCGTTGCTCTTGGGGGCGTTGGCCACGTAGATCACGGCCTGGGCCAGGGGGATGCGGGCCTCGGGCCAGCCGATCTGCTCCACGGCGCGACTGGCGGCTTCTGCGAGGAGAAAGGCCTGGGGATCGGCGTTGCCCACGTCCTCGGCGGCACAGACCATGAGGCGTCGGGCGATGAAGCGGGGATCCTCGCCGCCGCGGATCATGCGGCTCAGGTAGTAGAGGGCCGCGTCCGCGTCTGAGCCCCGTAAACTTTTCTGGAAGGCACTGGCCAGGTCGTAGTGGCCGTCGGCGCGGTCGAACATCATGCGCCCGCCCAGGGCGCCCTGGAGGGATTCCAGATCGGGATCCGGCATCTCCAGCCAGGTTTCCAGGCCCGACAGCGCCGAGCGCAGATCGCCGCCCGCCCAGTTGGAAAGCCAGTTGAAGACCTCCGCAGGTACCGGCTCCGCACCGCGTTCCTTGGCCCAGGCCCGCTTGAGCACCTTGACGATGTGCGCCGGTTCCAGAGCCTTCAGCGCGATCAGCTGGCAACGGCTGCGCAGCGCCGGATTCAGGTAGAAGGCCGGGTTCTCGGTGGTCGCGCCGATGAGGATGGCCTCGCCGCGCTCCAGGAAGGGCAGCAGGATGTCCTGCTGGGCCCGGTTGAAGCGGTGGATCTCGTCCAGGAACACCACGGGCGGTACCGTCCGGAACAGGGGCATCTGGCGGCTGTCCGCCAGGAACTTCTTCAGCTCCGCGGCACTGCCGCTGGCCCCGGAGAATTCCATGAAGCCGTGCCCCGTGGCCTCCGCCAGGATGCGGGCCAGGGTGGTCTTGCCCGTGCCGGGAGGGCCCCACATGACCATGGAGGGTAGGCGCCCGCCGGCCGTGAGCCGCGTCAGCGCGCCCTTGGGGCCCAGCAGATGGGCCTGGCCCACCACCTCGTCGAGGGTGGTGGGGCGGAGGCGTTCGGGGAGGGGGATGTGGGACATGGCGGCAGGGTTCCAGCCTAGCAGCGCAGCTGTGCTAGGCTCCCCGCATGCATCCCGCCTACGAACGCGACCCCTTTGCCGCTTCACTGGCGACCTGCATCCTGCGCTGTGGCGAAGAGAAGGGCCGACCCTTCGTGATCCTGGCAGACACCATCTTCTACCCAGAGGGCGGCGGTCAGCCCTTCGACCTGGGTACTGTGAACGGCATCCCCGTCCTGGAGGTCCAGAAGCATGAAGGAGAAATCCGCCACTTCCTTGGTGCAGGTCTTGCCGAAGGTCCAGCGTCACTGGAACTCGACTGGGACCGCCGTTTCGATCACATGCAGCAGCACACGGGCCAGCACCTGCTGACCGCCGTGGCGCAGGATCGCTTCCAGTGGGCGACCACGGCCTTCCACCTGGGGGCCACGGTCTGTGACATCGAGCTCACTGCTCACTCCATTTCGCTCCGTGAAATGGAGCAATTGGAAGAGACCGTGGCCGAGGAGATCCGTGCCCACCGCGAGATCACGGCGCGCCGCGTGACCGCCGAAGGCTATGCACAAGAGGCCGTGCGTTCCCGGGGCCTGCCCGAGGGCCACACCGGCGATATCCGCCTGGTGCAGATCGCGGGCGTGGATCTGAACACCTGCGGCGGCACGCACCTGCGTCACACGGGCGAGATCGAGGCCCTGAAGCTGCTGGGTAATGAGAGCATCCGGGGCGGCACGCGGCTCTTTTATGTGGCCGGGGTTCGACTTCGCTGCCGCCTGGGGGCCCACGAGCTGCGCAACGCGGCCCTGCGTACCTTGCTGGGCGCCCCGGACGAGGACCTGGTGAACGCGCTCCAGGTCAAGCTGGATCAGCTGCTGGCCCTGGAGCGTCGGGCCCGGAAGCTGGAGGAGCAGCTCGCCGACTTCCAGGCCGCGGAATTGGCTGCGCAACAGGGTGATTTCGCCGAGGCCCATCTGGAAGGCCGGGACATGGCCTTCC
>JBBRZL010000210.1:0-4971 GCA_038236735.1 Holophagales bacterium | reverse complement strand
CATGGTCCGGATGAGCCCGATGCGCCGGGCGAGCCGCACGGCGTAGAGACTGGAGAGGCCCGCCAGGATGTTGGCTCCGAAGAAGATGGTGCCCAGCATCCCGGCCGCCACGCCGAAGCGCAGGTGGAACCAGTAGGCCACGACGCTCTGGATGACGAAGCCCCCGGCGAAGGCGTCCAGGGAGAACAGCGCCGAGAGGCGCAGCACCACGCCTTTGGAGGCATGCAGTCCCCAGCGGCTCGCAGGAACGGCCACCGGCGGCGCCTCCACTGCCCCGGACAGCCGGGTGAACAGGGCCGCGAGGCCCAGCCCCGCGGCGGCGTAGGCGAGGACCAGCACGCGGTAGCTGGCCACCGGGGCCAGGCCGGAAGCCTGAAGGGCCTGGGCCGTCCAACCCCCGGCCAGGGCGCCAAGGGCCGTGGCGAAAGAGCCAACCAGGTTGTACCAGGCGAAGACACCGGTGCGCCGGTCCTCGGGCAGCACCTGGGAAAGGGCCGCCTGTTCGATGGCCAGGAAGGGGCCTACTTCGTTGCCGGACGGGCTGATGACGCCGAAGGTGCCCGCCACCACAAGCACCGTGAAACTGCCGCTGAAGGCGAAGGGAATCCCCGCGGCCACCATGAGCGCCGCACCCAGGAGGAGCATGCGTTTGCGGCCGAGACGATCGGCGTACAGGGTGATTCCCAGTGAGATCAGGGCATCGCCCGCGAGGGTGAGGGTGAGCAGCAGGCCGATGCGCCCCTCGCTGAATCCGAGTTCCACCAGGTAGAGCACCAGCACCACCGAGAGGAATCCGTACGAAAACATCCGCGCCACCCGCGAGGCGAAGAGCCGACCGCCATCAGGCCCCAGGGGCAGCTTGGGGTGGGGGAACCAGGGCACAGGGGCCTCCGGAAATGGGTGCATGGCGTGAATACCACTTAAAGACACGATAGTTCAGCCACCGGGGTTCGTTGTTCACCGTTTCGCCCATCAGTCAATCGCAGCCACACTTGGAGTGCCAAACAAAACCTCGGCGAGGCCCCCATGGACATCCAGCTTTCCCCTGCCACCGAGAAGCGCCTGCAGGGCGCCATCCAGCGCTTCGTGGCCGAGGAATACGGCGAGAGCGTGGGCGAGCTGGGGGTGGGCACCTTCCTGCGCTTCTGCCTGAAGGAGGTGGGCCCGGCCATCTACAACCAGGCCATCGCCGACGCCCAGGCCTGCCTGCAGGAGCGCGTGACCGACCTGGAGAACATCTGCTTCGCCACGGAGACCAGCTACTGGGACCCAGGGGCCAAGAAGACGATCCAGCGCAAGCCGGACCATCGGCGGTAGCATCCGGTACCGTCCCTTTTGGAACCGGAACAGGTACCCGTCATGCCCCACTGCCTCCTCGAAGCCTCGGACAACCTCCTCGACCAGCCCGACTGGGCGGGCCTGCTGCGGGAAGTCAACGGAACCCTGGTGGCCACGGGGCTCTTCCAGCTGGCGGACATCAAGAGCCGCTTCCGCAGCCACGAAGTCTTCCTCATCGGCGACGGGGCGGCGGAGCAGGCCTTCGTCACCCTGACCGTGCAGATCCTCGGGGGCCGCACCGACGACGTGAAGGCCCAGCTCAGCGAGGCCCTGCTGCCGTTGCTGGCGCGCGCCTGCCCCCGCACCTGCGCTGGCATGAAGTGCAGCCTCACGGTCCAGATCACGGACATCCATCGCCCCAGCTACCGCCGGCAGATCTCTTATTAGCGCCCTTCCAGGAGCCGTCATGGCTGAACCCATCACCGCCCGCCAGCTCACCGTGCTCCAGGTGGTGGCCAAGCACCCGGACGTGCCCCGGGACCACCTGGTGAAGGCCGGGGCCACGGATGCCGACCTGGCCTACCTGGAGCGCCACGACCTCATCCGCGAGCGGCCCATCGGCCGCTACCGCATTTCCCACATGGGCCAGGAAGTGCTGAAGCGCAGCCTTTGATCCCGCGCCTGGCTCACGAATTGGAAGGAACCCCATGCCCCTGCTCACCCGCGCTGAAGCAACCCAGTACGAGGAAACCAGCCGTCACGCGGACGTGATGGCCTTCGTGGCCGGGCTCCAGGCCAAGGGCGACAAGCGCCTGCACGTCACCTCCTTCGGCCTGAGCCCGGAGGGCCGGGAGCTGCCCCTGCTGGTGCTGTCGGCCCACGGCGTGAGGACGCCGGAGGAGGCCCGCAGCCTGGGCCGGCCCGTGGTGCTGGTGATCAGCGGCATCCACGCGGGCGAGGTGGAGGGCAAAGAGGGCTGTCTGATGCTGGTGCGGGACCTGCTGGAGAACAAGCCGGGCCTCGATGCGGGCACCCTCCTGGCCGAGCTCACCCTGGTGGTGGTGCCCCTCTTCAACCCCGACGGCAACGACGCCATCGATCCCGGCAACCGGCGCCTGCATCTGCCCAAGCTCACGGGCCAGCTGGGCCCGGACAGCGGCGTGGGCACCCGCGTGAACGCGGCCAAGATCAACCTGAACCGCGACTACCTGCGCATGGAAGGCCTGGAGATGCGCCTGCTCCAGACCCGTGTCTGCCAAGCCTGGGAGCCGGAGCTCACCATCGACAACCACGCCACCAACGGCTCTGTGCACCGCTTCTCCATGACCTACGACATCCCCCATACGGTGGAGAGCGGCCGGAGTGAACCCATCCAGTACATGCGCGAGCGCCTGCTGCCGCCGGTCACCGCGGCCCTGAAGGCCAACCACGGCCTGGACGCGGGTTGGTACGGCAACTTCGTGGAGGACGAGCGGGCCATGGATGCGGACGTCGACGCCCAGCCCGGCGCGCCTGTGCGCGAAGGCTGGATGACCTATCCGCACCATCCCCGCTTTGGCAGCAACTACCGGGGCCTCACCAGCCGCATGGACCTGCTGCTGGAGTGCTATTCCTACATCAGCTTCGCCGAGCGCGTGCGCACCGCCTATGCCTTCATGCTGGAGACGCTGACCTTCGTGGCCGCGCACCGGGACGAGGTGGTGCAGACCGTCGCGGCGAGCCGTGCGCCCCGGGAGCGCCTCGCCATCCGCTACGGCCTGGAGCGGTTTGACGTGCCCGTCGAGATCCTCACCCGCACGCCCCGCACCCTGGAGGGTGCGCCCACCAGCGTGACCCTGCCCCACCTCGCCCGCTTCGTGGGCACCACCGTGGTGGACCGCCCCGCGGCCTACCTGGTACCCGCGCCCATGGCCACCCACCTGCGCCTGCACGGCCTCACGCTGCGCGAGGCCGTGGGCACCTTCGAGGTGGAAGTGCCCGTGGTCGAGGGCCTGGGTTCCCAGGAGGGGCGCGGCATCCTGGAGGCCGCGGCCGTGGGCGAACTCAGCGTGTCCTGGCGGCGGGGTCCACGCCATGCGCCCACGGGCTGGGCCCTGGTGCCCACGGACCAGCCTCTGGGCGCCATCGCGGCCTACCTCTGTGAACCCGAAAGCGATGACGGCGCCGTGGAGAACGGCCTGCTGCCCGTGCCCGCCCTGGGCGAAGAGCTGCCCCTCTGGCGGGTACCGGCCCTGGGCTGAGTGGCTGGGACTGGCTGGTTCCCTCGCCGATCCCTGCCCACCGTTCGCCGGTAGCTGCCGCTGCGACGGTGCAGTGCCCCGTAGCCTGTGAACAGCCAGGAGGCTCCATGAACACGGACACGCAGGACCGCACCCGCACCGAAACCTTCAAGCTTGATGGCGGCAAGGTGCTGGACACCATCAAGGACCTGATCCACCAGGGCAACATCCGGCGGATCATCCTGAAGAACGAGGATGGGAAGACCCTCATCGAGATCCCCCTGACACTGGGCCTGGTGGGCGCGGCCCTGCTGCCGGTCTTCGCCGCCGTGGGCGCCCTGGCCGCTGTCGTCACCCGCATGGTGATCGTGGTGGAAAAGGTGGACTAGCAATTCGCCGCCGAGGGGTGGGGCTCCGTCCTACACTGGCCGCAGCCACCCTGGAGCCCCTGTGTCCTATCCCCACCTGCTGGCCCCCCTCGACCTCGGGTTCACCACGCTCCGCAATCGCGTGCTCATGGGCTCCATGCACACGAATCTGGAGGAGGCCAAAGGCGGTTTCACCAAGCTGGCCGCCTTTTATGCCGAGCGGGCCCGGGGCGGCGTGGGCCTCATCGTCACGGGCGGCATTGCGCCGAACCTCCAGGGCCGCCTGACCCCCTTCGGCTCCCAGCTCTCCTGGCCCTGGCAGCTGGGCAAGCACCGGAAAGTGACCGGGGCGGTCCACGCCGCCGGCGGCAAGATCGCCCTGCAGATCCTCCACGGCGGGCGCTACAGCTACCACCCCCTCAGCGTGGCGCCCTCGGCCGTGAAGAGCCCCATCACGCCCTTCAAGCCCCGGGCCCTGAGTGACCAGGCCGTGCAGGCCACCATCCGCGACTACGCGCGTTGCGCCGCCCTGGCCCAGCGGGCCGGTTATGACGGCGTGGAGATCATGGGCAGCGAGGGTTACCTCATCAACGAGTTCATCGTCACCCGCACCAACCGGCGCACGGATGCCTGGGGCGGCAGCTATGAGAACCGCATGCGCTTCCCCGTGGAGGTCATGAAGGCCGTGCGCGCCGCCGTGGGGCCCGAGTTCATCGTCATCTTCCGGCTCTCGATGCTGGATCTGGTGCCGGAGGGCAGCACCTGGGCAGAGGTGGTGCAGCTGGCCCAGGCCCTGGAGGCCGCGGGCGCCACGATCCTCAACACCGGCATCGGCTGGCACGAGGCCCGGGTGCCCACCATCGGCGCCATGGTGCCCCGCGGCGCCTACGCCTGGGTGACGAAGCGGCTCATGGGCGCCGTGGGCATCCCCCTCATCACCACCAACCGCATCAACACGCCGGTGGTGGCCGAGGAGCTGCTGGCCCACGGCTGCGCCGACATGGTGAGCATGGCCCGGCCCCTGCTGGCGGATCCCGACTTCGTCAAGAAGGCCATGGAAGGCCGGCCCCTGGACATCAACACCTGCATCGCCTGCAACCAGGCCT
>JBBRZL010000209.1:0-5039 GCA_038236735.1 Holophagales bacterium | reverse complement strand
CCCCGGGGTAGAAAACGGGCGGGCCGCCCCTGGTAGACTTCGGCGGACGAAGGGCCCTGGAGTATCCATGTTTGACATCGAAGCCTCCCTCGACAGCCGCCTGCTGGCCGAGCCCCGCATCCGCCCCACGGTGGTGTTCCCCGAGGCCCTGGATCCCCGCACCCTGGAGGCCGCCTGCTACCTGGGCCGCTTCATTCGCCCCGTGTTCCTGGCACCAGAGGCCGAGGTGCGCGCCCTGGCGGCCCGAGAGCTGGCCCACCTCGGTGAAGACCGGGTGGCCTACACGCTGTCCGAAAGCGCCTTCGTGGCCCCGGCCTCCCGGCCTGACCTGGTGGAATCCTTCGCCGTGGCCTGCCTCGCCTGGTGCCAGGATCACGAGCGGCCGATGTGTATCGAGGAGGCCCGGAAGCTGGTCACCGAGCCGGGTCGCTTCGGCATCTGGGCCGTGCGGCTGGGCCATGCGGACATGGTGGTGGGTGGCGCCACCCATGAACCCAAGGCCTTCTTCCGCCCCATGGTGGAGCTGCTGGCCCATCGCGACGTCACCTGCGAGGCCGGCGTCTTCGTGCTACCGGACGAGCATCCAGAGGAGGTCTATCCCAACAACATCGTGGTGTTCGGCGACGTGGGCGTGAACGCCACCATGACCCCGCGCACCCTGGCCGAAGTGGCCGTGGGCACCTGCGCCGTGGCCCGGGACCTCATCCCCGAGGACGTGCTGCCGGAGATCCGCTGCGCGATGGTGTCGTACTCCAACCGGGGCAGCGACGAAGGCCCCTCGCCGGAGCTGGTGCGCCTGGCCGCCGATCTGGTGCCGGAAATCCTGGCGGAGCGCATCGCCCACGCCGAGCGCTACCGCAGCATCCACATCCAAGGCGAAGTGAAAGTGAGCGTGGCCCTGTCGCGCCGCTCCGCCGACCTCTACCACGCGGAAGGGCTGCCCTGGGAGGGCGTCCCCAACGTCATCGTGTGCCCCAACCTGGACATGGGCAACCTGCTCTACCACCTCTACGGCACGCGCTTCCCCGGCGCGCGGAAATTCCCGGTGATGTTCGGCCTCCGCTTCCAGGGCGTGGATCTGGCCATGGATTGCACGCCCGAGGACATCCGCCTGGCCGTGAAGGCCTCTGTCTTGCGCCTGCACCACTACGGGGAATGGCAGCGCACGCCCAGGGATACTTTCTTCCACCGCTACCGCGTGCTGGTGCTGAACCCAGGCTCGACCTCCACCAAGACCTCCGTGTTCGAGGGGGACGAGGAGCGTTCCACCGAAGAGATCCAGCATCCGGCCGAAGCCCTCAAGGCCTTCGAAGGCCGGCCCATCACGGAGCAGTTCACCTTCCGCAAGGAGGCCGTGCTGCGCTTCCTGGCGGATCAGGGCCTCGGCCTGGGCGACCTGGATGCGGTGGCCGGGCGGGGTGGGCTGCTGCGCCCCATCCCCCATGGCACCTGGAAGGTGGCTGGCGCCATGCTCACAGATCTCAAGGCCGGTTTGCAGGGAGAGCATGCCTCGAACCTGGGCGCCCTCATCGCCGCCGAACTGGTGGCGGGCACGGGCAAACCCGCCTACATCGTGGATCCGGTGGTGGTGGACGAGGCCGATCCCAAGGTGAAGGTCACGGGCCTGAAGGAACTGCCCCGCCGTGTGATCAGCCACGCCCTCAACCAGATCGCCACCGCCCGGCGCTACGCCGAGGAACACGAGACCTTCTACGAACGCATCAACGTCATCGTGGCCCACATGGGCGGCGGCATCACCGTGGGCGCCCACCGCAAGGGCCGCTACCTGGATGTGAACAACGGCCTGGACGGCGAAGGTCCCTTTTCGCCCCAGCGCACGGGCAGTCTGCCACCGGGCCAGCTCATTGATCTCTGCTTCTCCGGCAAGTACAGCAAGGCCGAGCTGAAGCTGCTGAACAAGGGCCGCGGCGGCCTGCTCGACCTGCTGGGTACTGCCGATCTGCGCGAGGTGGAGCGCCGCGTGGCCGCCGGGGACGCTGAGGCGAGCCTGGTCTACGACGCACTCACCTACCAGATTGCCAAAGCCATCACGGCCCTGGCCCCTGCCTTCGAAGGCGAACCCATGGACGCCATCCTCCTCACCGGCGGCATGGCAAGGTCACCCCGGCTGGTGGGCGAACTGACGCGGCTCACGACGGCCCTGGGCTGCCCCGTGAAGGTCTACCCCGGCGAAAACGAGATGGCCGCCCTCGCCAAGGGCGCCCTGCGCGTGCTTTCCGGGCGGGAAGTCGCCAAGGACTATCCGCCGGCCTAGGCCAGCAGGGCCCCCAGCGCGATGGAGCAGAGCTTGGTTTTCGGCGTGTCGCCGCGGCTGCTGAGGATGCAGGGCACGCGGGCGCCCGCCACGTAGGCCGCCGTCTCGGCGCCACCCAGCTTGGTGCCGGCCTTGTAGAAGGTGTTGCCCGCCTCGAGGTTCGGGAAGAGCAGGCAGTCGGCAGCGCCCGCCACGGGGCCGCCGACGCCCTTGATGCGGGCGGCTTCGGCATCGATGGCGGCGTCCAGAGACAGGGGCCCGTCCACCAGGGCGCCCTTGATCTGGCCGCGGTCGGCCATTTTGGAGAGCATGGCCGCCTCGGCGCTGGAGCGCAGCCTCGGCTGGACGTGCTCCGAGGCTGACAGCACGGCGACCTTGGGCGTCTCGATGCCCAGGGCCTTGGCCGTCTTCACCAGGTAGCCGAGGAGGGCCAGCTTCTCCTTGAAGTCCGGCTCCGGCAGCACGGCCACGTCTCCGGCGATGAGCAGCTTGGGATGGCCGGGGTGCTCCATCACGGTCACGTGGCTGAGGATGGCGCCAGCGTCCAGCAGCCCCTGCTCCTTGTGCAGGATGGCCCGCATGTAGACCTCGGTGCTGAGCAGGCCCTTCATGAGCAGATCGGCCTCGCCGGAGCGCACCAGGGCCACGGCCCGGGCGGCAGCCTCGCCTTCGGTGGCGGCGTGGATGAGACGGACGCGGTCCAGGAGTAGGCCGTGCTCCCGGCCGACCTGCAGCATGAGCGCCTCGTCGCCCACGAGGATGGCCTCCACCAGGCCAGCCGTCACGGCCGCGTGGACGGCCTCCAGGGTGTGGGCGTCGTTGGCCCAGGCCACCGCCAGCCGCTTGCGGGGGAGCTTCTGCACGATACGGAGCAGGTCATCAAGGGTGTTGATCCGCATGGGGATTCCTGTGGAAAGTTGCCGCGACGCCGGCCCCATCGAGGAGGGTAGCATTGTCGCCATGGCCGTCTCTGTGAGCTTCCGCACATACCTCCTCGAGCAACTGGGGCAACTCCGTCCCGTCACCACGCGACCCATGTTCGGCGGCCTGACCTTCTTCGCCGAGGGCCTCGCCTTCGCCCTGGTGGCGGAGGACACGCTGTATTTCAAGGTGGACGATAGCAACCGCCCAGACTTCGTGGCCGCGGGCATGGGGCCCTTCCTGCCCTTCGGCGATCCTGAGAAACCCATGCAGTACTACCAGCTGCCGGAAGAAGTGCTGGAGGATCCTGACGAACTGGCGGTGTGGATGACCAAGGCCATCGCCGTGGCGGCCAAGGCGAAGGCCAAGTCCAGGCCGAAATCCAAGGCGCCTGCCCAGGCCACCCCCAAGCGGAAGTAGGGCGCGTGCCTTCTCTCGAAATCCGACCCGCCGTCCTTGAGGATGCCACGACCTTGGCCGACCTGGGCGCCCACACCTTCCGGGAGACTTTCGAGCAGATCTGCTCACCGCAGGACCTGGAGCAATTCCTGAAGGACACTTACGGCGAAGCCAAGCAGAGGGCGGAGCTGGCGGACCCGGCCCGGCCCGCCTGGGTGCTGGAGCTCCATGGCGTGCCTGCGGGTTTCCTCCAGTTGCGTCTGGGCCACCGGGAGCCCGGTGTGACCGGTGAGCGCCCGGTCGAGCTGCAGCGCATTTACGTCCTGCGCGCGCACCAGGGCGGCGGGCTGGGTGCGTCCCTGATGCAGACCGCGCTGGAGCGCGCCCGAGCCTGGGGTGCTGATGTCCTCTGGCTGGGCGTCTGGGAGCACAATGACCGGGCCCTGGCCTTCTACGCCCGCCACGGTTTCTGCGAAGTGGGCGAGCATGTCTTTCGGATCGGTTCGCGCGTGCAGCGGGATCTGCTTCTCGCCAAGGAGTTGCCATGAACCTGGTTCTGCTCCTGCCCGAGGATCTGCTGGCCCCGGATCTTGCGCGTCTCCAGGGCCGGCGCCTGGCCCACGTGCGCGCGGTGCACCGGGCCCGGGTGGGCGATGACCTCAGCGTGGGCCTGCTGGACGGGAACATGGGCCGGGGCAGGGTGCTGCGGCTGGATGAGGAAGTGCTGGAACTGGCGTTGACGCTGGAGCAGGCGCCGCCGCCCAAGCTGCCGCTCACCCTGCTCATCGCCCTGCCGAGGCCCAAGGTGCTCAACCGCGTGGTGGCCGCCGCCGCCAGCCTGGGCGCCGCGCGCATCGTGCTGTTGAATGCCTGGAAGGTGGAGAAGGCCTACTGGGCCAGTCCGAGAATGCAGCCCGAGAACCTGCGCGACCAGCTGCTGCTCGGCCTGGAGCAGGCCAAGGACACGGTGCTGCCCGAGCTGCAGTTGGCACGGCTCTTCCGGCCCTTCGTGGAGGACGAGCTGCCGGCGCTGCTGGCGGGCGGCACCGGACTGCTGGCCCATCCGGGTGGCGGGGCTCCGGCGCCGAAGGTGCTCATTTCGCCGGTGACCTTGGCCATCGGTCCCGAAGGCGGCTGGATCGACGCCGAGGTGGCGAGCCTGCTGCGAGCTGGGCTGCAGCCGCTGGATCTCGGGCCGCGCATCCTCCGCACGGAAACGGCGCTGGCGGCCCTGGTGGGGAAGCTGTTCTAGGGCCAGTCGGAACCGGAGAAAAAGTGGGGAACCATTGATGGACGGTGATGGACCACTAGTGTCCGGTTAGATGTCGAGTAGTGGCAGTTGTTTAGCGGAGTCGGGCATCGATATCGTGCAATCTCCCTTCGGAAAGGCGCGCCGAAGCTCGATTTTCTCGAAAACGGACACAGACAGAACCTGCAGCAAAGT
>JBBRZL010000208.1:0-5067 GCA_038236735.1 Holophagales bacterium | reverse complement strand
CAGAACCTGATGCCGTTCATCCTTGCTGCGGTCAAGGCCGAGGCGACCGTCGGGGAAATCTGCGACGCGCTGCGCGCGGTCTTCGGGGAATACCAGGAACACCTGGTGCTCTAAGAGGAGTAGTACCGAGTTCGGGGGCAGGTGAGGATCCAGGCACCCTTGTTGCAATAGCCTGCCGAACCCAGTCCCGCCGACTCGCGGGGCGTCCACCAGGAGTCACCATGCGCATCGCCATTCTCATCGCCACCACGGCACTGATTTTCGCCGTTCCCGCCCAGGCCAAGCTGCCCTGGGTCAAGAAGGCCCAGGAACTGGGCTACTCCGACGTGAAAGACTGCAAGGCCTGTCACGTCGGCACCCCCAAGAAGGGCGGGGACTTCGCCGAACGCGGCAAGTTCCTCGTGGACACCAAGACCAAGAAAGGGGCCGCCGAAGTGGATCTTGCCTGGCTGAAGGACTACAAGGGCAAGTGAAGTCCCAATCTGTCCCGGCTTCCAGCGATTCTCCGGGCCGCCCGGGGCCTAAGCCAGGTGCTCCCGGGTGTCCCCAACCTGGTCTGGCCGAGTGGGAGTATCGACGGACCTCAAGCCGTCATTGGTGCTCTGGATCACACGGAATCTGCGCAGTACCAGGGCCTGGGCGTGACAATCTGACGGGCTACACTCCCCCATTCATCGGTTCCGATACCGGAACCCCTTTCCAACGGAGCTACCGTGCGCATCGCCATTTTCATCGCCGCCTCGGCAATGATCCTCGCCGTTCCCGCCCAGGCCAAGGCGCCCTTCCTTGGGAAGGCCAAGGAACTTGGCTTCACCGACATCAAGACCTGCCAGTCCTGCCACGTCGACAAAATGCCCAAGAAGGGGGCCTCCGCACCCAACGAGCGCGGTAAGTACTTGATCGCCACCAAGGCCGCGAAGAAGGCCACCGAGGTGGATTTGAATTGGCTGAAGGACTATAAGGGCAAGTGATTCGACTTCAATGGCGGCAGGCGCCGGGGACGAATGACGCCCTCGGCGCCTGTCGGTACGTCTGGGTTGGAATAGCGCCTCATCGGTGTCGTGACCGAGATCACCAGCAGGCATTCCCTACAACAAGGGATCTCAGGCTAGTGTATAGAGGACTGATGAGGTTGTTATGCGTTTGCTCCTAGCTGGACTTTTTGCCGTCGTGCTCGCCGCGGCCCCGCCGAGCCCGAAGGATTGCGTGATGTGCCACGAAGTCGATCTCGTGGTCTTCGAGGCGTCGAAGCACGCGAGCATGGGTTGCACTGGCTGTCACAGCAGCATCACGAAGGTCCCTCACGGCGGCAAACCGGCGCCGGTCAATTGCGCCACCTGCCATGAAGACGAAGTCAAGGCCTACGCCAAGAGTGTCCATGGCATGGCCAAGCAGAACGGCATGCCGGATGCAGCCACCTGTTCCTCCTGCCATGGCTCACCCCACACCATCCTGGGTGCCAGCGAACCCGGCTCCAACGTGGCCAAGAAAAACCTGGCGAACACCTGCGGCACCTGCCATTCGAATCCCGACTTCCTTGCCAAGCACAAGATCCCTTTCGCCAAGCCCGTGGAGGCATACCGGGCCAGTGTCCATGGCCGAGAAGTGGCCAAGGGCAATACCGCCGCAGCAAGCTGCTCGGACTGCCACGGCAGCCACGACATCCTGGCCGCGAGCGATCCCAAGGCGAAAGTGAACCGCGCCAATGTGGCAGACACCTGCGGGGTATGCCATAACGATATCCAGGCGGTCTATGCGGACAGCGTGCACGGCCTCGCCGTGAAGCGCGGCTCCAAGGATTCGCCCACCTGCACAGGCTGCCACGGCGAGCACAACATCCTGGCCCCCAAGGATCCCGGCTCCATGGTCAATGCCGCGCGCGTCTCCACGGTGACCTGCGGTCGCTGCCATGGGGATGAGCGCCTCAGTTCCCGCTATGCCTTTGGCGACAAGGTGCCGGCCTTCCAGGACAGCTTCCATGGCCTGGCTATTCGCGGCGGCCAGAAGACGGCGGCCAACTGCGCTTCCTGCCATGGAGTGCACAACATCCTCCGCTCGGATGACATCCGGTCCACCGTCAATCCCGCCAACCTGAAAACCACCTGCGGACAGTGCCACCCGGGCCTGGGCGAAAAGATCTCTCATGGCAGGGTGCACGTGCAGGTCATCGGCGGTGCCGAGCATGTCTCCGTGAAGTGGATCCGCTGGGCCTACTACGGCCTCATCCCCATGACCATCGGCTTCATGCTTTTCCACAATGGTCTTGACTATGTTGCGAAGCTCCGCCGTCACAAGCCCCACCACGGCACCGGCGAGCAGGTGCCCCGGATGAACAAGTGGTTCCGCATCACGCACGGCATGGTGATGGTCAGCTTCATCACCCTGGTCATCACGGGCTTTGCGCTGAAGTTCCCCGAGGCCGGCTGGGTGAGTGCCATCGGTCTCCATGGGAATGGCGCCATCCGGGCCATTCTGCACCGGATCGCAGCTGTGGTCATCTCTGCCGCCACCGTGCTGCACCTGATTCATCTCATCGTGAGAAAGCGCGACCGCGTGATCATCTGGGGCCTGCTGCCGGGCCTGCAGGACGCCAAGGACATTGTGAACACGATCCTCTACAACCTGGGCCTGATCACCAAGCGGCCCACCTTCGGCATGTTCAGCTATGCCGAGAAGATGGAATACTGGGCCTTCATGTGGGGCACCGTGGTGATGGCGGTGACCGGCATTCTGCTCTGGGCCCAGAACTTCAGCCTCCGCCACTTCCCCACCTGGGTGCTGGATGCGGCCACGGCAGCCCACTGGTACGAAGCCATCCTCGCCACGCTATCCATCCTCGTGTGGCACTGGTACCTGGTCATCTTCGATCCCGACGTCTATCCCATGGACCTGGCTTGGCTGACGGGCAAGGCTTCGGCCGACCACATGCGCGAGACCCGGCCGGAGTACTACGCTGAGACGATGAAGAAAAGCGAGCAGGCGGAATCCGACCTTCACGATACGGATGGCACTGAATCTTAAGTCATGACAGACCAAGGATTGAAAGGCACATCTGTGATTGTCATCACTTGCCGTGACAGTTCTTGCCCATCTCACTGATTCCTGTATTACCCTTGTGATTCAACTTTGACTCGCCACGAGTCCCACCACTTGAGGAGCATTCATGCGTCGCATCACCCTGCTCACCGCCGCCCTCTTCCTGGCTCTGGCCCCTGTCGCCAGCGCCAAGATGACCACCGTCAAGGGTGCCAAGTGCACCGTCTGCCACTCGGCCATGCCCGCCAAGAAGGACAACCTCAACAAGGTGGCCGCCGACATGCTCGTCAAGTACAAGACGGAGACTTCCTGCAAGAATTGCCACAGTGTGGCCGACGGCAAGTTCCTCAGCAAGAAGAAGTAGTTCTCACTATAACAAAGGGGCGGCGTCGGCAACGGCGCCGCTTCTCGTTGGGGCCATCTAGGGCAGTCCCCAGTCTTCAGTCTTCAGTCTTCAGTGGGGCGATAGCCGCGCTCACTGAGCAGCCCCATGACGGGCCAGTCGTGAGGCTCCACGGGAACCAGCAGGTGCATCTGGGCCTCGAAGCCCACGCCCACGGTGAGCACTTCCTCCGGCAGCCTGGTCAGCAGGGCGTCGTAGAAGCCCCGGCCGTAGCCGATGCGGTGACCGTCGTCATCAAAGGCCAGGGCCGGTACCAGCAGGAGTTGCACCGGGGGGAGGAAGTGCTGGGCCAGGGTGGGCTCCAATAGGCCCCAGGGGCCAGGTTCCAGCGGTTCTGTGCCCCAGGCGAGCCGAGGGGGTTGCATGGAAGTCACTCGGGGAAAGAACCAGAGCCAGTCCGGGTGGGCGGTGACGGCGGGGCGGAGATCGACCTCAGAGCCGAGGGGCCAGAAGGCGCCCAGTCGGGTTACCTGCCGGTTCCGGCAGAAGCGGTCGAGGTGGCCGGCGATGGCCGCAGACCAGGCCTCGCAAGATGCCGCTGGTAGCGCGTCCCGGTGAGCCTTCAGGTGGGCCCGGTACTCAGCTTTTGTAACCATGCCTTCACATCAGCAGGGCCGGGGCCGTGCCGTCAACGGAGTATCCTCAGCCATGGAGTGGCCGATGAACATCCGATCCCTGTGTTTGATCTTCGCCACCTGCCTGTCCCTTGCTGCCGAGCCACCCCCCACTCGCCTGGTGCAGTCGATCCCGGCGGAGACGGAGCTCGCCGATCCCGGTCTGCCCTTCGCCAAGGATGTGTGGGTGGAGATGATCCGGGCCGCGCGGGTGAGCGTCGACGCCGCCGAGTTCTATGTGACGAGCCGCCCGGGCAGCGCCCTGGAGCCGGTGCTGGCGGCCCTGGAGCAGGCCGGTACCCGGGGCGTGAAGGTCCGCTTCCTGCTCTCCTCGAAAATGCTGGACCAGGATCCCCCCTCCGTGGCCAGGCTCCGCCGCATCCCCGGTGCCGAGGTGCGCAGCTTCGATCTGACGGAGATCTCCAAAGGCATCCTCCACGCCAAGTATTTCGTGGTGGATGGCCGGGAGGCCTTCCTGGGCAGCCAGAACTTCGACTGGCGGGCCCTGGAGCACATCCATGAGCTGGGCGTAAGGACTGCCGATGAACGCCTCGTGGCGCGCCTCGCTGAACTCTTCGCCATCGACTGGCGCTTCGCCGGGGATCACAAGCTTCCGGTCATTCCGGCCGCCGCTCCCCTGACCGCGCGTCCTGCCGTGGAACTGGTGGCCAGCCCGCCCTTCCTCACGCCGACGGACATTCGGCCCGCCCTCGAGGCCCTGGTGGAGCTGCTGAGCGGCGCCAAGGAGAGCGTTCGTGCGCAGATGCTGACCTACTCGCCCATCTCGGGCCAGGACCACTACTGGCCCCTGCTGGACAATGCCCTCCGGGCCGCCGCGGTGCGGGGCGTGAAGGTGCGTCTGCTGGTTTCAGACTGGGTGCTGGGGGGGCGGGCCCTGCCGCACCTGAAGGCCCTTACGCTCATTCCCAATCTGGAGGTGAAGGTGGCCTCCATTCCCGAGGCGAAGGAAGGGCACATCCCCTTCTCCCGCACGATCCACAGCAAGTATCTGGT
>JBBRZL010000207.1:0-5074 GCA_038236735.1 Holophagales bacterium | reverse complement strand
GGGCACCTCATCGAGCACGCCAAGTCCCTGAAGATGTCCGTGGCCACGGCCCGCAAGGGCCCCGGCGGCGGCAAGCGCATGCCCCCGGGTGCCAAGGAGGCCGTGACCCACTACCGCGTCATCGAGCGCCTGCCGGGCCACACCGTCGTAGAAGTGAAGCTGGAGACCGGCCGCCGCAACCAGATCCGCGTGCAGTTCGCCGACCGTGGCTTCCCCCTGCTGGGTGACCAGGTCTACGGCGTGGAAAGCCCGCTGCTGGACCGCCAGGCCCTGCATGCCGAGCTGCTGGGCTTCAAGCATCCCGTCACCGATGAGCAGGTCACGGTCACCGCCCCCATGCCCGCCGATATGGAAGCCGCCCTGAAGGCCCTGCGCAACATGAGCCGCCTGCAGCGGGCATCCGTCGGCGTCACCGGGGAAGAGGGGATCTTCAGGCCTACGGAAACCCGCGACCACAAGCTCAAGCGCGTGGCCCGCGCCAAGCGCTTCGGGGAGGATGAGGTTCGACCCCATCGCCCGGAAGGCCCGGTGCGTGCGCGCCAGGTCGGCAAGGAAGACCGGCCACACCGCGCCACGGGCCCGGACCGTCCCAGCCGGCCCCATAACGAAGAGCCCGCGGACCGGCCCCGCCGTCCCTTCGGCTCCGCCGATCGTCCCGCGCGTCCACGCCGCGAAGAAGGCGAAGCTCGCCCCCATCGCGCCGCCGGCTCTGCGGACCGCCCCAGCCGGCCCCGCAGCGACGAAGCTGGGGAGCGGCCCCGCCGCCCCTTCGGCTCCGCCGACCGTCCCGCGCATCCGCGCCGTGAAGAGGGCGAAGCCCGCCCCCATCGGGCCGCCGGCGCTGCGGAGCGTCCCCGCCGGCCCCGCAGCGACGAAGCTGGGGAACGGCCCCGCCGCCCCTTCGGTACCGCCGACCGTCCCGCGCGTCCGCGCCGTGAAGAGGGTGAGGCTCGCCCCCACCGCGCCGCAAGTCCTTCGCGCCCCGCCCGGCCCCGCGGCGAGGGTCCGACCACTCGGCCCGCCGGCAAGTTCTCCCCCCGCCCCGGCAAACCCAAACCCAAGCCCAGGAAACCCTGAGGCCAACTCTCCGGTTCCACCATGCGCATCCTGATCGGCCTCCTGCTCCCCGGGCTCCTCACGGCCCAGGAACCGGTGCCGGCGACGGGATCGCCCATGGCGTTGCGGAAGTCCCTGGGCGTGATGCCGGACGCCTTGATCCAGCTGGCGCCGCCCGGGTGCTGGGATCAGCTGATCCTGGGCAGCGTCTTCCAACCAGCCCCACCAGCTCGTCGTGGACTGGCCGAGGCGACGGTGGAAGTGTGGGATGTGGCCCTGCGGGAATCCACCAGGGAAGCCATCTTCGGTTTCTTTCTGGGTACGCTTCGACAGCGGCTGTCCAGGGCCTGGGAGCTCCCGCCCGCCTCGCACCAGGCGCTGGAACTCAGCGAGATCATGCTCGGCGACCCCAGCAGCCCGCAGAAGCTGGACCTCACCAAGGTGAAGTCGCTGCAGGACCGGTTCAACGCCTTGCCGCCGAACGGGTCGCCGGTGCGGCAGCCCTAAATGTGCTCCAAGTACAGCCGGTCCAGTTCCCTGGCCAAGTCCAAGTCCCGCTGGGTCACGCCGCGGCTGACGTGGGTGGTGAGGACGGCTACGACCCAGCGATAGCCGAGGGTCAGGTCCGGGTGATGATCGACCCTCTCCGCATGTTCGGCGGCGGCCACGACAAAGCCCAGGCCTCGGGTATAGGACGAAAACACGAAGCGGCGGCGCAGTGTCAGGCCATGGGAATCCCCCTGGGCCACCCACTCCGGGTGTAGCCCGAGGAAGGCCTCCAGAGCATCAGGGTCGACCAGATCCTTGGACATGCTTTCCCCCCTGGTGCATCCTAGTCCGTTGCCATCGCAATTGTTGCGCCTTCCTTGAGCCCCGCCCATGCCCTATCAACAGTCTCCTCTGCTCGGTCGAGTCGCCTTCATCACCGGGTCCTCCCGTGGCATCGGTCGGGCCATCGCCATCGAGCTCGCCCGCTGGGGTGCAGACGTGGCCGTGCATGCTCAGAAGAACCTCGACTTGGCCGAGGGCGTGGCCGCCGACATCCGTGACCTGGGGCGACGGGCAGTGGTCGTGCTTGGCGACGTGAAAGTGAAGGCGGACCTGGAGGCCTGCGCAGACCAGGTGAAGGCGTCCCTGGGCCCGGTGGACATCCTCGTGAACAATGCTGGCACCCGCCAGGACGGTCCCTTCATTCTCATGGGCGATGAGAAGTGGGAGGAGGTCATGAACGTGAACCTTCGTGGCACCGTCTACGCCACCAAGGCCTTTGTGCGGGGCATGATGAACCGCAAGTGGGGCCGCATCGTGAACATCGTCAGTCCCACGGGGATCATCGGCATGGCCGGGCAGACCAACTACGGGGCCAGCAAAGGGGCCGTCATCGCCCTCACCAAGAGCCTTGCCCGGGAGATGGCCCCCTTTGGCATCCTGGTGAATGCCGTGAACCCGGGCCTCATCCGCACGGAACTCACCGCGGACCTGCCCGAGGAGACGCGGCGGAACCTGCTAGGGCCGACCATCCTCAAGCGCGAGGGCGAGCCCGAGGAAGTGGCCAGCGTCGTCGCCTTCCTCTGCTCCGACTGGGCCAGCTACATGAGCGGCCAGATCGTCAATGTGGACGGGGGCTTGTGTCCCTAGGCTCCATGTCCCTAGGCTCCATGTCGCAGGCATCCGTTGTTACCGCTGCCAGGTAGTGACGCTGACGGGAAGGGCTCCGCTTCAGATCGCGGACTCCATCTCCATCAGGGCGCGGATCTTCCCTATCAATCTCGCCAGATCCACTGGTTTGGTGTCGTAGTCATCGCAGCCTGCGGCCAGCGCGGCTTCCTGGTCTGACTTCATGGCCCGGGCAGTCAGGGCGACGATGGGAATCCGGGCGGTTTTCGGATCGGCCTTGAGCCGCCGAGTCACCTCGAAGCCATCGATGCCCGGAAGGCCGAGATCCACGAGCACCAGGTCCGGCAGCGTTTCCAGGCAGACCTGCAAACCCCGTTCTCCGTCCTCGGCAGTGATCACGGTGAACCCGCGCCGTTCCAGTAGGCGCGAGATCGCATCCCGGTTCATCTCGTTGTCTTCCACCAGCAGAAGTGTCGTCATTGGTGCTCTCTATGTGAAGCATCGCCGAATCACCAGTCAAACGCACGGCGTAATTCCCAGTCAACTCACCCACCCTCGCGTCGAATCCAAAGATCAGTCAGGTACAGGTCTATCGATTTTGAGGTGCCGCCAGAAGCGTGTTGGTCAGCAGCCCGGCAATGGTGAGGGGGCCCACGCCACCCGGAACCGGGGTCACCGCCGAAGCCACCTGCATGGCCTCCCCGAAGCGCACGTCGCCGCACAGCACGGAGCCTCGTGTGCGCAGGGTTTCCAGCTTCTTGGGCTCCAGGGCGAAGAGTCGCTCGCCCAGGGCCAGGTCTTCTACCCGGTTGATACCCACGTCCACCACCACGGCGCCGGGCTTGATCCAGGAACCCTCTACCAGGCCTGGTCGACCCACGGCGGCCACCAGCAGGTCGGCCTCCCGGCAGACGGCGGGCAGATCCCTTGTCCGGCTGTGGGCGATGGTCACGGTGGCGTGCTGTTCCAGCAGCATGAGGGCCATGGGCTTGCCCACGATTTCGCTGCGGCCCAGGACTACGGCCCGCAGGCCCTTGAGGTTCACGCCATGGTGGGCCAGCAGGGACATGCAGGCGCTGGGGGTGCAGGGGCGGAGGCCTGGCAGGCCCTCCAGCAGCAGGCCCTGGTTCATGGGATGGAAGCCGTCCACATCCTTGGTGGGGCTGATGCGGTGCAGCGCTTCTTTGGAATCCAGCCCCTTGGGCAGGGGGAGCTGGACCAGGATGCCGTCCACCTCGGGAGCGGCATTCAGACGGTCGATGAGAGCATCCAACTCGGCCTGGGGGGTGTCCGCGGCCAGCCGGTGCTCGATGGAAGTGATGCCTACCTTGAGGCAGGCGGCGGACTTGTTGCGGACGTAGACCTGGCTGGCCGGGTCCTCGCCCACCAGCACCACCGCCAGCGCTGGGGCCCTGAGCCCCTGGGTCCGCCTTGCCTCGACCCCCAGGCGCACCGCCTCCAGCATGCGATCCGCGTGCGCCTTGCCGTCCAGGATCATGGCCATGGGTTCCTCCGGCTTCTATTGAATCCCAGGCGGCCCACAGACCCCACTCCCATTTCTCCCACCTTGAGGTTCTGCGCAAAAGGCGCTAGACTTCAAGCTCAATTCGGCCATGGTCTCCCATTGCGGGTGCCAAGACTGGGTGGGTTCGGCCCACCTTTTTTATTGTTCTGTCGGAGTATCAGTGGACTTGAAGAAAGTGCAGCCGCCCCTGGAGCGTCAGCTGGCCCTGCTGGGCTACGAACTGGTGCACCTGGAGACCGTCCGCGAAGGCCGGGACGAGATGCTGCGCCTCTACATCGACCACCTGGACGCCGAGACCAGCCACCGGAAGGTCAGCGTGGAAGACTGCGCCGCCGCCGCCGAGGGCCTGCTGCTCTGGATGGATGTGGAATTCCCCGATCTGCGCGAGAAGTTCGGCGTCGAGGTGAGCAGCCCTGGGATGGAGCGCCCGCTCACCAGGGCCGACCACTACCGTCGCTTCGCGGGCCGGCTCTGCCGGGTGCAGACCACGGGACCCATCAACGGCCAGAAGCGCTTCAAGGGCTGGATCGGCCCGGTGACTGAGGGCAGCGTCACCCTTGAAGAAGACGGCGTGCTCAAGGCCATCCCGATGGAAGCCATCCAGAAGGCCCGCCTGGCGCCTTTCGATGAAAGCAAGACCCCGCCACCCAAACATTTGGCCGGACGGTTCACGGAACTACCTGATGCCGATGGCGTAGAGACAAGCGTCGTCGTGGAAGAGGAGGCCTGAAATGGCAACAGTGGCAACGACTTTTTTCGACAGCGTGAAGATGATCGCGGTAGAAAAGGGGATCAATGAGGAAGATGTCTTCGCGGCGGTGGAGGAAGCCCTCGCCAAGGCTGCGGACAAGTACTTCAATGCCCAGGATTTCTACG
>JBBRZL010000206.1:0-5098 GCA_038236735.1 Holophagales bacterium | reverse complement strand
ATCGCGGATGGTGAGGCCCCAGGCCTTTTCCACCTGGCTGATGACCTCGGGATTCAGGGGCTCTCCCGCGCCGACCAGTCCCCGCAGCTTCACCTGGTAGGCCGCGAGGTCCTCCTGGATGAACAGGCGCCACACGGTGGGCGGCGCGCAGAGGGTCGTCACGCCCTTGTCCACGATGATCTGCAGCGTGGCCGCGGCGCTGAAGCGGGCAGAACGGTAGACGAAGATGCAGGCCCCGGCGTTCCAGGGGGCGAAGAAGCTGCTCCAGGCGTGCTTCGCCCAGCCCGGCGAGCTGATGTTGTAGTGGATGTCGCCCTCGCGCAGGCCCACCCAGAACATGGTGGTCAGGTGGCCCACGGGATAGGACTGGTGGGTGTGCAGCACCAGCTTAGGCTTGGCCGTGGTCCCCGACGTGAAGTACAGCAGCATGGGGTCCGTGGCACGGGTGACCGTCTCGGGTTCGTAGGTGCTGGAACCGTCATACAGCGAGGCCATGCCCCGCCAACCGGGCTCCTCACCCCCAACGCAGATGCGGGTGAGGCCCGGATCCATGCCGTCGAATTTCCCAGTCTGGGTGGCATCCACCACCAGGTGCCGGATTCCGCCCCGTTCGATGCGGTCCTCCAGATCCGCCTGGGACAGCAGCAGGGTGGACGGCACCAGCACGGCGCCCAGCTTGATGCAGGCCAGCATGATCTCCCAGAGCGGCAGCACGTTGTCCAACATGACCAGGACGCCATCGCCGCGATGCACGCCCAGGGCCCGGAGGGCATTGGCCACCTGATTGCTGCGGACCGAGAGTTCCTGGAAACTCACCTTCGTCTCGGCGCCACCTTCTTCCACGATCCAGAGGGCCGGTTGATCATTGCCTGCGGCGTAGGCATCGAAGTGGTCCAGGGCCCAGTTGAAGTGATCCAGGAGCGGCCACTGGAAGCCGCCAATGGCACCGGAGTAATCCTCGCGGTGCTCGACGAGGAAATCCCGGGCCCGAAGGAAAGCTTCGCGTGCGGTCATGTCGCCCCCTGGCTGTTCGAATGGTGTGGCCAATCTATAGCGCGGCCGGCGGAGCGTCCACAACGAACCGTGAGACCCTGGGGAGAATTGATTTTGAGCACGGCCCGGGCGCGGCTGGGGTCATGCTAGGGTGATCGCACCACAGCAGACACACGAGGCCCAAGGTGTTCAGCATCATCCCAGAGGGAGCAGCCTACCGGGAATTCGTCCTGCTGAAGGACGGCCGGGGCGTGCTCCTCCGGATCGCCTCTGCCGAGGATGCGGACCGCGTGGAAGGCTTCATCCGTGGCCTGTCCCTGGAAACCCTGGCCATGCGGTTCATGGGCGGCGTGGCCGGAGTCTCCCGCCAGTTCGTAGAACAGCTCTGCACTCCGGACCGCCACCTGCAGGCCTGCCTGCTGGCTGTGGAGGGCGAGGGCGAGGCGCAACAGATCCTCGGCCTGGGCAACTACATCGGCGGCGGGGGCAAGGTCGCCGAGGTGGCCTTCATGATCGGGGACACCCACCAGGGGCGAGGCATCGGCACCCTGATCCTCGAAAAGTTGGCGGGCCTGGCCGCAGGAGCTGGCTACCTGGGCTTCGAGGCGGATCTACTGACCAGGAACGAGAAGATGGACCACGTCTTCCGGGACACGGGCTTCGAGACCCGGCGCTCCCTGGAGGAAGGCGTCATCCACGTACAGTTCCCCCTGGGTGCCCCCGAGGCCCTGCGGGAGCGCACGGACCTGCGCGAGCGCTTGGCTACCGCCAACTCCCTGGTGCCGCTGCTGAAGCCGCGGGTCGTGGCTGTGGCCGGAGCCTCCAGAGACCCCGGCTCGGTCGGCAACGTCATCTTCCGGCACATCCTCCAGAACCACTTCCAGGGCTCGGTCTATCCCATCAATCCCAAGGCCACCACCATCGAAGGGATGCAGGCCTACCCCTCGCTGGCCGCCCTTCCAGAGACGCCGGACCTGGTCATCCTGGCGGTGCCGGCCACCAAGGTCTCCGCCCTCGCCAAGCGGGCCCTGGAGCGGGGCGCCCGGGGGCTCCTGGTGCTCGCCGCCGGCTTCGCGGAAACGGGGCCCGAGGGGGCCCGGCGGCAGGAGCGGCTCCTGCGGCTGACCCGCAGCCATGGGGCAAGGCTGGTGGGACCCAACTGCCTGGGGCTCCTGAACACCCACGCCGCCGTCCAGTTGAATGCGAGCCTGGCTGTAACCATGCCCCCCCGGGGCCGGGTCGGCTTCTTCAGCCACTCCGCAGCCTTGGGAGTGGTCATCCTGCAATACGCGGCCGAGCGCGGCCTGGGGTTCTCCACCTTCGTCTCCGCGGGGAACCGGGCCGACGTCTCCGGCAACGATCTGCTCCAGTACTGGGACGAAGACCCGGATACGGACCTGGCCCTGCTGTACCTGGAGACCTTCGGCAACCCCCGGCGCTTCGCCCGACTGGCCCGCAGGATCTCCCGGCGCAAACCGATCCTCTGCGTCAAGAGCGCCCGCAGCCATGCCGGCCGGCGCGTGGCCCTGGCCCACATCGCCGCCAGCCCCCGGGACGATGCGGAAGTGGAGGCCCTCTTCCACCAGGCGGGCGTGATCCGGGCCGACACCCTGGAGGATCTCTTCGACATCGCGCTGCTCCTGTCCCTCCAGCCCCTGCCCCGGGGCAACCGGGTGGCCATTGTCAGCAACTCCGGCGGGGTCGCCACCATCTGCGCGGACGCCTGCGAAACGCACGGCATGGAGATCGCGGGCCCGGGCGTGGTGGACCTGCACGCCATGGCCATGCCGGAGGACTACGAGCGCGCTTGCCAGGAGGCCCTCGAACACCCTCAGGTGGACGCCCTCATCGCCTCCTTCGCGTGTCTCGGCACCTGCGATCCCAGCGTGGTGGCCCGGGCCATTCGCCGGGCCTCGGTGCGGGCCGAACAGACCACGGGCATCGCCAAGCCCACGCTGCTTTCCCTCATGGGCGTGAGCGGCGCCGTGGCCGTGGGCTCGGCCGCCCTGGGAGACAGTGGTGGCAAGCACCGCACCTTCCCCTCCTACCGCTTCCCGGAATCCGCGGCCCTGGCGCTGTCCAAGGTGGTGGAATACGCGCGTTTCCGGATGCAGCCGCCGGGGCGGATCCTGGACTACCCGGGCCTTAACGCCGGTGAGGCCCGGCGGCGTGTGGAACGGTTCATCGAAGGGCTGCCCGGCCCCGAGCCCACGGCCCTGCCGGAGGCCGAGATCCGGGACCTTCTGGCTGCCTTCGGCCTGGCCATCCGGGAGGTCGCGGCCCCTGCAAACCGGCCCGAACCCTACGTGGCGCTCCACCTGTCGGCAGACCCCGACTTCGGCCCCATCTGGCGCTTTCACCGGCAGGGCGCGGGTTCCATCCTCCGCATCACCCCCCTCACGGATCTCGACATCGTCGAAGTCCTCGAGAAGCTGCGCCTGCGTTCCACCAGCGGGCTCGCGGCAACCCTGGGCCGCCTCACCCAGCTCGTGGAGGAACTGCCCTGGCTCTGCGCCCTGGAGGCGCAGGTCAACATCGCGGGGGACGACGGTTCCGGCCGCCCCTTGCCTCTGCAAGCCAATCTGCGCCTGACCCTCAGTCAGGCCAGTTCCCGGATGCCCTGAATTCGAATCGTCAGTCGCTCTTGTCGGGAGTCGCCATGCTCGTAAAGGAAATCATGCGGACGCCGGTGACGGTGGTGCCGGTCGAAGCCACCATCGGCGAGGCCGATCAGCTCCTCCATGCCCGCGGCTTCCGCCACTTGCCCGTGGTGGACCGGGGGCGCCTGGTGGGTGTGCTGACCGATCGGGACGTCCGCTTCGCCACCAGCAGCCTCTGCCATGAGCCGCTCCAGGGCAGCGATCCAGTCACCCTCGCCATGAGCAGCCCGCCCCTGACCGCGGATCCCTTGGATCCCGTGGAGGATGCCGCCCGGATCATGCGGGAGCACAAGATCGGCTGTCTGCCCGTCCTGGATGGTGGGGAACTGGTGGGCATGCTGACCGGCATGGACCTGCTTGACGCCCTCATGATCCTCACGGGCGTGACCAAGGCTTCGTCCCGGCTCGAGGTGGCCCTCCTGGACCGCCCCGGCGAGTTGGCCCGGCTCACGGCCTTCCTGGCCGACCGCCACGTGAACATCCATTCCATCCTCACCTATCCCACTCCGGAGGGCACCGTGCGCACGGTGCTGCGGGTGGATTCGAACCAGATCCGGCCCCTGGCGGAGGAGCTCCGCGTGGCCGCCTTCACCGTCCTCTGGCCCCTGCCCAAGCTCCGCCCGATCCCATGACGACCCTGATCCACCGGCCGGAATACGCCGCGTACGACTTCGGTCCGGAGCATCCCTTCACGCCCAGCCGGCTCGCCATGCTGCTGGACCTGCTCCGGTGCCTGGGCCATCCGGCCACCGCCGTCGCGGCGCCGGCCGCCACGCGGGAAGAGATCCTCTCCGTCCACGACGAAGCCTTCGTGGCCATGGTCGAGGCCCTGGATCGCGGCGAGACCCGGCCCGAGGCGGAACGCTTCGGCCTGGGTACCGCCGACAACCCCATCTTCCCGGGCATGGATCTCGCCACCCGGTGGCTGGTGGGCGGGGCCCTCCACGGGGCGCGGTTGATCATGGAAGGCACTGAGAAGCGCGTGCTCCAGCTGGGTGGGGGACTGCACCACGCCCAGAAGGACCGGGCCGCGGGTTTCTGCCTTTACAACGACCTGGCCGTGGCCATCCGGGCCTGCGCGGACCACGGCTGGCGCGTGGCCTACCTGGACATCGACCTGCACCACGGCGACGGGGTGCAGAACCTCTTCTACGACGACGACCAGGTGCTGACCATCAGTCTTCACGAGACCGGGCACTACCTCTACCCGGGCACCGGCCACATCCATGAACTGGGCACCGGTCCGGCGCGGGGGCTCAGCCTGAACGTGCCCCTGGAGCCCTTCACGGAAGCCGATAGCTACCTGGACGCTTTCGAGGCCGTGGTGCCCCGGGCCCTGGAGCAGTTCGCACCCCAGGTGCTGGTCGTACAGGCCGGCGCGGATGCGCACTTCAGCGATCCCCTGGGAGACCTCGCCCTCACGACCCAGGCTTTCGAAGCGCTCT
>JBBRZL010000205.1:0-5107 GCA_038236735.1 Holophagales bacterium | reverse complement strand
TCTCGAAGCACTCGGGGGCCTTGATGTCCTCGAGGTTGATACCGCCGAAGGTGGGCTCCAGGGCGCGGGCCACCTGACAGAAGCGGTCGATGTCGGTCTCGTCCACTTCGATGTCGAACACGTCGATATCGGCGAAGCGCTTGAAAAGCACGCCCTTGCCTTCCATGACCGGCTTGCCGGCCAGGGCGCCGAGGTTGCCCAGGCCCAGCACGGCGGTGCCGTTGGAGAGCACGGCGACAAGGTTGCCCTTGGCGGTGTACTCATAGGCCATCTCGGGATTCTTTTCGATCTCGAGACAGGGCTCAGCCACTCCAGGAGAATAGGCATTGGCAAGATCTCGGGCGGTTGAACAAGGCTTCGTGGCGACGACCTCGATCTTCCCCTTCCGTCCCTGCGAATGGTAATCAAGGGCTTCCTGCTTGCGATTCATGGACATGCTCCTTGGATTGAACGCCCTCTAGGTGGGCTGATTGACACTAGCTTACACCTCGTCTTAGGCAATCTTCCCTGGAAGGTCATCAATACCTCACTTTGTTGCAGCGATCACACGGATTCCTTTCAGAACTTCCAGAAGTCAAAGGGTGAGGGTAGGCTCCTCCTGGAGGTCCCCATGCGCGCCTTGTCCCTCCTTCTTCCCTGCCTGTTGCTGCTGCCGGCTGCAGCCCAGAAAGCCAAACCCGCTCCCAAGGCGGTCGAAGCCGTCAAAGCAGCCAAGATCGACTGGGATGGGGAGTGGTCCCTGGCCGTTGCCCAGAGCGACAAGATCGACGAGCAGATCGAGGCTCACGTCAAGGACCTGAACTTCGCGCTGAAGCTCTACTGGAAGAAGAAGCTGCAGAATGCCTGCACCAGTTTTAGCAAGCTGGATATCTTGGCCGGGGACAGCTTCGCCGTGACCATGGGCAAGGAACGGCCCATCGACACGCCCGCGGACGGCACGGAAGCGGACTGGAAGCGGAAGGACGACACAGCCTTCAAGGCCACCTTGACCAAGGACGGACCCACCATGACCCAGCTCCTCACCGGGGATGGCTGCGTGATGAAGTACGTCTACTCCATGCGCAAAGATGGCAACTCCATGGCCGTGCAGGTGACCTACAGTCATCCCAAGCTGGACAACCCCTTCAGCTACAAGCTGGTCTACAAGCGCAACGACTGAGATTGGAGCCGGTACACTGGGTGGATGCCCCTGCTGGAATCGCCGCCCCTGCCCTGCCGCCCCCCCTGGTGGGCCTCTTCTGGGCATTTGCAGACCATTCTCGGCAACTACCTGCCGGAGGCCAGGCCCACTCACCCTTCGGAGCCTGTCAGGGTTCCGCTGCCGGATGGCGACCAGCTCATGGGGCGGTACTTTCCCGGTGAAACCAATGTGCTGACGCTGGTCTTCCACGGCCTAGGCGGGGATGACCAGGCCCACTACGTGCAGCGCACCGTCGCCCTGGCCAGAAAACTGGGTCATCACGTCTGGACCGTGAACCACCGGGGCTGCGGAGCTGGCCGCGGCCTCGCCAGGAAGCCCTATCACAGCGGCTCCGGCGATGACCTGGGAGCGGCCTTCGCCGCGGCCCGGGAGCGCCATCCGGGCCTGCGCCAGTTGGCCGTGGGCTACTCCCTTTCAGCCAATGCCCTGCTCCTGAACTTGGGCGGTGGACTGCCCCAACCTGCCGCCCAGCCGGACGCGGCCATCGCGGTCAATCCTCCCGTGGACCTAGGCGCCTGCTCTGACACCATCCACCGCGGCTTCAGCCGGCTCTATGAACTGCGCTTCATCAGGCGCTGCCGCCAGGCCATCCGCGACCGCGTCGAGACCGGCCTCATTCCAGACACCTACCGGACCTGGCCCCTCATGAGCCTGCGCGAATTCGATGAGGCCTACACCACCAAGGCCGGCGGCTTCAGGGATGCGGACGACTACTACAACCGGTGCTCGGCACGACACCACCTGTCGAGGATCACCGTGCCCACGGTGATCCTCATGGCGAAGGACGATCCCTTCATTCCCTGGCAGCATGCCGTCGAGGCGCACCCTTCTTCCGCAGTGCATCTGCACCTTGAGCCCCACGGGGGACACATGGGCTACCTCAGCCGCGACTTGCCCGGCCACCGCTGGCTGCCCTATGCGGTGGAACACTATGCCCAGCAACTGCTCGCCTTTGGGGCGTGATGGCCGCCTAGTTGGTCTCGCACAGGATCAGGACCTTCTCCTTACCTTCGCCCTGCATCCAGAGGGCAGAGGCTCCGTGAGGGCAAAGCCTGAGGCGCGGACTGGTCAGAGGCAAGTGGGCTACTGGCCCGAGTTGGACCGGCGGCGACCAGCTTGATTGCCGTAGCCGGACGGAAACCCAATCCCCGTCGGGCCCCTGATGCACTGCGAGGAGCCCGGCCTGGCCCTCGGACCCGACGGCGATGGCAAAGTCCAGAACTGGTTCCCGGCCGAGGTCCAGGCATTCCACGCCGGCCTCCCACTTCCCCTTCTTGAAGTCCTTGGCGAACAGGCGGGGGGCGCCTTGACCTTCACCCTGGGACCAGACGGCGAGGGCCTCGCCCGTCCCGGACATGGCCAATTGGGGCGGGAAAATGGCCTGGGCATTCCCGAGGGTCTCGGGTTCGCCCCATTCGCTGCTCTGGCCATCGTAGAAGCTGGCTTCCAGAGTGGTTCGCTGGCCGTAGGGCGCGTTGATCCAGAGGGCGAGGGCGTTGCCAAAGTCATCCATGACCACTTGATGGTGGTGGGTGGCATGGGCGACCACCGGCACGGGGCGGTCCGACCAGATGCGATCCGCAGGCCAGTAATGGCTGGCCACCAGCCCTTCTGAGCCCGCGTCCTGGAACTCCCAGAGCACCATGGCATGTTCCCGGTGGTTCACCGCGATGCGGGGCTCCATGGCATTCGTGGCCAGCATGCCCAGGGTAGTGGGTTCCTGTTCCCAGGCCAGCCCTCGGGTGTCAAAGGACTTCGCCATGACCTCGAAGCGCCCCTCCACCTCGTGAAGCCATACAACCATGGCATTGCCCCGCCGGTCCACAGCGGCCTGGAGATGCCTGACCTGTCCTTGCGTCCTGAACACCACGTTGGCCATGCCGCCGCCACTGCCCAGGATCTTCCCAAGCAGTTGCCGTTCCCCAGCGACAACGACCTGCCACAAGGCGATGCCCCGTCCATCCGGATTCATCACCAGTCGCGGGGTCGTGCCTCCTCCAAAGGGGAGACGCATGATGGCGGGTGCGGTGCGGGGACCGATGGGCATCGTCCAGAGCCGGCCACCGTTCTCCCAGAGGGCCAAGCCATGACTGCGTCCATCCAGGCCCAGACAGGCCTCGCCGAGGTTGCCACGATCAAGGGTGACTGGCGTGCGCCAACGGGATCCCGGGTCCGCCTTGTTGAAACGGATCCCGCGAGCGATGCGCTTTAGGAGATCCATGGCAGTCCTTCCCTTTTGATGAGACGTGGCGAAGATTGGGTTCCCCGGGAACTGGTTCTCTCAGGATGGTATTCCGAATTCACGAATCTTGGTCAGACCTGAGTTCAATTCTGGTTGGCAATTACCGCCTTTCCCGCCTCAGGTCGAGGCTATCTCTTCGTTCGGCCACCAGGGCCGGAAGGAGCCTCGACAACCGGTCCAGTTCCTCGATGGAGTTCCCCCGGCCCAGGCTGAAGCGGAGGGTGCCTTTCGCATAGGTCTCCGGCGCCTGCATGGCCCGCAGGACGTGGCTGGGCTCGCGCATGCCAGTGCTGCACGCACTGCCGGTGGACACGCAGATGCCGCGCTCGGCCAGCATCAACTGGAGCGCCTCGCCGTCGAGGTCGGCGAAGCCCATGAGGCTGGTGTTCGGGAGCCGGTCGGCGCCGGCCCCGTGGATGCGCATATCCGGAATCTCAGTCAGGCTGCGGGTCTCAAGGTCATCGCGGAGCTGACGCACCCGCTCCATCTCCGGCAGCCGCGCCTGGGCCAGTACCGCGGCCCTGCCCAGCCCGACGATGCCCGGCACGTTCTCGGTGCCGCCCCGGCGGCCCCGCTCCTGCGAGCCGCCCAGCAGCAGGGGCTTCAGGCGCACGCCCCGCCGGATCATGAGCAGGCCCGTGCCTTTGGGGCCGTGGAATTTGTGACCGCTGAGGCTGAGCAGATCTGCCCCCCAGGCCGCAGCATCCACGGGGATCTTGCCTGCAGCCTGGGTGGCATCGATCAGGAAGAGGGCACCCTTGGCTTTGCTGATGTGGGCGGCCTCGGCCACGGGAAACAGCACGCCCGATTCGTTGTTGGCCGCCATGACGGCAACCAGCGCGGTGTCGGCACGCACGGCGGTCTCCAGGGCGACCAGATCCAGGCGACCCTCGGCGTCCACCCCCACATCCGTGGCCTCGCCCCCCTGAGTGCGCCACCACAGCACCAGTGCCCGCACGGCCGGGTGTTCCACGGCGGTGGTCACCAGATGCCGCTTCGCCGGGAAGGCCTCCCAAACGCCCCGGAAGGCGTGGTTCAGGCTTTCCGTGCCGCCTGAAGTGAAGACGATTTCCGCGGGCGAACAGCCCACCAGGGCCGCCACCTGCTCCCGCGCCGCCACCACGGCGCCATCCGATAGGTGCCCGAGCGCGTAGGCCGAGCTGGCATTGCCGAAGCGCTCCATGAACCAGGGCCGCATGGCTTCGAAGACCTCCGGATCCAGAGGCGTCGTGGCATTGTGGTCGAGGTAGATCAAGTCCATGCGATTCAGTTTCCCATGGCCAGCAGGGCTGCCAAGGCCTGCTCCCGGGCCTTCAGGCTGGGCGCCTTGCCCTGGAAGCTCTGCCCGGCACCGCCACCCTTGGCACCCAGGAGGGCAGCCACAGCCTTTCCGGCGGCGGACACGTCCAGGGAAGAACCTTCACCCGCGCTCAGCAGGAAGAGCCCCTGGCCGCCAAATTCCGAAGTGAGGAACACGGCCTTGGCGGGAACCACCGCGAGGATGCCTCGAGCCAGCTTCTGAAGGAAGGCCATGTCCCGGCCTTCCAGATGGGCCTCGGCGAAATCACCCTGTTGCGCAGCCAATTCCGCGGCCTGGAAGTCGGCGAGCTGCTCCTCCAGCTTCCGGGCCCGACGCTCCAGGGCCAGCAGCTGATCCAGCTTGA
>JBBRZL010000204.1:0-5164 GCA_038236735.1 Holophagales bacterium | reverse complement strand
TGCCGGATTTTTCGCACTTCCGCTTGAAGCGGCGAAGGGCGAACTCGAAGGTTTCGTCTTCTTTGACCTTGACCAAAGGCATGTGGATGCACCTCCTTTCCCGTGGATTGAACCGGGGCTGCCAGGCAGTACCGGACCGAACGAGAAGTGTAGCCCGGATTCCGAGTTATGGCGAGCGACAAGTCCTCCCGCTACCCTGGATGCTCCCTCGCATGGAGATTCATGCACCGCCCCCTCCTGCTCGTCGTGGACGCGGAGTCCCTCC
This sequence comes from Holophagales bacterium, assembly GCA_038236735.1. Taxonomy (GTDB): domain Bacteria; phylum Acidobacteriota; class Holophagae; order Holophagales; family Holophagaceae; genus Geothrix. The sequence continues at coordinate 4,899 of JBBRZL010000204.1, read as the reverse complement.
GGACTCCCAGACTGGTGTCCACCTTGGAGGGCGATGGCTGGGAGCTTCGCTGGATCCAGGCCTCGGAGACCCAGGCCTTTCTAGGCACTGGTCGGCTGCCGCAGCTCCTGCTGCTGGATTCGACCACGCCTGGAGAGGCCGGTTACGTTCTCGCCGAAGCATTGCAGGCGCGGAACCCTGGACTGCCGGTGCTGGTGCTTTCGGATGGGTCCCATCCAGGCCTGGGCGAGCAGGGCGCGAAAGTGGATATCCAGGCCTTCCTGGATCGGACCGAACCCTGCGAATTTCTTGCGGCCAAGCTCCGGGCCTTTCAGCCAGAAGGGGTCAAGCTGACCACGGACAATATCTTTGGCGATCTGCTTGAGGATCTGGAACGGATCCCGCCGCCTCCCGAGGATCCCTTTGCTCTGCACCTGGAGAGTGGGCTGTCTGCCAGCCCTGCAACTGCCCAGGCCCCCTTCGCTGCCGACCACCCCTTTGGCCAGCTTTCCGATGAGGTGGAAGCCGAGCCGGTCTCTACTGCCGAGCGGAGGGGTTTCCCTATGCCCGCCGTGAAGGTGGCGACAGCCCTGGTGCCCGCCAGCCAGGTGCCTGAACCGGCCCCGGCTCTGGTGCCCCTGGCCGCCGATCTGGCTGAGCCCCTGGGGCCGTCGGATTTCACCTTGAGTGGCATTTCCGGTGTGAAGGACCCCTTCGAGTGGGAAGCCGCCGTGGCACCGGCTTCTCCCTGGACCGAGATTCAGGCGCCAAGGCCGGCGGTTCCCCAGGCGATGGATGCCGTGGAGGAGTACGGGAACTACTTCCTGCTGGAGAAGATCGCCGTGGGCGGCATGGCCGAGCTGTTCAAGGCCCAGCAGCGGGGCGTGCAGGGCTTCCAGAAGATCGTGGCCATCAAGCGCATTCTGCCGCACTTCAGCGACAACGAGGACTTCGTCACGATGTTCATCGACGAGGCCAAGCTGGCGGCCCAGCTGACCCACCCGAACATCGTCCAGATCTTCGATCTCGGGAAGGCGGGGAGTTCCTACTACATCGCCATGGAGTACGTGAATGGCCGGGACCTCCGCACCCTGCTGCGGAAGGTGCGGGAATACAAGATGCCCTTCCCGGAGCAGGTGGCGGCCTTTGTGGTGATGCGGGTGGCTGCGGCGCTCGACTATGCGCACCGCAAGCGGGGCTTCGACGACAAGGAACTGAAGCTGGTCCACCGGGACATCAGCCCGCAAAACGTGATCCTCTCCACCGAAGGATCGGTGAAGCTGGTGGACTTCGGCATCGCCAAGGCCGCCAGCAAGGCCAGCCATACGGTGGCCGGGGCGTTGAAGGGCAAGCTGCTCTACATGAGTCCGGAGCAGGCCACGGGGCAGCCCCTGGACAACCGTTCCGATCTGTACTCGCTGGGCCTCGTGCTTTTCGAACTGCTCACTGGCGAGCGGTGCTTCCAGGCGGATTCGGAACTGGGGGTTCTGGAAAAGGTGCGCCTGGGCCGCATCTCCGATCTGGCCAGCCTGAATCCGGGCGTGTCACGGGACATGTCGGCCATCGTGAACAAGGCCCTGCAGAAGGGCGTCGATCACCGTTATCCCTCGGCAAGGTTCATGGAACGGGACCTGCGCGACTACCTGCAGCGGCAGGGCAACCCCATCACCGACCACGATGTCGCCGAGTACATGAACACCCTGCTCGGCGGCACCCGCGACCAGCTGGAGGCCCTGGTCATCGCCCGCTTCCCCGTTCCCACCAACCTCACCAGCGGCTCCCAACGCCCGGTCGGGGACCTGACCGCGCCCCTGCCAGCCCGCCTGGCGACGCCCTTGCGAACCTTGCCTACCGAAAAGCCTCTCCAGCCTCTGGAGCCCGTGCTGCCACCGGCTGTTCCTGCGCGTCCCCGCTGGCTGCTGCCGGTGATCCTCGGCTTGGCTGTGATTCTCGTCATCATGCTGGCCGTGGCCCGCTGGTCCTGAACCTGGATAAACTCAATTTTCCTATTTCATTCTTCCATCCGACCGGGAGCACGCCATGGATCTGAGCCAGGACCAGAAGGCCTTCTACGAGACCACGCGCGAGCGCTGCCGCTCTGAGGTGTCGCAGATCAACAACACCATCGCTTCTGAAGTGCAGCGCGTGAAGGATCTGCTCACCAGCTTGAGCAACCGCAAGACCGCCGTGCTGCAGATGTACGGAGCCGCCTGCGAAGTACTGGGCCAGGAGAACGATCTCGCCGAGGAATCCATCGAGATCGAATTCTAGCTAAGGCAGATTCACCCGCATCAGCGGCGCCGAGCACTTCTGGCAGTTGCTCTGGTGCGGGGGGTTCTTCTTGCCACAGTGGCTGCAGATCTGGACCCTGGCCTGCTTCCGGCGCCAGATGCGGAGGTAGAGAAACCCCAGCAACACGATCAGCAGGAGGCCCTTCTGCCAGGGCAGGAGGAAGACGCCTGTGGGGCTTTCCACTTTGGGCCGCGCTGGCTGTTCCTCGAGGCTGAGGCGGGGTTGGCTCATGGTTCAACCCGCTCGTCGGCTTGGGACGCTTCCGCAGCATCGTCGGGTTCTGGTGGCTCTGAGGGCTCCGACTCGGTGAGCAGGGCGCCCACCCCGAACAAGCCATCCTCGGGGAGCGGGGGCTCCAGGGCGGCCAGGGCTTCGGCCTCCAGGCGGCCTTCGCCAAAATCCGCAAGGTGCGGCAGGTCCTGGAGGCTCTTCAAGCCGAAGTGCAGGAGGAACGCCTGGGTGGTGGCATAGGTCATGGGCCGACCCACTACCGGCTTGCGGCCCGCAGGCGTGATGAGCTGGCGTTCCATGAGGCTCTTCACCTGGTTGGCGCTGCTGGTGATGCCGCGAATGGCGTTCAGTTCGGTAATGGTGACGGGTTGTCGGTAGGCGACGATGGCCAGGGCTTCGATCTGCGCGGGCGTGAGCTTGCCGCTGCGGGTGGTGGTCACCAGGCGGGCGACCATCTCCCGATAGACAGGGCTGGTGGCCATGCGCCAGCCACCGGCCACTTCCAGCAGCCGCAGGCCGCAGGGCCCCGTGAGCCGCTCCTGCAGCTTCTCGATGCCCAGCTGCAGGGCGCCGTCGCCCAGGCCCGTCAGCTCACGCAGCCGCGCCAGGTCCAAGACCTCACCCGCGGCGGTGAACAACGCCTCGAGGGCGCCGGCCAGGTCGCCGCCCTCATCCCAGAGCGGATCCTCGCGGAAAATGTCGGAATCGTTCACGGGTACGCCCCCAGCCTCTGTCCCATGTGCACGTCGCCTGTGGTGCGCACGGGCGTCCAGTCCGCGGCCCTGGGCCCACCCACCAGCAGTACCACGGTGGAGCCGAACTCGAAGGTGCCGAGATCTTCACCTGGAGTACAGGGCAGGGCCGGCACGGCAAGGCCGCCGTCCTTCGGCAGGGTGCGCCCGCCGAGCCAGCGCCCGTCAATCACCACACCCCCCACGTGGGTGGCGCCCACCAGCACCGCCACCACCTCCAGGCCTTCGCAAGAACCGGTGCCGAGGGCCGTCCAGGTGGCCCGGCGGTTGCGCTCGTAGAGGCGTGGCACACTGTCCGTACTGGCGTCGTTCACGGGCCAGAGTTCGCCTGCCACATGGCTCACCGCCGTGACCCGCCCCACAATGGGCACGTGGATGCGGTGGTAGTCCTTGGGCGATAGGTAGATGGTGAGGAAGTGGCCGCCCTCGAAACGGGCCGCCGCCGGGTCGTGCTTGAGCAGTTCGGCGATGCGATAGGGCTGGCCCTTGGCCTGGATGGCGATGCCGGCTTCGATGCGCCCACTGGCGATGATGCGGCCGTCCACGGGGCTGTTCAGGAAGCCCGGAGTCGCCGGGGCCTGGGGCCGCTGGCCCGGTTTCAATCGGCGGGTGAACAGGGCCTGGAGGCTGGGGTACTCCACCAGGGGGAATTCCGCCTCACTCAGGATGATGCCGTAGTGCCCGGCGAAGCGGCCCAGCAGGGGCTGACGCCAGGAACGGGGCAGATTGCGGGTGGCGACCCAACCCACGAAGCTCGATCCGAGCTGTTTCGGATAGAGGCCGAGGGCCCGCAGTGACAGGGGCCCCGGCGTCCACAGCAGCACGTAGGCCACCCAGAGCAGGGCAAAAACAAGCGCGATGCGCGCAGGCGGTGGCCAGGACAAATGCATCCGAACAGGATAACCCGGCCCTTGGTTCCTCGGAGTGCCCAACAAACCCCCATGGCGGTGTTGCGCTGATGCTCGGGGAGGTCAGGCGTTAGCGGCCCACCACCAGGAGCTTGAAGCTGTCGGGCAGCATGCCTGACCGGGGCCTCGGGTTCTCCTTGGTCGCGGCCGGGGCCGGACCGTACTCGGCGGTGGGCAGGTAGATCTGGTGGGTTGTCGAGTCCAACGCCATGGTGCGGGCGCCGCGCTTGGTGGGGACCTGGTCGAGGACGCCGTACTGGTTTGGCCCATCCTGCTGCACCACCGTGAGGGTGCCTTCGCCATTGGAGCTGAAGGCCAGGCCCAGTGCCTCGTCGTACGCTGCGGCATCGGCCCCGGCCCCGATGGTGGGCGTGGCCAGGAGCTTCCCGGTGGTCGCATCCAGCACGGCCATCAGCTTGTTGCCTCCGACGATGAAGAGGCGGTGGTGCTTCAAGTCGATGGCCAGGCCGGTGGGGTCCTCGATGGGCGTCAGGGGCCATTTCTTCTCGATGGTGAGTTTCTGCGCATCGATGACGGCCACTTCGGCGGAATCCTCGAGGTTGACGTACACGTGGCCCTGGTTGTCCGTGGCGGCAAATTCCGGCTTGTGGCCGAAGGGAATGGTGCCCACCACCTCGCCCTTGATGGCATCGATGACGGTGGCGTTCTTCCCACGGCCGTTGAAGCTGAACACCCGATTCGTGAAGGGATCGAAGAGAATGGCATCGGGCCCCTCG
>JBBRZL010000203.1:0-5278 GCA_038236735.1 Holophagales bacterium | reverse complement strand
GGGACGTAGCGAGCCAAGCGAGCAGGCGGTCCCCCGGACAGTGCGAGGCTGCAAGGGGCGGGTTTCCCGACCCTTGCAGCGGGGGCCCCGGGGGGACGTAGCGAGCCAAGCGAGCAGGCGGTCCCCCCGGACAGTGCGAGGCTGCAAGGGGCGGGTTTCCCGACCCTTGCAGCGGGGGCCCCGGGGGGACGTAGCGAGCCAAGCGAGCAGGCGGTCCCCCCGGACAGAATCACCCGATGGCGTGCGTCCTGAAGACCCTGTAACCCAACTCGAGGGCTTCGGCATGGGCGGCGGCCGTGAGGCCATCACGCTGATCGGGCGGGAGTCCGGGGGTGCCAGCCTTCGCGGCCAGGAACCGTTTGCGAGAAAGGCCGAGGCAGATCCGGTCGACTGGCCAAGCCAGGGCCGCGGCAAGCCGCGGCAGGGCCTCCCATAGGGCCAGATCTTCAGGGTAGGTGGTGCCGAAGCCGAAACCGGGATCCAGGAGCACTCGGCCATCGGGGATGCCCGCTGCGCGCAGTCGATCCCGGACCTGGAGCAGTTCCGTGATGGCTTGGTCCGCAGACTTCGGCGCCGGATCTTCGTAGGGTGGCATGTGCAAGACCTGACCGGTGCTGCGGCTGCGCATGGCGATGAGGCCACAGGAGGAATCCGCGACCAGGTCTAGCATCTTCGATTCGGCAAAGCCGGTGACGTCATTGATCACGGCAATGCCCGTCGCCAGGCCTCGGGCTGCCACTGCCGCATGGCGCGTATCGAGACTGAGCGGAACCATCGACAGAGCCAGGCGCAGGGCGCTCATGACAGGTTCGATCCGGTCCCATTCCGCCCTAGGGTCAATGGGCGCAGCGCCAGGTCGAGTGCTTTCCGCGCCCAGGTCGAGCATGCGAGCACCGGACTCCATCAGGACTTGAGCTCGGGCCACGGCGGCAGCCGGGGCCAGGAACCGCCCACCGTCGCTGAAAGAGTCGGGAGTTACATTGAGGATGCCCATGAAAAGGGGACCACCCTTCAGGAGTGGTCCCCAGTCGAACGGTGTGTCTTTCACGCGGGCTTGAGGGCAGGGCTCAGCCCGGGGTCCGTGGAAGGTTCTTCCACGGCGACTGTCGCGGAAGGTGTGGGGCCGCTCTTGGGCGGGGGCAGGGTGCCGCCCTGCATGAGGATGTCGATGTCATTGCCATCGAGCGTCTCGCGGATGAGAAGGGCCTCGGCGATGGCCACCAGCTGATCCTTGTGCCCTTCAATGGCGGCCTTGGCCTTCCGGTAGTTCCGCATGACGAAGTCATGAACCTCGGCATCAATCATGCGGGCTGTGTCCTCGGAGATCTCCCGGTGCTGGGTGAAGTCCCGGCCCAGGAAGATCTCGTGCTGGCCCCCGCCAAAGTTGAGGGGGCCAAGCTTGTCGCTCATGCCGTATTCCATGACCATGGACTTGGCCATGTCCGTGGCCTGCTGGATGTCGTTGGAAGCGCCGGTGCTGAGCTGGTTGAAGAAGATCTCCTCGGCGATGCGGCCGCCCATGGCGATGGCGATGCGGCTTTCCATGTATTCCCGCGTCGTGTTGTAGCGGTCCTTCAGGGGCAGCTGCCAGGTCACGCCCAGGGCCCGCCCCCGGGGGATGATCGTCACCTTGTGGAGGGGATCGCTCTGGGGCACCACGTGGGCGACAACCGTGTGGCCAGCCTCGTGGTAGGCGGTGATGCGCTTGTCCTCGTCGGTCATGACGAGGCTGCGGCGCTCGGTGCCCATGTAGACCTTGTCCTTGGCGTCCTCGAAGTCATGCATCTCCACCCACTTCTTGTTGCCGCGGGCGGCGGTGAGGGCGGCTTCGTTGCAGAGGTTGGCCAGGTCAGCCCCGGCGAACCCAGGCGTGCCGCGGGCCAGGACTTCCAGATCCACATCGGGGCTGAGGGGGATCTTGTCGGCGGTGTGGACCTTGAGGATCTCGAAGCGGCCCTTGACATCGGGGCGGTCCACCACCACGCGGCGGTCGAAGCGCCCAGGGCGGAGCAGGGCGGGATCCAGTACGTCGGGACGGTTGGTGGCGGCCACGAGAATGACGCCCTCGTTGCCTTCAAAACCGTCCATCTCGACCAGCAGCTGGTTGAGGGTCTGTTCCCGCTCGTCATGGCCCCCGCCGAGGCCGGCACCACGGTGGCGACCCACGGCATCGATCTCGTCAATGAAGACGATGCAGGGGGCGCTCTTCTTGGCCTGTTCAAAGAGGTCGCGCACACGGCTGGCGCCCACGCCCACGAACATCTCCACGAAGTCGGACCCGGAAATGGAATAGAACTGCACCTTGGCCTCACCCGCGATGGCGCGGGCCAGCAGGGTCTTGCCGGTGCCCGGAGGGCCCATGAGCAGCACACCCTTGGGGATCTTGCCGCCCAGCTTCAGGAATTTGGCGGGATCCTTCAGGAACTCGACGATCTCCTTCAATTCCTCCTTGGCCTCATCGCAGCCGGCGACGTCGGCGAAGGTGGTGCGCTTGGTGCTGCTGGAAAGCCCCTTGGCGCGGGCCTTGCCGAAACTGAGGGCCTTGTTGCCACCCATCTGGGCCTGGCGCATGAACACGAACCAGAGCACCACGAAGACCAGCAGCGGCGCCCAGAACATGAGCACGTAGGCGAAGTTGTTCTCGGTGGGCTTGGCGGCCTTGAATTCCTCGATCTGGCCCTCGGTCTTCCAGCTGAGGATGACCTTGCCCAGGTCCTGCATGGGCGGGGCTACGGTGCGGAATTTCTCGACAACTTCACCGGGCTTGGGATTGAACGGTTGCTTGTAAACGCCCTCGACATCGAAACCGGACAGCGTCACGGACTTGTACTTGCCTCCGACGCCTTCGGTGTAGAAGGTCGAGAAGGGGATTTCAATCTGCTTGCTGTTCTGGGGGATTTGGCGGAAGGCCAGCACCAAGAGGGCGATGATGCCCAGCCAGACCAGCACGCTCTTCATCATGGAATTCAAAAGTCACTCCTTGGGGCCGAAGCCCAGGTGGCCCTCCAGTCTACTAGGCCCGGGAAGGCGCGGGCTCATGTCTTAGATGCAGATACCCGTCACCTGGTTCAAGGTTTAGGTGGAAATTCCCCCAGGAGGCAGGTTTACGAGCGTGGGCAAGGCGTTCGACGAGCCAGGGAGCCAGGCCCCGAAGCAGCGCCGCCTCGCGGGGCCAGTCCAGCCGTCGGAAGGCGGCTTCCAGCGTCCACCGCAGCTCGGGCTCGGTCCAGGTCTCCCGCCGGAAGCTGATGCCACCTGTCGCGATGGACCACCGCGTGCCCTCCCAGCCGGCAATCAGGGCTCGGGCGAGTCGCTCGGTCTCCTCCGCCTGCCGGTGCGTCTCGAACAGGTGCCGATCGAGCTCCGGGGCCTCCTTGCGCATCTCGTGGAGGAGCGGCCGCCAGCGGTTCCGCGCCGTGAAGGGTTCGGCGTTGCTGGCGTCCTCGCGCCAGGGGATGTTCCTGGTGGCAAGGTAGGTGCGCAACTCCGCCCGCCGGGTTTCAGCCAGAGGCGACCAGCGCTGGCCCTGGCGGGGGGCCAGGGGCCGCAGGCAGCCCAGGCCGCCGCCCCGGGCCAGGCGCAGGAAGACAGTCTCCGTGTGGTCATCCAGCGTGTGGCCCGTGGCCACGGCGCTGGCGCAGCATTGCTGAGCCTCCTGCCGCAACCAATCCCAGCGGAGGTCCCGGGCGGCCATCTCGAGGCCGAGTCCCCGGTCCTTTGCATGGTCTTTCACGCCGAGGGAGGCTTCCGCCAGATCGAGATCCAGCCCCCGGCAGAGCTGGCGCACGAAATCCGCGTCCTCCGGCGATTCCGGCCGCAACTGGTGATCCGCATGGGCCACGCTCAACTCGATGCCCAGGCTCTTGCGGAGGGTCCATAACAGCACCAGCAGCGCCACCGAATCCCCGCCCCCCGAGCAGGCCACCAGCACACGGCCACCCACGCCATCGCCTCGGCGCTGGATCTGCGCCAGTAGATCCGATTCAAACCTGTTCATGTCTCAAGGCTCAGTGCCCAACGCCATTCAACTTGGAAACGAGGTCGATCAACGCCTTCGGCACAGGCTTCTCGCACCAGAGGGCCTCAGCCCAGTTACACATGCGCAGGGAACCCCAGTGCATGGCGCGGCCCAGGACGCCGCGCCGGAAGGCGGGATGGGCGATGCGGGTGGCGGGCTGGGAGGCATCCTGGGTGAACTGGCTGCCGAAAGCATCAAAGGCGGCCATGCGCCGCTCCCACACGCTGCTCACGTCCACCAGCAGGTCGGGATGGCCGGGGTTCTCGCCGCCCACCCAGGCCACGGCCTCGGGGCGCCAGGGTGCGCCTGGACAGGGATAGTTCTTCAGGCCCGAGTAGTAGGCCGCTTCTTGGATCAGGCGATGAGCGCGACGGTGGTCGGGATGGCGGTCGTCGGGCGGGGGCAGGATCAGCACCCGGGGCCGCAGGCCTCGGAGCTCAGTCATCAGGCGCAGCCGGTAGGACTCGTCCTCGGTGAAGCGGCCATCGGGGAAGTCCATGACGAGGCGCGACACGCCGAGGAGCCTTGCGGCGACCTGGGCTTCAGCGCGGCGGGTCTCGGCGGTGCCGCGGGTGCCCAGGTCGCCGCTGGTGAGGTCGAGGATCGCGGCCTGCAAGCCCCGGTCCGTGGCCAAGGCCAGGATGCCGCCCACGTGGACCTCGACATCATCGGGGTGGGCGCCCAGGGCCAGGAGGTCGAGGCCGGGCCTTCCAGAATCTGGGCTCATGGTTCCTCCAGCAGGATCACGGGAGTCGCGCCGTCCATGCGCTCCAGGATGGCATCGAGCAGGGCTTCGTTCCGCAGCCAGGGCACGCCGGGCATCACGCGTTCCTGGGGCACCCCGAAGGGAAAGAGGGCTTGGCGCAGCCGCTCGGGATCGCCACCTAGCACACTGGTCGCGGCTTCCCGCTGCAGGCGGCGATCCAGTTTGACCAGGCGATCCAGGCTGCGGGCCTGTTCGCGCTGGTAGCGCACCCGCAGGGGCTCCGGCCACGTGGGTGCTGGTTCAGTGACGCAGAATTGCCTGGTTGGAAGTACGCCAGGCCAGGAGGCGAGGCGGTCCCAGGCACCCTGTCGAAGGGCATCCAACTGGCCGGCGTCCAAGTGGAAGCCCTTGGGTAAGACAAAGACGCTGGGCCGGGGGAGGATCTTCGGGGCCGTCAGGCCGACCCGCTCCCAGAGCGGCTCGCAGAGGCGCCAATAGGCCCTTTCCGAAGGGCCCAGCACCACCGCCGCGACCGGCAGCATCAGGGATTGCAT
>JBBRZL010000202.1:0-5347 GCA_038236735.1 Holophagales bacterium | reverse complement strand
TAAACTTTACTGGGAGCCCCGCATGCCCAAAGTCATCAACATCGAACCCACACCCAACCCCGACGCCCTGAAGTTCCTGGTGCATCCGGCCATCCTCAAGGCGGGCTCCCGCTCCTTCAAGGACTTTGGCGCGGCCGTGGGCGACCCCCTGGGCTCCTGCCTCTTCGGGCTGGGCAAAGTCACCTCCGTGTTCTACATGGACCGCTTCGTCACCGTGAACAAGGAACCTTCCGCGGAGTGGAGCGATCTCATCGACCCCATCTGTGAGGCCATCGAGGACCTGAAACTGCCCGACAACGACACGGGCGAGGCCGGGGCCCAGGTCACGGGCGGTGATTCCGAGGCCACCTTGCTGCGCATCAACGAGTTGCTGGACACCCGCATCCGGCCGGGGCTGGCCGGGGATGGCGGGGGCCTGGAGGTGATCTCCTTCGACGGCCAGACCCTCCAGATCAGCTACCACGGTGCCTGCGGCTCCTGCCCCTCCTCCACCAGCGGCACCCTGCGCTACATTGAGGGACTACTCCAAGAGGAGATCAGTCCTTCACTCCGCGTTGTCAGCTGGTAGCTGACTCTCAGAAAACTGATGACGTCATCTTCAAACTGAACCCTTAGGCTTGCGCCGCCGGAAAAACTCGGCAACCTATAGGCAATCCCTGGAGACCCGAGTGCTGGTTGTCAAGCCCGTCAAAACCTACACCAGCGCCGATGATCCCATGGCCGCGCTGGCGGATCTCCTCCAGGAGAGCCATACGGACTCCGCCCGGCTCTTCGAGCGTGGGCTGGCCCTCCTGGTGCAGGTGATGGGCGTGGACCGGGCCCTGCTCACCCGCGTCACCGACCTGGGCTACGAGGTGTTCTGGTGGGCCCTGGGACCGAAGGTCACCATGGGCGAGGTGTTCAAGGCTCCCGAAAAGGGCTTCTGCCCCTTCACCATCGCCCATCCGGACCGGCCGCTCACCATCCGGGATGCGGCGGCGGATCCCCGCTGGAACGGCAGCTCGGGCTACCTGGAATTCGGCATCCGCGCCTATGCCGGCGTGGCCCTGAGGGTGGGGGGCCGCCCCCATGGCACCCTCTGCGTGCAGCACCATGCGGCGCGGACATTCTCCAAGGAAGAATTGGCCCTGCTGAGGGCCATGGGCCACCTCATGGCCCGCACGCTGGAATCGGAGAACCTCAAGCAGGAACTGCGCGCCGCCCTCGATGCCCTGGAGCTCAGCAGTTCCATCGTGGAGGACAGCGCCTTGCTGAGTTCCCGCTCGGGCCTGCCCAACCGGCGCTACCTGGAGACCTGGTTGCGCAGCATGCTCTTCATGGCCCGCCGGCGGAAAGAATCCATGGCACTGGCCCTCTGGTCGCAGCCCCTGATCCCCGGCACCAAGGGTCGCCTCACGGCCGCCGCGGGTCACCTGCGCGGCCAGGACCTGCTCGTGGAACTCTCCGCCGATCAGTACCTGCTGCTCATGCCCCACACCGCCGATTCGGGCGCGGAAGTGCTGCTGGGGCGCCTGCGCGAGACCCTGGGCAGCCACCCGACCGGAGCCACACTCTGGCTTCCGGACGGCAAGGACATGACCTTCAAGTCAGCTTTACGGCGTGTGGCCAAAGCCTTTACCGACGCCAATCGCGAAGGTGCGCCCCTCCTGTGGAGTCACGGCTGAGGCCACTCCGCGAGGGTCCGGTTTGGCGCCTGCTGCGGGTCCATGGGATGATGACTGGTCTTTGCACGACCGGCGAGAGTCCGGCTTTTGGGAGGTGAGTGTTGGACACTCCGACCTTGGTCAAAGTGGCCTTGAATGCACTGGTCAGCCAGGATGGCCCCAGCCACGAGGACCTCTGCCACTGGTATGAGCTGATGCACCTGGGGCGCCTGCTGGATGACAAGGCCCCCAACTACCTGAAGCAGGCCATCGGCTGGTCCTACCATGCGCCCTGCGCGGGCCACGATGGGATCCAGCTGGCCGCGGGCCTCTCCTTCCGGGCCAATCAGGATTTCCTGTTCCCTTACTACCGCGATCTGCTGACCTGCCTGGCCGCGGGTCTCACCCCCGAGGAGATCATCCTCAACGGCATCTCCAAGGCCACGGACGTGGCCGGCGGCGGCCGCCACATGAGCAACCACTTCGCCAAGCCCGCCATCGGCATCCAGAACGTGTCCAGTCTCACGGGCAACCACACCCAGCACGCGGTGGGCCTGGCCCGCGCCGTGAAGTACTACAAGCGGGACGCCGTGGTGTTCAGCAGCCAGGGGGAATCCTCCCTGTCGGAGGGCTACTGCTTCGAGAGCATCAACGGGGCCGACCGGGAACAGCTGCCTGTGGTGTTCATCATCCAGGACAACGGTTACGGCATCTCTGTGCCCAAGAGCGACCAGAGCACCAACGCGTCCATCTGTGACAACTTCAGCGGCTTCCCGAACCTGAAAATCCTCAAGTGCAACGGCCTTGATTTCCTGGACTCCATGCGCGCCATGGAGGAGGCTCTGGCCTACATTCGCACGGGCAAGGGGCCGGCCATGGTCTATGCCAGCTGCGTGCGCATCGGCAGCCACTCCAACTCCGACCGCCACGAACTCTACCGCGACGAGCTGGAGCGCGCCGAAGCCAGGGCCAAGGATCCCCTGCCCCGCTTCCGGTCCTATTGTCTGGAGTACGGCCTCAGCGAGGATGAACTGAAGGCCATCGAGACCGACAACCAGGCCCGGTACCTCGCCGCCCACGACCTGGCCATGGCTGCGCCGAATCCCGATCCGGCCAGCATCCACGACTTCGTCATTCCCGAGGCCTGGGTTTCGGAGCGGTATCCCGACGGTCTCCACGCGGAGACGGGCGAGGCCGTCAGCGTCATCACGGCCCTGAACCAGACGCTGAAGGAGGAGTTCCGGAACAATCCCGACACCTTCATCTGGGGCCAGGACATGGCCAACAAGGAGAAGGGCGGCATTTTCAACGTGTCGAAGGGCCTGCAGCAGGAATTCGGCGAAGGGCGCGTGTTCAACGGCCCCATTGCTGAAGACTACATCGTGGGCACCGCCAATGGCTTCAGCCGGCTCGACGACAAGATCCGGGTGGTGGTTGAGGGCGCCGAATTCGCCGACTACATCTGGCCCGCGGCCGAGCAGATCGTGGAGACCAGCCACGACTACTGGCGCAGCCATGGCCAGTTCTCCCCCAATGTCACCATCCGTCTGGCCTCCGGCGGCTACATCGGCGGGGGGCTCTACCACTCACAGAACGTGGAAGGCTGGCTTACCACCCTGCCCGGCCTCCGCGTGGTGGTGCCCGCCTTTGCCGACGACGCCGCGGGGCTGCTGCGCACGGCCCTGCGCAGCCGTGGGCTGACGCTCTACCTGGAGCCGAAGTTCCTCTACAACGCGAAGATGGCCCGCGCCTATGTGCCGCCCGACTTCGCCGTGCCCTTCGGCAAGGCCCGAGTGCGCCAGGAGGGCACGGAACTGACCATCCTCGCCTACGGCACGCCCGTGCACTTCGCGCTGGAGGCTGCGGCGAAGCTGGAAGCAGAGGGCAGGTCCATCGAAGTCGTCGATCTGCGGAGCCTGAGTCCGCTGGACATGGACGCCATCGTCGCCTCCATCAGGAAGACCCACCGCGTGCTCATCGCCCACGAAGACAAGGTCTTCGGCGGCTTTGGCGGCGAGCTGGCGGCCATCGCCGCCTCCGAGTGCTTCCCCTGGCTGGATGCCCCCGTCGAGCGCGTGGGCTCCGAGTTCACGCCCGTGGGTTTCAACCGCATTCTGGAACGGGCCACCCTGCCCAACACCGACACGGTGCTGGCCGCCGCGCGCAAAGTGCTTGCGTTCTGACGAACCAGGAAATAAACCTGGGCCTTCGAGGTCTACTTCAGCCACCGCGAATTCAATGGTGCCGAGGTGCCCGGCCCCTTCAAGAACAAGATCAGCTTCGAGGGTGTCGTCGTCAGCATCCAGTCGGCGCTGTCTCTGAACGCCGCCGAGATCAAGCCCATCCACACTCAGGCCTACCTCGGCCCCAGGAATGGCTGGCTCACCATCAAGTTCGATGCTGACAACGAGGTTCAGGAAGCCCGGGAAGACAACAACGAGTTCAGCGTGAACGTGGTCTTCCGCGGCTTCTGAATCCTCCCTGCGCCCTCTAACCCGTAGCACCCGAATAAGCCCACCCGATTATTGGCCAAGCTCAGCCCGATGCTTTCAAGATGAGAGGCTGGATCCGCAGATGACACAGATTACACAGATGGGCGCCGACTCACTGCGATCCCTGCGGTTGGCGTTGTTCTTGGCCAAGCATCACCCGCGCTAGACTGAAGGCCACCAGATCGAGGTACCCGTGGCATTCACTCCAGGCAGCAGGCGCGGCGCGATGGCCGACATCAACATGACGCCCCTCATCGACGTGATGCTGGTGCTGTTGATCATCTTCATGATCGCGGCGCCCATGCTCACCACGGGCGTCGACGTGAAGCTGCCGGAAAGCCGCACGGGCCGTAACCTGGAAAGCGAGGCCCTCACGGTGACCGTCACCTTCGATGGCCGGCTCCAGTTCGACAAGGCCTTCATGGCCCTGCCCGTGCTGGCCAACCAGTTGAAGGCCAAGGCCCAGAGCGGCGGCAAGCGCCCCGTGCTGGTGCGGGCCGACCACAACGTGCCCTACGGCCGCGTCATCCAGGTGGTGGACGCCATCCGCGAAGCGGGCTTCACCCAGGTGGGCTTCGTCACCGCCGCCGCGCCGGCGGCCCCGCCCGCCGCCCAGGAAGCCAAGGCCAAATGAGCCAGGATCTCCAGGCCTTCCTCCGCAGCCGCAGCCACCTGGGTGAGCTGGGCTGGTCCTCGGGTTTGGCCCTGAGCGTCGCGCTGCACCTGTTCCTGGGCGTGGCGTTCTTCTGGCCCCGGGGCGGCTCCTCGGACCAGGCCGAGGACGTGAAGGTCACCTGGGTGAACCTGCCCGGGGCCCTGGCGGGCGCGTCTGGCGGCTCCGAGGCCATGGAAGTGGGTCGGGAGGGCGAGCGCCTGCGGCGGGTGGAAGAAGTGGCCCCGGTGCGCGAGACTTCGCCATCGGCCACGGCCCCGGATCCCTTTGCCACGAAGACCACCCAGTCCGCCGCCAAGGGGAACAACAAGGACCCCATCAGCCAGGGCACCGGCACCACCGCCGCCAAGGGCAAGACCGCCACCCCCAACCCGGTGGCAGGGGCCGTGGGCACGGGCAATGGCGCGGCCTTCGGCGCCGGCAGCGGCATCCCGGGCCTGAACCCCACCTCCGGCGTGCAGGGCGGCGTGGGGCTCGTGGGCGGGGTGGACGGCGACTTCCCCTTCGTGTGGTACCTGCAGCAGGTGCAGACCCGGATC
>JBBRZL010000201.1:0-5364 GCA_038236735.1 Holophagales bacterium | reverse complement strand
GAGGCCCACCGCAGTAAGCGTCTTGCTCGTCCACTCGCCGGAGATGCTCGGCGAGAAGCTCTCGTTCTTGCGAATGCCCACGGCGCCCAGCCGATAGCTCTTCTGGACCGCGTCGTTCACCGCCGCGGGCACGTCCTTGGGTAGCTCGCCAAAGGAGTCGTAGAGACCCGAGGGCAGCTTGTCCCGGCCGGCGATGATCTTTTCGGCAAGGGTCCCGTAGGTCGCAGCAAGGACCGCCTCATCATTGGTGGCGTGCAGCGGATTGGCCTTCGCGAGAGTGTCGGCGAGGGTTTTCGAGCCCTCCAGGTTGAGGGCCGGCAGGGAACTGCCAGCAGCCTCCGGATCCAGCTGCTTGAAGATGCCACGCAGGGCATTCGCCTGGATGGTGCTGTCCTTCTGATCGCCGTCCTTCTTGGCCTTCACCTTCACGGCGAAATCCCGGATGGCTTTGTCGGCGTTCTCGTAGGCCACCACGCTGGCGTCGGGATAGCCATTCTTCGCCAGGGCGGCGCGGATGGTCTCGGGTTCAATGGCCCCGCGAAACCGCACAGTCATGTCGTTGCCGCCCACGAACTGCATGCCCAGCTGGATGCGGTTGTTGTGCGCGGGGTGCCAAGGGCGGACATACAGGATGCAGAGCAGGATGATGCCCCAGGAGATGGCCAGGGCCGTCCCCTTGTACTTCATGAAGTCGTATGAGGCCCCCTTGAAGAACGTATGGGTGCCCACGGAGAGCGTCTTGGTCCCCGGGTGATGCTCGAGCACCCAGTCATAGATGTAGCGGCTGATGTAGATGCTGGTGAACAGTGAGGCCACGACGCCCACTGTGAGAGTCACGGCGAAGCCCTTCACCGGGCCGGTGCCGAAGATGAACAGCAGCAGGGCCGCGAAGAGCTGCGTCACGTGGCTGTCCACGATGGTCCAGAACACGCGGTTGAAGCCCGCATCGATGGCGCCAGGCACGCTCTTGCCCAGGCCCAGCTCCTCCTTGATGCGTTCGAAGATGAGGATGTTGGCGTCCACCGCCATGCCCAGCGTCAGCACGAAGGCGGCGATGCCCGGGAGGGTGAGGGTCGCGCGGAAGGAGCCCAGCAGGCCCATCATGACGATCACGTTCACCGTCAGCGCGACGATCGCGTTCACGCCGGACCAGTGGTAGAAGAGCACCATGAAGCCGATGATGACGGCGAAACCGATGATGGCCGCCCGCACGCCAGCGTGGATGGAGTCCAGACCCAGGCCGGGGCCCACCACGCGCTCCTCCAGGAACTTCATGGGCGCGCGCAAAGCACCACTGCGGAGCTGGCTGGCCAGATCATCGGCCTCCTGGGCGGAGAACGAACCGCTGACGCGCACGGCGCCGCCGATGATCTTTTCCTTGGCGCTGAGCTCGGTGACGATCTTGCGATCGAGCACGATGGCAATGAGCCGGTTCTCCTCGGAGGCGATGCCGGTGAGCCGGGCGAAATCATCGTCTCCCTTCTTGTTGAGGGTGAAGTTGACTTCGTTGGCCTCGGTCTGGGAGTTGGAGGCGCGGTGCGAATCGATGATATCGGCGCCATCCACCGCCACGCGGCTTTCGAGAAGCACCCAGCGGCTGATCTTCTCTTCGCCAGCCTTGGCTTTCACGGCGGGCTGTCCGGTCCGGCGAGCCTGGCGCTCGCTTTCGATCTCGGGGAGCAGCTCGAATTCCTCAGGGATGTGCCCCTTGTAGGCGGCCAGCGCCTCCTCTTTCGAGGTGAAGTAGAGCTGGGGAACCTTGGCCAGCAGGCGCTGTTCCAGGCGGCCCGGGGTGGACAGGAGCTTCTTGATGCGCTCGCGGTCACCTTCCTCGATGCCCGGGATCTCCACCACGATGCGGTTACCTTCCGGGCCGCCGGCGGTGATTTCGGGTTCGAGCACATTGGCGGGATCGATATCGCGGATGCGCTTCTCGATCACCTCCAGGGCGCGCTTGTTGGCGTCGTCCTTCAGGCCCTTCTGATACTCGGTCTTCTGCGTCAGCCGGAAGGTCTCTCCGTCCACGGCAGTGGCGTAGCCGGGGAAGAAGTCCTTGGCGACCTTCTCCACCGTGGCCTTCTGCTCGGGGCCGACACCTTCGACCCGCAGGGCCCCGGCATCTACGCGGACGGTGGCGCCGGGCAGGCCCTTCTCCTTGAGCCGCGCCGCGAGCCGGTCCTTGCTATCGCGCAGGTCGGCCGCCACGGCTTCCTGCCCCTGGACCTCCAGCTCGAAGTGGACGCCGCCCCGCAGATCGAGGCCGAGCTTGACCTTGGAGAGGGGCGTGAAGAAGTAGCCGCAGCCGAACAACACGGCGAGGACGATGGCAAGGCGCCAGAGGCTCCGTTTGCTCACGGGGCGCTCCTTACAGAAGGCGGGCCGGCATCAGTGGGAACAGGCGCCAGCCCGGATGGTCAGGAAGTTCAGTTCGGCTTGGTTTCGGGGTCGGTGGCCAGGGAGGCCACGGCGGTGCGCCGGGCCTTGACCAGGGAACCGCCCAGCTTCAGCCAGAGGTTTTTTTCGTCGACGCGATCGATGGTGGCGAAGAGGCCGGAGGTCAGCACCACCTCGTCGCCGGCCTTCAGCTGGGACAGGCGGGCCTCCAGCTGCTTGCGGGCCTTGCTCTGGGGGCGGATGAGCAGGAAGTAGAACATCAGCGCCATGCCGCCGATGAACACGAACTGGATCCAGGCGGGACCGCCGCTGGCTTGGGTCTGAAGCAGGGCATACATCATTCAAGGCTCCTCGGTTTGCCATCCGGCGCGCGTGTGCTGGGCGAAGGCTGGAAACCTGTTTTCCAGTAGGGCCTGCCGCGCGGCACGGGTCAGTCCCACAGTGTAGCTCAGGTTGTGGATCGTGTTCAGCGTGAACCCCAGCAGCTCCCCACAGCGAAGGAGGTGGTGCAGGTAGGCCCGGCTGAACGACCGGCAGGTATAGCAGGCACAGTCGGGATCCAGGGGCCGGTCCAACTCCCGGTGCCTGGCATTCTTGAGGTTGAGCCGACCGCGGCTGGTGAGAATACGGCCATGGCGGGCCTCGCGGCTGGGCAGCACGCAGTCGAACAGGTCCACACCGTGCTCTATGCCGAACAGCAGATCCTCCGGCGTGCCCACGCCCATGAGATAGCGGGGCCGGTCCTCAGGCAGTTCGCTCACGAACTCGGCCAGCACCGCATTCATGTCCTCTTTCGACTCGCCCACGCTGAGGCCGCCCACAGCGAAGCCCTGGAAAGGCGTCTTCGCGTCCAGTTCCAGGGCTTCCTCCAGGTGACGGCGCCGCAGGTCCAGGTGGGTGCCGCCCTGGTTGATGGCGAAGAGGCCCTGGTGGGCTTGCAGGGGCACGGCCCGGCTGCGGGCCAGCCAGCGAGTGGTGCGGGCCATGCTCGTCTCGAGTTTGGTCCGCTCCAGCCGGCCCGGGGGACATTCGTCCAGCGCCATGCAGATGTCCGAGCCCAGGTTCCGCTGGATCTCCAGGCTGCGCTCTGGGGAGAGGAACTGCGGGCTGCCGTCCACGTGGCTCTGGAAGGTCACGCCCTCCTCCGTCATCTTCCGGATGGCCGCCATGGAAAAGACCTGGAATCCCCCGGAATCCGTGAGGATGGGCCCATCCCAGCCCATGAACTTGTGCAGCCCGCCCAGACGGGCCACCAGTGCATCCCCAGGACGCAGTCCCAGATGGTAGGTGTTGCCGAGGATCACCTGGGGATCGATCTCTTTCAGTTGCGCCGGGGAGATGCCTTTCACCGTGCCCTGAGTGCCCACGGGCATGAAAGCCGGGGTCAGGACCTCTCCGTGGCCGGTGCTGAACCGTCCCGCCCGAGCCCGGGCGATGGCCGGCTCGCCATCAGACCGGAAAAAAAAATTAAGTACTGGGTTCTGTGACATGACTGTGACTCGCCTTTCTTAACAAAAATTAACAATCTCGCCCATTTCATCGATCGATAGCTGTTACGGCAGTCGGAAAAAAAAGCGGAATGTCCTATTCATGAGGGCTTGCGCCCAGTTTCTAAGGCTTGACCAACCGTTCTCCCCTTGCCATCTTAGCCGTTGGGCTTGCCCCAGTTCTTTACCCCCGAGGTTTTGGCCGAACCCGTCTTCCCGCTGGTTCGGCTTCTTGTTTTTTCCCCCTGGATCTTTCAAGGGAGTCGCATGAGTAAAGATCCCCAGAAACCCCTTCCCGCCAAGCCGGCCGCTCCTGTGGAGACGCTGGAGGATGCCGTTTACAAATCCTCTCTCGTCGCCGGGAACGATGCCATCAAGCGGGGCAACCCCATGGTCACCATCCCGGCGACCGTGGCCATGTACGCGCTCTTCGGCATCGTGGCCTTCCAGTTGGCGAAGCAGTCGTCGGTGGTCAAGGAGAAGTTGAAGACCGTGGGCATCGACCTCCAGGAGAAGGCTGAGGATGCACCCCCGCCCCCGCCCCCTCCGCCGCCCCCGCCCCCTCCGCCCCCGCCCCCGCCCATGGCCGCCACGTCCTCGAAAGTGGACACGACGCCCATTGACCCCCGGCAGGAAGTGGTGCCTGAACAGGCGCCGAAGGAACTGCCCAAGCAGGATCATTCCCTGGGCGGCGTCCCCGGTGGCGTTCCCGGTGGCGTTCCTGGTGGTGTCATCGGCGGCGTGGTCGGCGGTGTCATCGGTGGCGGCACCGGCAAGGTGGTGGACTTCGATTTCAGCCAGATCAAGATCAAGTACCAGCCACCGGCCCCGCCCTACCCGGCCCTCGCCAAGATCGCCAAGATCCAGGGGACTGTGGTGGTGATGGTCAACATCGGTCCAGATGGCCTCCCCACCTCTGCGACGGCCCAGGAAGGCCCGCCCCAGCTTCGTGCTTCCGCCGAGGCCTACGCCATGCAGTGGAAGTTCGAGCCCGCCCTGTTGAACGGGCAGCCCCAATACGCCCGTTTCAAGCTGACGATGCCTTTCCGCCTCCGCTAGATCGCCACCCTTACCCTGTCATCCAACTCTTCATCCTTCACAAGGACCTCTCATGAACCTGTTTGCCTCCCCCCTGATGCTCGCCCTTGCCGAAGGTGGCAGCGACAGCTTCTCCCCCGTCGAACTCTTCCGGGGTGCCTCGATCGCCAACAAGGGGATCATCATCCTGCTCGTCGTGCTCTTCTGCTACACGGTCTACGTGGCTGTCGAGCGCTTCGTCACCTACGCCCAGAGCAAGTCAGCCTCCGACAAGTTCCTCAAGCTCTTCATGGACACCCTCCGCCGGGGCGATTTCGAGGCCTCGAAGCGCGCCGCCACCACCCACAACAAGAGCCACGTCGCCCTCGTACTCAAGCACGGGCTGGACATCTTCCAGTACGAGAAGCAGCTCAAGACCATGAACCCCAACCATGACGCCATCCAG
>JBBRZL010000200.1:0-5364 GCA_038236735.1 Holophagales bacterium | reverse complement strand
GAAATCACGGAGACCGGCAGGGTGAGGCTGGTGATGAGCGTGGACCGCCAGCTCTTCAGGAAGAAGAAGACGATGATCACCGTGAGCAGACCGCCCACGTAGATGGAGACGTTCACGTCATCCACGTTGTCGATGATGAAGCGGGCGTTGTCCTTGGCCGTGACCACTTCGACGCCCTGCTTCGAGAGCTCGGGCTTCAGTTCCTCCAGGGCCTTCTCCACCGCGGTCACCATGGCCACCGTGTTGCCGCCGGTCTGCCGCTGGATCTCCAGGGCCACCACGTCCTTGCCATTCAGGCGGGCCAGGCTGCGCTTTTCCTTGATGCCATCGACGATGGTGGCGACTTCCTGGAGTTCGATGGGCCGGCCGCCCTTGTTACCCACGACTACGTGGTTGAAATCCGCCACGGATTTGGCCTTGGCATCCACCTTCACGGACACTTCGCGGTTGCCCTGCAGTAGGTTGCCACTGGGGATCGCCACGGTGTCGTTGGCAAGGGCGTTCTTCACGGCCTGCAGGGCCAAGCCCTGGGACTCAAGCTTCTGGGGATCGATGTTGATGAGGATCTCTCGGGTGCTGACGCCTGCAGGATCCACCTTGCCCACGCCGTTGATATTCTCGATGCGGCGCTTGAGGAAATCCTCGGCTATGCGGGTCAGTTCCCGGTCGTTCATGTCGGCATGCTTGGCATCCGGCTTCAGCACCAGGGATAGCACCGGCAGCTGGGCCGGGTCGAACTTGGAGATGACCGGTTCTTCGATGTTGCCGGGGAGGTCCCGCCGAATCTGACCAATCTTGGTGCGGACGTCGTTGAGCGCATTGTCCACATTGCGGCCCAGATGGAACTGGATCACGAGCGTGCCCAGGCCCTCCTGGCTGGTGGAGCTGATCTCCTTGATCTTCTCGATGGGATTGACGGCCTCCTCGATCTTCCGGACGACATCCTGCTTGACGGACTCGGGGCTGGCGCCGGGGTAGATGACGGAGACGGTGACGGTGGGGATGTCGATGTTGGGGTACTGGTCGATGCCCAGGCTCTTCACGGAGAAGAGGCCCAGCACCACCAGGGCCAGCATGATGCAGACGGTGAATACAGGTCGGCGGATGGAGAAATCAGACAGGAACATGGTTCACTTCCCCGCCGCGGGGGCGCCGCTGATCACCCGCAGGCGCGTGCCATCCGCCACCAGGTCCTTGCCGTTGTCGATGACCTGAGTGCCCACGGTCAGGCCGCTCAAGGGCCGGTAGCCGTCCTGTTCCGGGCCCAGTACCACTTTGCGGCGGTGGGCCACGGCCTGGTCTGCGACGTAGAGTTCAGCATCGCGATCCTGGGCCTTCAGCAGGGTGGCCGGCAGGGCCGCGCTCCTGGTTTCGCCCTCGCCGAGGATGACGCCCTCCACGAAAAGGCCGCCCTTCAGCAGGCCATCGGGGTTGGGGACCTCCACCCGCACGCGCAGGGTACGGCCATCCTGGGAAAGGCTGGGGCTCACCTGGGCGACGCGTCCTTCCACCAGACCTTCCAGTCCGATGGCCCGGAAGGTGGCCCGCTGGCCGACCTTGATCTGGGACATGGCCTCGGTGGGCAGGTCCGCCCGGATCTCCAGCTTGCGGTTGTCCACGACTTCGAAGGCAGTCTGGCCGGGGTTCAGCATCTCGCCGGGCTGCACCACTCGCCGGGCCACCTGCCCTTCAAAGGGCGCCACCAGGCGGGCCTTCTTCAGGCGGAGGCGCGCCAACCCCAGGTTGCTTTCCGCGGCCTGGGTGGCGGCCTTGTTGGCGTTGTAGGCGGTCTCGGCCTGCTGGGCGGACTGCTTGGTGATGCTCCGTTTCTCCAGCAGGGCCACGGAGCGGTCATTGTCGCGCTGGGCCTGCAGGGACTGGGCCCTGGCCTGGGCCAACTGGGCCTCGGCCGCCTGCACGCCCAGCGCGTAGTCGTCCTCGTCCTGGGCGCCCAGGAGCGCACCGGCGGCGACCGTGTCGCCCTCCTGCACCAGCACGCGGGTCACCCGGCCGGTCACTTCGGCCTTGAGTTCCGCGCGATTCACGGCCAGCAGCGTGCCGGTGAAGGCCACGGCGGGACGGAAGGTCCGTTCCTGTACGGGCACCAGCGTCACCGCCACCGTGCCTTCGGTCTTCACCGTGGCCTGGTGGTTCAGCTCGCTGTTGCGCTGGCTGCGGTGCCAGGTGGCCGCCCCGGCGATCACGGCCACGGGGATGGCGACGTAGAGAAAAAGGGCTTTGCGATTCATGGTCAACTCCAGAAAACCAGTTCCCACCTCGCATCCGGCATCGCCTGATGCGAGGTGGATCAAATCAAAGAGGGGGGAGTCCGAGGGAGCGGCGCTGGTCGAAACGGGCCGACCAGAGGCCCAGCTCGGCCCGGCGGCGCTGGCTCTCGGCCTGGCGTTCGGCGCGCTCCGCCTGCAGCAGGTCGAGGGAGGTGATGAGGCCCTGCTCGAAGGATTCGCGGCTCATGCGCAGGGCCTCCAGGGCGGCATCGTGGGCGCGGCCGGCGGCCTCGTTCAAAGCAATGGCCTTCTCCAGATCCCGATCGGCAGTACTCTGCTCGATGGCCACGGTGCGTTCCCGGTCGAGGCGGGACTGTTTCACCTGTTCGAGCTGGGCCGTGTTCTGGGCCCGCTTGCCCGAGCTGCGCAGCCCGTCGAAGATGGGGAACTTCATAGTGACGCTCACCTTCCAGGTGTCGTAGGGCTCCTTGAACAGAAGGTCGGTCTTGCCCGCCTGGTAGCCGTAGCTGGCGCTGAGGTCGAACTTGGGGCGCAGGTCCGAAGTGATGATCTTTTCGTTGGCCCGGTACATGGCCTCCTGCTGCTTCAGCTGCGCGAGCTCGCTGCGTTCCGTGCCCGCGGGCTTGGGTCCCTCCTCCGGCAGCCCCAGGTTGGCGAGGGTGATGGGTGTCTTGGGATCCAGGCCCAACTGGCCGTTCAGCACTTCCATGGCCCGCTTCACCTGGGCATCGGCCTGCAGAGCCTCGGGAATCACGGCCAGCCATTCGCTCTCGGCCCGAAGGCGGTCCAGCTCCGTGGCGGACTGGGCCTCCAGCTTGGCCTTCACATCCGAGACGAACTGCTCCGCGGTCTTCCGTCGGGTCTCGATGACCTCCTGCTCCGCCTGGGCGGATAGGACGCCCAGGTAGGCCTTGGCCACGCCGTGGAGGATGTCCAGCTCAGAGGTCGTGTAGGCCAGCGCGGCCTCATGGACGCCCATCTTGGCGATGTCCACGGCCGTGCCCAGCTTGCCCCAGTAGAAGAGGGGCTGGGTCAGGTTGGCCTGGCTGGTGTAGATGCTGCGGGTGCTCACCAGACTGCTCGCCGGAAAGCCAAAGGAAGGTGCCAGTTCCGCGAAGCTGCTGTTGAGCATGGAAACGTCCCGCATGCGCGTGAAATCGCCCATGAGGGTCAGCTGTGGCAGGGCATCGGCGCGGGTGCTGGTGATGAGCCCCTGGCGTTCGTCCACGCGGGCCTTGGCCGCCCGCAGCATGGGGTTCTCGTGGCGGGCGCGGGCCAGAACCCCGGGCAGGTCCAGAGTGAGCGGCGCCCGGGGAGTGGGTGTCCCAGCCGGAGGCGGCGTCAGGACTGGCGCCTGGAGGGCGGGTGGTGAGATCAGGAGCATGGTCAGTTCCTCGCCTGCGGGAAGGCCTCGGGGACGCCAAGTCCCCGGAGGCTGAAGTCGATGTGGTGCTGGATGACCTTGGCGAGATCTTCCGGATAGGCCGGGTTGCCGCGGATGAGCCGGAGGATCCCCAGGGAATTCCGGAAATGGATCAGTAGCCCTTGGATACTCACGCCCATGGAGAAGAGTGCGTCCTCGTCCAGGTCTGGTCGCAGGACCTGAAGACAGTTCGTCAGGTAAGTGACATAGGGCTTGATGTGCTCGATGAGCAGGGCGGATGAGCACTCCCGGGGCGACTGCATCTCCCGGGTCATGAGGACCATGGCCGCCTCATCAACCGGATTCGACTCCCGGCAGGACATGATTTCAGTGGCGAAGGCGTGGAGGTAATTCTGGAAACCCTGCAGGGCGGCCTCCCGGGCCCCGGGCGAACCCGCCGGCGGGAGGTCCTTCAACAGGGATACCGGCGATACCTTGCGGGAGAAGATCGCCTTGAGGGCCTCCTTGTAAAGCCCTTCCTTGCCGCAGAAGTGGTAGGCCACCAGTGCCGAGTTGGCATTGGCGCCCTTGGCGATCTCGCGAATGCCAGTGCCGTCGAAGCCCTTGGCCGCGAAGTGGAGAATGGCCGACTCGATGAGCCGAGTGCGGGTGTCGACGGGCAGGGAAAGGGGGGACATGGCAGCCTCGGCGTGATGAATCAACCGTATGATTAATTCACAATGTTTATATTAATCAATCGATTGATACAGTCAATTCATTTTTTTATCTCCATCAACATCCTTAAAATCAAGATTTGAAAACTTGAATCTATATTCTAAATCTAGAATATAGATTCAAGCTACCCGATGGCCGTGAATCATAAGGGCGTCGCATAGCAACATCCAAGGGACTTGCTCCTGGAAGCCGCAGGAAGGGTGTTTGGCCGGAAGCCCTCCGACGAAGCCACCCTGTAGGAAGTGGCGGCCGAGACCCAGATCGGGATGCTGGGGCTCTGCGAGCCCTTCCCCTCCAAGCAGGAGCTCTAGGAGCACGTCCTGTTCCGGCGCACCGAGTGGGCACTTGCCTCCGGTTGTGATCCCTGCAATGTTTCCAAGTCCCCAACCGGAGTATCGTATGGGGATCCTACCGAGGGACTGTCCATGCTCTTCCTGGTCTTCTATTTCATCCTGTTCACGGTTCTGGTCTTCCAGGGCACCCATATCGCCGGAGAAGTCAGGACGCCGCTGGGCACCCTGCCCGAAGAGGTCGGCCAGAACCCGGTGGCCGCAGCCCGCTGGGGTGTGGTCCTGATCCTGGCCGGGTTCCTGGGCGCCATCCTGGGCCTCCTGGGCTTCCGATCCGCGTCCATCGCTGCGGTCCGTCCCGCCGTCATGGCCCTGGGTCTGGGCCTGCTGGCCCTCTACGGGCTCTGGGTCATCTTCCTGGGCCGCAGGCCCGAATTCATGGGCAAGCCCGCCGTGGCAGACGACCACGGCCACGGGCACCACTAGGTTTGAGTTGGCCCCTACAAAAAGGCGGCCCGGAGGGGCCGCCTTTTTGTGGATGCGAGGAAGGTGTGAGGTCTAGACCTTCTGGACGTTGGTGGCCTGGGGGCCCTTCTGGCCCTGGGCGACTTCGAAGCTGACGCGCTGGTTCTCGTCCAGGGTGCGGAAGCCGCCGCCCTGAATCGCGGTGTGGTGGACGAAGAGATCGGCACCGCCCTCATCGGGGGTGATGAAGCCGAAACCCTTT
>JBBRZL010000199.1:0-5505 GCA_038236735.1 Holophagales bacterium | reverse complement strand
TGGGCTTTCGCGAAGGCCTGTCGTCTCCCTTGCAGGAGTTCGCCATCGCCATCCACGAGCAGAATGCGCATTGCCGGTCCTTCCTCCCTGGTAGCACTTTCCAGTCCTTCGTTATCGGCCAGGCGCCTGCAAATATCGAATCTGGATCAAAAAAACCGGAAACATAGGTTTCCAGGCAGAATCAAGCCTCCGCCCGGGAGCCGCCATGTCCTCCGTTCGAACCCTCATCCTCGGCCACCGCGGTCTGTCGTCAAAGCACCTGGAAAACAGCCTGGAGGCCCTCCGCGCGGCCCTGGCCGCGGGCATGGATGGCTTCGAGCTGGATGTGCAGCCCTCCCGCGACGGGGTCTGTCTGGTCCTGCACGACGAGGACCTGGCCCGTACGGCCCAGGGCTCTGGCCTGCTCCGTCAGATGAAAGTGGCCGAGCTGCCACCCTTGAAGAACGGCGAATCCGTGCCCCGGCTGGCCGATGTCCTGGACCTGCCGGCGCAGCTCATCAACGTGGAATTGAAGGGCGAGCCCGGCTGGCGGCAGGCCCTGGCCACGGTGGAGGGCGCCGACGCCCTGGACCGTGTGCTGTTCAGCAGCTTCGAGCACAGCGAGGTGTTGCAGCTCTGGGCCGCCTGTGAAACCGCCCGCTGCGGCTTCCTTTGGGAGCCCGACGAGGCCCTGGACCTCACGGCCGAGGAACTGGCCGATCTGCCCGAGGCCCTCTGGCTGCATCCGCCCCTCAAAGCCGTGAAGGCTCGACCTGAGCTCTGGACGCCCTATGCCGATCGCCTGGCCCTCTGGGGCATGAAGACCCCCGCCGAAGCCCGGGACCTGCCCTTCACGCCCGCAGTGCTGATCGTGGATGGGCTCTGAGGCCCGGCCTGGCTGGTCATTTGGGCGCTTGATCACTGGCTCCGAAGGTGACAGAATTTGAACATGACAAGGAAGTCATCAACGGATTCCCTGCCTTATTTGAATCATTGTCCCCCTTGGAGACCGCCATGACCCCTCGCTCCACCCTGCTCGTCTTCGCTTCTGCCCTGGCCCTTTCCCTCCTGGCCCAGGCCCCTGCGCCCAGGAAGGCCGCCACTGACACCCCGGCAGCCTCCGGCGCCGAGATGTACCAGTCCTACTGCGCCAGCTGCCACGGCCCCAAGGGCCTCGGCGCCGGGCCTGTGGCGCAGTACCTGAAGACACCCGTCCCCGACCTGACCACCCTCACCCGGCAGAACAAGGGCGTCTTCCCGACCCAGCGCGTGGCCCAGGTCATCCGCGGCGAGGTGGACGTCAAGACCCACGGCATCCGGGAGATGGCCGTGTGGGGCCCCTTCTTCCTCAGCCAGAAGAACACCCAGGAAGCCGTGCTCCGCGCCCGCGTGGCCAACCTGAGCAGCTACCTCGAGAGCATCCAGGCCAAGTGAGCCGGGGTAATCAGCTCAGCCGTCGCCGCAGCGCCGCCTGATCGGCGGCCAGGGGCTCGTTCAGCAGGGGCAGGTCCAGGAGATCACTGAGCGACTTGGGCAGCGGGATCTCGCGGCCCAGGGCGGGGGCCAGGGCCTCGCGGAATTTCGCGGGGTGGGCCGTGGCCAGGAAGATGCCCTGTTCCCCGGCGCCCAGGTGGGACTGGAGCACGCGGCAGGCCACAGCGCCGTGGGGATCCACCAGGTAGCCCCCGCGGTCCAGCTCGACCACGGTCTGCTCCGTCTCCGCATCCGTGCAGCTGCCCCAGCGCAGGGCCGCGGCCATGGCGGCGTGGTCCCCGCCGAACAGGGCGAAGATGCGCTCCCAGTTGCTGGGGGCGCCCACGTCCATGGCGTTGGACAGCGTGGCCACGGAGGGCCGGGGGGTATAGGCGCCGCTGTCCAGATAGTCGGGTACCACGCGGTTGGCGTTGGTGGCAGCCACGAAGGTTGTAATTGGCAGACCCACGGCCTGGGCCCAGAGGCCCGCCGTGAGGTTGCCGAAGTTGCCGCTGGGCACGGCGACCACCAGGGGCGGTCCACCTTCCACCTGGGCTGCCGCCTCGAAGTAGTAGAGGGTCTGCGCCAGCAGCCGCGCGATGTTGATGCTGTTGGCGGAGGTGAGCCCCAGCCGCGCCACCAGCTCCACATCCTCGAAGGCGCCCTTCACCAGCCGCTGGCAATCATCGAAGACGCCGTCCACGGCCAGGGCCAGTACGTTGCCGCCACAAGTGGCGAATTGCCGCTCCTGCAGAGGGGACACGCGGCCGGCCGGATAGAGCACCACCACCCGCACGCCCGGCAACCCGTGGAAGGCCTGGGCCACGGCGGCGCCGGTGTCGCCGGAGGTGGCCGTGAGCACCGTGCGGGGCTGGCCGCCCGCATCCAGGGCCAGCACCTGCGCCAGGAAGCGCGCGCCGAAATCCTTGAAGGCCAGGGTGGGGCCGTGGAACAGCTCCAGCGCCGAGATTCGATCGTCCACCTTCACCAGCGGCGCGGGAAAAGTGAAGGCAGCGCGCGCCAGGTCCTCGACCACTGAGCGCGGGAATTCGTCGCCCAATAGGCGGTGGAGGATTTCCACGGAACGGGATGGGAAATCCAGGGTTAACAAATCAGGGACATCTCGAAAGCGGGGGAGCTCATCTGGCACGAAGAGCCCGCCATCGGCGGCGAGGCCCGCCCGCACGGCTTCCAGAAACGTGGCACCGAGGGAGGGGGTGCGGGTGCTGTGGAGTCTCATGGGTGGGCCTCGCGTCCGGGATGCCTTGAGCCCAGCGTCAACACCCGGGCGCCTTCGGGGTCCAGGGCGCAGACCCAGCCCTGGCTGGCCAGCCCGACTTCTGTGAAGCACCGGCGGATGGCCATCGAGATCGCCCCGGCCCGCACCTCGTCTTCGGCCACGGCGAAGATGGAGGGCCCCGAGCCCGAGAGGCTGCAGCCCAGGGCACCCAGGGCCAGGGCTGCCGCCTGGGCCGCCCGGAAGCCGGGCACCAGGGGCGCACGATGCGCCTCGACGATGGGGTCGCGCAGGCAGCGGGCGAGCAGGGCGCGGTCACCGGTGTGGAGGGCCTCCACCAGGCTGGCGAGGTTGCCGGCGAAATCCACGGTCTCCCGCCAGCCCGGATGCTCCGGCAGCACCCGCCGGCTATCCGCCGTGGCCAGCCGGAAGGCCGGGTGCACCACCACCAGCAGCAGGTCTGCGGGCCAGGGCAAGCGCCGAGTGGCGGGCAGGCCGTCGCGTCCCGGCACCAGCAGCTGCAGGCCGCCCAGCAGCGAGGGCGCCACGTTGTCCAGGTGCCGTTCGCCGCTGGTGAGGCCCTCGGCCCGGCCCGCGAGATTCAGCAGGTCGGAGCCACTCAGGGGCTCCCCGCAGAGGGCCTGGAGGGCCACCAGGGTGGCCACGATGGAGCTGGCGCTGGAGCCCAGGCCGCTGGCCACGGGCAGCCGCTTTTCCAGGGTGATGGCGAAGGGGCCTACCGTGTCGCCGCCTGCGCAAACGGCTTCGACGAACAGATCCCGTGTTCGCAGCACGAGGTTGGGCCGGGTGTCGTCCGATAGCGCGGCGGCGAAGGGGCCGGTGAGGTGGAAGGCGGATGCTTCCGCAGTGGCCACCTGCACCAGATCTCCGAGCAGCGTGCCATCCAGGGGCGCCAGGGCCGCACCCAGCAGGTCGAAGCCCGCGGCCATGTTGGCGATGCTGGCGGGGGCATAGGCCACCAGGCCCGCAGCAGGAGAATCGCCCAGGCTCGGCATCACAACCTCCGCGAAGGCCGGGCGCCCGGGGGCACCAGGCGCAGGATGTCGGCCAGCACGCCGGCCGCAGTGACCTCGGCTCCGGCGCCGTAGCCGCGGATGACCATGGGATGCGGCTGGTAGCGTTCCGTGAGCAGGGCCAGGGCGTTCTCGCCGCCTTTTATGGCAATGAAGGGATGGTCCGGGTCCACGGCCAACAGCCCCACGCGACAGCCACTGTCCGATAGAGAACCCACGTAGCGCAGGCTCTTGCCTTCGGCCCTGAGGGCCGCCAGGCGCGCGCAGAAGGCCGCGTCCAGCTGCGGCAGACGGGCCATGAAGGAGGGGATGTCCCCGGTGGCGTCGAAGTCGGCGGGCAGCAGGCCCTCCACCACCACGTCTTCCAACTCCAGTTCCAGGCCCAGCTCCCGGGCCAGGATGAGCAGCTTGCGCGCCACGTCCATGCCACTGAGGTCATCCCGCGGGTCGGGTTCCGTGAAGCCGCTTTCCTTGGCCAGGCGCACCGCTTCCGACAGGTCCACGCCCTCCCCCAGCAGGCCGAGGATGTAGGACATGGAGCCCGACAGAATGCCTTCGGCCCGCAGCACGCGGTCGCCCGTGAGCACCAGGTTCTTCACGGTGTCGATGATGGGCAGGCCCGCGCCCACGTTAGCCTCGTAGAGGAAGCGCAGGCCGCGCCGGGAGGAGTGGGCCCGCAGTTCCCGGTGGAAGGCCTGGGAACTGCTGTTGGCTTTCTTGTTGGCGGCCACCACGTGGAAGCCCCCGTCGAAGAGGTCCAGGTAGCGGGCGGCCAGCTCGCCGCTGGTGCTGCAGTCCACCAGCACGGACAGCGCCGGAGGACCGCTGCGCACGGCCTCGATGAGGGCGTCCAGGTCCATGGGCCCACTCGCTGCCAGCCCCTCGCGCCAGCGGCCCAGGTCCAGGCCCTTGGGGTCCGTCTGCATGCGGCGGCTGTTGGCCACGGTGGTCACGCGCAGGTCGAGGCCCTGGGCCAGCAGTTGGTCATGCTGGCGCTGGATCTGGCCCAGCAGGCTGCCGCCCACGTTGCCGGCGCCTAGCAGGTGGACGTCCACCACCACCTGGGTGCGGAAGAAGCGGCGGTGGATATGCGCCATGGCCCGGGCACCGTCCTTCTCCTCCACCACGGCGGAGATGATGCGTTCGCTGGCCCCCTGGGCGATGGCCACCACGTTGCAGCCCACTTCCGCCAGGGCGTCGAAGAAGGTGCCGGCAATGCCGGGCCGGGTGCGCATGCCGTCGCCCACAATGCTGAGCACCGCGAGGTTCGCCCGCAGCGCCACGGGATCGATGAAGCCCGCGGACAATTCCGCCGGGAAGGCCTCCTGGATGGCCGCCACGGCCCCGGGACCATCGGCCCGGCGCACGGCGAAGCAGATGGAGAGTTCCGAGGAACTCTGGGTGATGAGCACCACGGAAATGCCCTTGCGGGCCAGGGCGCCGAAGACGCGGCCCGCGATGCCGGGCACGCCGGGCATGCCCGGGCCCGTGAGGTTCACCACGGAGAGGTCGCGCAGGAAGGAGAGGCCCCGCACGCCGCTGGGCGGCGGGGGCACTTCCTCGCGGATCAGGGTGCCGGGATGCAGGGGATCAAAACTGCTGCATACCCGCACGGGGATGCCCCGCTCGCGCACCGGCGGGATGGTCTTGGGATGGAGCACCTTGGCGCCGAAGAAGGAGAGTTCCATGGCCTCCTCGAAGCTGGCTTCCGGCAGCGGGAAGGCCTCGGGCACCAGGCCGGGATCGGCGCTGTAGAGGCCGGCCACGTCGGTCCAGATCTCG
>JBBRZL010000198.1:0-5507 GCA_038236735.1 Holophagales bacterium | reverse complement strand
GGGCAACGGCTTCCTGGTGGACCACCTGCGCCGGAGTTGCGGTGACCGGCTCCGCTGCGGCGTGCTGGTCACCGCCATCCGGCAGGAGGGCGATGCCCTGCTGGTCACGGCCTGGGATGTCCCCCGACAACGACGCATCGGTTGGCGGGCGCGGCGCGTGATCTTCGCGGGCCCGCAGCACGTGGCGAAACATGTGGTCGAGGGCCTCCAGACCGCACGGCCCGCCCTGGCCCAGATCCACAACGCGCCCTGGCTGGTGGCCAACCTCACCCTGCGCGCCCGGCCGAAGGAACCCACCTTTCCCCTCGCCTGGGACAACGTGCTGCGGGACAGCGAGGCCCTGGGTTACGTGGTGGCCACCCACCAGAGCCTCCGGGACTATGGGCCCACGGTCTGGACCTGGTACCGGCCCTTTGCAGGGGCCGACTGCGAGGCGGAGCGGGCGCGGCTGCAGGCCCTGGACTGGCCCGCGTGCGCCCGCATGGTGCTGGACGACCTGCGGCCCGCCCACCCCGATCTCGAGGGCCTGGTGGCACGCCTGGACGTCATGCGCTGGGGCCACGCCATGGTGCGACCCGCGCCCGGCCTGATCTGGAATCCGGACTTTCTGGCGCTATCCAAGCCCTTCGGCGGCGTCCACTTCGCCCACACGGAACTGAGCGGCCTGGCCCTCTTCGAGGAGGCCCAGGACCACGGCCTGCGGGCTGCCGAGGAAGTGCTAGGGCACCTGGGCCGGCATGGCGCCAGCTGGCGCTGAGAGCCCCTGGACTCGTTCCTCCAGGGTGGCCGGCCCCCGGGCGGGCACCCGGATGATCCAGAGGCGGTCGTAGGTACCGAGGGACCAGTAGGGCACAGGGCCCTGCACACCCAGGCCTCGCACGATCTTCTTCATCAGTTCATGGTGCCAGCAGACCAGCACGGTCTGGCCCCGGTGCTCCCTCAGCAGTTCGGCGGCCAGCGCCGCGCTGCCCTCCTTGGATCGCACCTTGGGGACCAGGCCCAGCTGCGCCGCCGTGGGGGCCAGGGTTGCCTGGGTGCGCTGCAGGTCTGAAGTGTAGAGAGCCGCGGGCCGGAAGCCCGTGAGCAGCGGCACCAGGGCCTTGGCCCGCCGCAGCCCGGCCTCGGAAAGGGGAGAGTCGGCGTCGAACAGGGACTGCCGCTCCGCGTGGCGGATCAGAACCACGGTCAAGTCCTGGGCGCCGAGGCCCAGGGCCAGGGCGAGCAGCAGGGCAACGACGAATCCGTGGCGAAGGCGCTGGCTGAGCATGGGTGGCTCCCGTCCTCCAGCTTAGAACGCCATGGAGGCGGGCTGTGACCGCCGGCACATGCGCACCGAGTCGGGAAGTCCACCTGCCTTCCGACCCCTCACGGTTTTCTCATAGGGCCCCGGCGCGGAATCAACCACCCCGAGGTCCACGATGTTCTAACACCTTTCATTGTTTTCTTTATGCATTAATTGGAATATTTTATTTTATGTTGACGCACCCCTTCCGAGGGCGTGGCATGGAACCCAACATCCCTGTCACCACCCATCGATTTCTCCTGCTCAGGGGTACGACGCCATGTCGACCGCCGAAGTTCCACCCCTCAGGGGCGCACAGCCGGACCCGGGCCCGCTGGAGGCGCGCCTGGACCTCCTGGGCGAGGCCCTGCGGCGACTGGAGACCCGGATCGCCCTGCTGGAGAGTGGAACCGCCCTGCAGCCGAGCCGACGGGATCACCTGGCAGAGACCGCCCTTGCGGCCGCGCCCCTGCCCTCGGAGGTGCTGCCCAGCTCGACGGGCCTCCTGGGCCTCCTGGGTCGGGTCTGCCTGATCCTGGGCGGCGCCACCCTCATCCGCGCCCTGGTGGACGCGGGCACCCTGCCCCATGGCTGGGGCGTGGGTCTGGGCCTCGCTTACGCCCTCGTCTGGATCCTGCTGGCGGACCGCGTCAAGGCCACCCTTGATGCGGCCTTCCTGGGCCTGGCCTCGGTGCTCATCGCCTATCCGCTGCTGGTGGAAGCCACCGCCCGCTTCGGCATCCTCAGCCCGGACCTGGCGGCCGGCCTGCTCCTGGCCGTCGCCCTCCTGCACGGCGCCGTGGCCTGGCGGCGGAACCTCCAGCCTCTCCTCTGGACCGCCACCCTCGCCGCCCTCGGCGCCGCCCTCGTCCTCATGGCCGCCTGCCGCACCATCGAGCCCTTCCTCGCGGTCTTCCTCGTTCTCGGCGGCAGCAGTCTCTGGCTCACCTACGGGCGGCGCTGGCATGGCCTCCGCTGGCCCACGGCCCTGGCCGCCGACCTGGGCGTGCTCATCCTCACGGCCCTGGCGACCTGGCCCGGGGGCGTGCCCGAGGCCTACCGCGGCATCACGCCCGGCCGGACCCTGCTCTTCGCCCTGGCCCTGCCCCTGCTCTACGTCGGCAGCTTCGCCATGCGGATGCTGCACCGGCGGCGGGTGATCAACGCCTTCGAGGTGGTGCAGACCGTGCTCGTGCTGTTGGTGGGTCTCGGCGGCGCCCTCCGCGTGGCCCTGGCTTCGGGATCGGGGGTCGGCCTCCTGGGCGCGGGCGTCTGCCTGGCGGGTCTGGGCTGCTACGCCACGGCCCTGCCTTTCGCCGAGGACCAGGAGGAGACCCGGGCGAATTTCCACTTCTTCACCTTCCTGGCCCTGGTCCTCCTGCTGCTGGGGGGCCCCATTCTCCTGCCCCTGGCCGCCTTCGCCCCCCTGGCCGGCCTCCTGGGCCTGGGGCTGCTGGTGGCTGGGTTGCGGCTGGGGCGGGCGGTGCTCCTCCTGCAGGCCTGCCTCTCCCTGGGCGCCGGGGCCCTGACCTCCGGGCTGATCACCTGGTCCTTCCGGGCTTTCCTGGGTCCCGTCGGGCCGACTCAGCCCCTCGGCTTCGCCGGGCTGCTGGCTCTGGCCATGCTGGCCGGCGCTCTGGCCCTGATCCTCCGGCGCCGCCCCGCCGACGCCCTCCTGGCCCGGGTGCGGCCTCTGCTTCTGCTCCTGGGAGCCACCACGGCGCTGGGCCTGGGGGCCCTGGGTATCCGCACGATCCTGATGGCCCTCCGGGCGGGTGGGGATGCCGGCCTGCTGGCCGCGGTCCGCACCGGCGTCCTGGCCTGCCTCGTCCTGCTCCTGGCCTGGGCGGGCCGCCGGCGCCCCACCCTCCAACTGCGCTGGCTGGTCTACCCGCTGCTGGTGGTCAGCGCCCTGAAGTTCCTCTTCGAGGACCTGGCCGTCGGCCGGCCCCTCACCCTCTTCCTCGGGTTCATGTGCTTCGGCGCCACGCTCATCCTTGCGCCGCGCCTGCTGAAGGCCGCCCTGCCCCCGGACAGCCCCGGGAATCCGAACCCATCCCTGCCGGAGGTTCATCCATGAACACGCGTCTGATCCGATTCGCGGGGCTGCTGCTGCTCCTGGCGCTGCCCTCCTTTACGAATCCCCCCGAACCGAAGCCCCCGAGCCCCGCCCAGGAAGGTCTCCAGGTGCCCGGGCCGCCCTTCACGGAGGGCATCTTTCCCTGCACCGGCTGCCATGACGGCAAGGCGGTGAAGCTCAATGTGAAGCGTCGCGTGCTCACCGACATGCACACCGACATCGACCTCCACCACGGGCCCGAGAGTCGCTGGTGCCTGGACTGTCACGACGCCCAGAACCGCGACCGCCTGCATCTGGCCAGCGGGGAGAAGATCGAGTTCACTGTCTCGTATCTGCTCTGCGGCCAGTGCCATGGTGACAAGCTGCGGGACTGGAAGGTGGGCATCCACGGCAAGCGCACCGGCAGCTGGAACGGAGCCAAACAATACCTGCTCTGTGTCAACTGCCACAATCCCCACTCGCCCCATTTCGCTCCCCTGAAACCTCTGCCGCCGCCCACGCGGCCCGATCAGATCCAGCTCCGGAAAGGGGGTGCCCGATGACGGACCTGAATCGCACGCCAGCGCCGGAGGGCTGTGAACCTTCCAACGACTTCGGCCGCCGAGCCTTCCTGGGCACCGCCGTGGCTGCGGTGGCCACGGCCCTGACGGGCTGCGGCAAGCTCAGCAAGGAGGAATTCCTCCAGCACAACTTCAAGGAACTCTCCAAGGACGAGGTGCTCACGGTCATCGCCCGCCTCGAGAAGGAATACAAGGCGAAGTACGGCAAGGACGTGAAGGTGGCCACCACGGGGCCGCTGCCGGGCGTGATCTTCGGCTACGCCCTGGACCTCAGCCGCTGCATCGGCTGCCGCCGCTGTGTGCATGCCTGCGTGAAGGAGAACAACCAGTCGCGGGATCCGGAAATTCAGTGGATCCGCGTTCTCGAGCTGGACAAGGAGGAGGGCGTCAACCTCCAGCACGCGGAGCAGTACTACAACCCCGCCGAGGTCCCCCGCGAGGGCCACTTCTACATGCCGGTCCAGTGCCAGCAGTGCAAGAAGCCCCCCTGCGTGAAGGTCTGTCCCGTGGGCGCCACCTGGCGCGAAAAGGACGGCATCACGGTGGTGGACTACAACTGGTGCATCGGCTGCCGCTACTGCATGGCCGCCTGCCCCTACGGCGCCCGCCACTTCAACTGGGGCGAGCCGCACATTGACGCCAAGGATGTGAACCCCGACACCCACTACCTGGGCAACCGCCCCCGGCCCAAGGGCGTGGTGGAGAAGTGCACCTTCTGCGTCCAGCGCACGCGCAAAGGCCTCTATCCCGCCTGCGTGGAGATCTGCCCCACGGGCTCGCGCAAGTTCGGCAACCTGCTCGACAAGACCAGCGAGATCCGCCAGATCCTCGAGAGCAAGCGCGTCTTCAAGCTCAAGGAAGAACTGAACACCCAACCCAACTTCTTCTACTTCTACGGGGTGTGAGGATGATCATCCTGGACAATTTCAAGCGCTTCATCGTGGACACGGTGGGCCTGATGCTCCACGGGAGCCGGCTCTACTACGCCTGGCTCGCCTTCCTGCTGCTGCTCATCGCCGTCGGCGGCGCCGCCTATCTGGGCCAGCTGAACCATGGCCTCCTGGTCACCAACATGCGGGACCAGGTCTCCTGGGGCTTCTACATCGGCAACTTCACCTTCCTGGTGGGCGTGGCCGCCGCCTCCATCATGCTGGTGATCCCGGCCTACATCTACGACTGGGGCCCGATCAAGGAGATCACCATCCTGGGCGAGATGCTGGCGGTCACCGCCCTCATCATGTGCCTGGGCTTCGTCATGGTGGACATCGGCCGGCCCGACCGCTTCTGGCACATCATGCCGCTGGTGGGACGCCTGAACTGGCCCCACTCCATGCTGGCCTGGGACGTGATCGTCCTGAACCTCTACCTCCTTCTGAACTGGTTCGTGGTCACCTACCTGCTCTTCAGCTCCTACATCGAGAAGCACTACAACAAGAAGATCGTGCTGCCGCTGGTGCTGCTGTCCATCCCCATGGCCGTGAGCATCCACACCGTCACCGCCTACCTCTACAACGGCCTGGCCGCCCGCCCCTACTGGAACTCGGCCATCCTCGCACCCCGCTTCCTGGCCTCGGCCTTCTGCTCG
>JBBRZL010000197.1:0-5543 GCA_038236735.1 Holophagales bacterium | reverse complement strand
GGGGGCATCCGAGCCTGGCGCCTCCTGTGGGCCCATGCTCTGTGTCTCCGTGGTGAGATCTAAGCCTTTGATCGCAAGCTGGTATGAACGGCGCAATCACCGTGTATCGCTGTGCATCACCGGCGAAATTCTTGCAAGAGTTCCTTCTACCAGGCGATGCGCTCGCCGTCCCGGAAGAAGCCGCCGGTCACTTCGGGCCCGGCCTGGAGCACGGGCCACAGGATGCTGTCCGCGCCCTGCTGGAGGCTGCGAGTGGCCTTGGCGCCGCCCATGTCCGTGCGTACCCAGCCGGGGCAGACGGCATTCACGGCGATGCCCCGGGGCCGCAGGGCCTCGGCCAGTTTCACCGTGATGGCGTTGAGGGCCGTCTTGGAGATGCTGTAGGTGGGGGCCCAGGTGGAGGGCACCGACAGCTGCCCGCCGCCGCTGCTCACGTTCACGATGCGGCCACCCTTCGCCATGAGGGGCACGAAGGCCTGCACCAGGAGCAGGGGGCCGATGGCGTTGGTCTCCAGGCTGCGGCGGAGGATGTCGGGATCCTGCACCAGCAGGTTCGTGCTGCCATCCAGGAGGATACCCGCGTTGTTCACCAGCACGTCCAGGTGGCCGTGGTGGGACCTCACCAGGCCCGCCGCCACGGCGATGGAGGCCGCATCGGCCACGTCGAGCTGGAGCACTTCCACACCGGGCAGGGGCGTCAGCTTCGCCGGATCGCGCACGCCCGCCACAACCGTGTAGCCTGCCTCCGCGAGACGGCGGGCTACTTCCCGGCCAAGACCGCGGGAGGCGCCAGTGACGAGCGCGATAGGAAGGGGTGCAGCGGGTTGGCTCATGGTTTCCCCCACTGGGTGATGGGACCTGGATGCAGGTCCAGGCCTTCGAGAACGCAGTGCTCGCCAGGCTCCAGCACCAGGGTGGCGGCGAGCAGAGCGGCGGCCACCTCGCGCACGTGCACGGGCGCCCAGCGCCACCAGCCCCGGCTGCGGGGAAACAGGCCGCGACCCAGGGCGAGGATGGCCGGACTGAGCAGGCGATCCACGACCACTTCCATGAGCCGGAATTCCCTGCGCTCGCTGCGGAGCATGGAGGGTCGAGCGATGGCATGGGCGAGGCCGCTCTGCCCCAGCGCCGTTTCCACGGCAGCCTTGGCGCCCAGGTAGAGGCCCCGGGGCCGATCCGCGCCCACGCTGCTTACCAGGCCCACCCGGGCCGAGGGCCAGGCGGCGGCCAGGGTCTGGATGAGCTGGCTGGGATAGTCCCGGTCCACCCGCAGGAAGGCTGCGTCGCTGCCCGCTTTGGCGCGGGTGGTGCCCAGGGCGATGAGCAGCAGGTCGCAGGGCTCCGCGAAGAGGCGGCCACAGGCGGCGGCATCCTCAAAATCAAAGGGCATGGCCACGAGGTTTGGGGCCGCCACGGGCAGGCCCGCCCGCCGCGTCAGCACGCGAACCTGCAGGCCATCCTGTCCTGCCATGAGGGCCAGCAGCCGCTGACCCACCTCCCCAGTTCCGCCTGCGATCACCACGCGCTGAGTCATGAAATGATGATCGCAGGAGCAGCACGATCATGTCCAAGGCCCCTTCCACCAGTGCCACACGGCTGCTGAAGCAGGCAGGCGTGGCCTTCACCGAGCACCTGTATCGGTACGAAGAACATGGGGGCACCCGGGTGAGCGCCGAGGCGCTGGGCGTGGCCGAACATGTGGTCATCAAGACACTGGTGATGGAGGACGAACGGGGCGTGCCCCTGATCATCCTCATGCACGGCGACCGCGAGGTGAGCACCAAGGAACTGGCCCGGCAGATCGGCGCCAAATCCGTGCAGCCCTGCAGGCCCGAAGTGGCGAACCGGTACAGCGGCTACTTGGTGGGCGGGACGAGTCCCCTCGGCACCAGGAAGGCCATGCCCATCCACGCCGAGGCCAGCCTCTTCGACCTGGAGCGCATCTACCTCAATGGGGGAAGTCGGGGCTTCCTGGTGGGACTGGATCCCAAGGACCTGGAGCGCGTGCTGCAGATGAAACGAG
Organism: Holophagales bacterium; assembly: GCA_038236735.1. Lineage (GTDB taxonomy): Bacteria > Acidobacteriota > Holophagae > Holophagales > Holophagaceae > Geothrix. The sequence continues at coordinate 3,520 of JBBRZL010000197.1, read as the reverse complement.
TTTCGGTGGCGATTCCCTAGCCCCTGCCCGCGTCAGGCCTTGCCGCACTGGTGCGGAAGTCGGAAAATTAACATGGTTGTTGATACAGGGAGACTCGTCTGGGTGTAGGCTGGCCTTCCTTTTCAAGGAGCCCGCCATGAAGATCACGACCCTCGCCCTTCTGTTGGCCCTTCCGCTGGCCGCCCAGGCCCCGGCCCCCAAGGCTGCTGCGCCCGCACCGGCCACTGAGACCACTGTGGGCGCAGCCATGGACGCCACCTACCAGTGGGTGCCGGCCCAGTTCATCGGCGCCGCCGAGGCCATGCCCGCGGACAAGTTCGACTGGGCCCCCACCCAGGGCGAGTACAAGGGCGTGAAGACCTTCGCCCAGCAGGTGAAGCACGTCGCCGCCGCGAACTTCGCCTTTGGCGCCCTGATCCTGGGAGAGAAGCCCACGGGGGACATGGCCAGCATGGAGATGGGGCCCGAGAATCTGAAAACCAAGGCTGAGATCGTGGCCTACCTGAAGGACTCCTTCGCCTACGCCCGGAAGGCCATCCAGAGCCTCACGGCCCAGAACGGCACCCGGGCCATCAAGAATCCCTTTGGGCAGGGGCCGGACTTCACGGCCATCGGCCTGGCCACCCTCCTCTCCTTCCATGGCATGGACCACTACGGCCAGATGGTGGAGTATCTGCGCGACAACAACATCGTGCCGCCCGCCAGCCGACCCAGGCCCAAGTCCTGAGGGATGGCGCAGGGCTCCGGGCGCCCGCAGATATTTCTGTGGGCGCCTAGACCTAGCCCTGATCGCGCTCGTAGGCCCGTCGCAGCCAGGGCAAAGTGAAGTCCAGATCACCCGCAGTGGTGATCTCGACCCTGTGCGTGATGCGGTCCTTCTTCCCGAAGCCCCCGGTGTCCTGGAGCCGGCCACCAGGATCCTTCACCATGGCGGGATCGCCCAGGGCGAGGCCCAGGTCGAGACGGGAGGCGAGGGGTTTCACTTCGGCGAAGACGTGATGGCGGTAGAAGGGGACGATGGTTGCGCAGGGGCAGACTTTCACGTCGGGGCCCAGGCCGCGGACGCGGGTGACGATTTGCTCGAAGAGGGGGCGCAGGGCGGCTTTCTTCCCACCGTATTGGCTGTCCACATAGCCCGGCGCGGCGGCGAGGTAGCCTTCGGGCGTGTCGTCGAAGGCGTGGCCGGGCGCGGTGCTTGCCCGTTGGGTGACTACCCCGGCCTGGGTGCCGCCAAGGCCCTGGGCTTTCAGCCAGGCCTGGATGGCCTTGGGTTCGGTCAGTCCCTGCCTTCGGATGAGCTCGACCCACTCCTCGGCGGAGCGGCCGGTCTTCGTCTGGAGATTGGCGAGAACGGTCTGAACGTAGGCCACGCTGGGGTGGAGGTCGTAGGGGGTGGCGGGGGATTTGGTTTTCGCCATGGGGGACTCCAGGTTAGCTGTGACAACCGTCATCGTTTCCCTTGAATGGGCCCGGCTCCATGCTACCTTCCCTCCCAACCTAGCCCAAGCCAGTCGACCCTTCCCGTTCTCGGAGCCTTCCATGAGCGATGTGGAAATCAGCATTACCCAACAGCAGACCATCGAGGCCCTGCAGAAGGGCGAGGCCCCCATTCCCATGCGCGGCTGGCTGGCCAAGCAGGCGGGCATCAACTACGAGGTGGAGCGGGCCCTGGCCGAGGAGGACCCGGCGACCTTCTGGGGCGAGAAGGCCAAGGCCTTGGACTGGGCTGAACCCTGGACCCAGGTCTTCGAGTTCAAGGCGCCCAACCACGCCTGGTTCACCGGTGGCAAGCTCAATGCCACCGTGAACTGCATCGATCGCCACGTACACAGTGACCGCCGCAACAAGGCCGCGCTGATCTGGGTGGGCGAGGACGGCGATGAGCGCACCTACACCTACAACCGCCTCTACCGCGAGATGAACCGCTTTGCCAACTCACTCAAGCGTCTGGGCGTGCAAAAGGGCGACCGGGTCATCCTCTACATGCCACTGACGCCTGAAGGCATCATCTCCATGCTGGCCTGCGCCCGCATCGGCGCCATCCACAGCGTGGTCTACGCGGGCATGGGCGCCCTGGCTCTGCGCACCCGTATCGAGGACGCCGGCGCCAAGGTGGTGGTCTGCTCGGACTTCACCTACCGCCGCGGCAAGGCCATCGCCCTCAAGCCCATCGTGGACGAGGCTGTGCGCGACCTGGTCTCCGTGGACCATGTCATCGTCCACCGGCGGGGCTCCCGTCCCGGCGACGCGCCCGTCACCTTCGCCAGTGAGCGCGAGAAGGACTTCTACGACATCCAGAAGGGCCGCGACATCCACTGCGACCCGGTGATGGTGGACGCCGAACATCCCCTGTTCATCCTCTACACCAGCGGGACGACAGGAAAACCGAAGGGCGTGGTCCACACGACGGGCGGTTACCTGGTGGGCGTGAACTACCTGAGCAAGGCCTTCTACCAGATCCAGGAGCGCGACATCTACTGGAGCACTTCCGACATCGGCTGGGTGGTGGGCCACAGCTTCATCGTCTACGGCCCCATGAGTATCGGCGCCACGATTCTCTGTCGCGAGGGTGCGCCGGACTACCCGAGCCCCGAGGTCACCTGGGAGATCTGCGAGCGCTTCGGCGTGAACGTGATGTTCACGGCGCCTACCGCCGTGCGCATGTGGATGAGCCACGGCTCCGAGGCCCCCGAGAAATACGACCTCAGCCGACTGCGGCTCCTGGCCTGCGCCGGGGAGCCCCTGAATCCCGAAGCCCACCGCTGGGCCCAGCAGTACCTGGTGGGCCAGGGCAACGGCCAGGTGGTGGACAACTGGTGGCAGACGGAAATAGCGGGCCCCGTCATCGGCACCCTGCCCACCTTCGAGGTCCGGCCCGGCAAGGCGGGCAAGGCCATGCCCGGCGCCCAGCTGGCCGTGGTGAACAAGGACGGCACCCCGGTGCCCGATGGCCAGGGGGGGCTCCTGGTCATCAAGTTCCCGCTGCCCTACATGCTGCGGACCGTGTGGAACGACCACAAGCGCTACGAGGACTACTGGAATGAGATCCCGGGCTACTACACGGTGGGCGACGTGGCCGTGAAGGATGCCGATGGCTACTTCGCCGTGCTGGGCCGCTCCGACGACGTTCTGAACGTGGCGGGCCACCGCATCGGCACCTCCGATGTGGAAGGGTCGCTCATCCGCCATCCCGCCGTGGCCGAAAGCGCCGTGGTGGGCCTGCCCGACCCCATCAAGGGCGAGCGGATCATGGCCTTCGTGGTGGTGAGGGCGGGGGTCGCCACGGGCCCCGGCCTCATCGCCAGCCTCAAGGATCACGTCCGCGAGGACCTGGGCGGCATCGCCATGCCCAGCGAGATCCAGATCCGCACCAGCCTGCCCAAGACGAGGTCCGGCAAGATCCTCCGCCGCGCCCTCAAGGCCGAGGCCCTGGGCCAGGATCCGGGGGATCTCAGCACGCTGGCGGATTAGTATTCTCCGGGGGTTCCGCGCTGCGCGCACACCCCCGGGCCCCCGCGCT
>JBBRZL010000196.1:0-5561 GCA_038236735.1 Holophagales bacterium | reverse complement strand
TGGGGCCAGGTAAGCAGGGGCCGCGAGTCCTCGCCGGGGCCTTGTTTACGGGCGGCAAAGTAGAAGAGCCCGGCCCAGGCGCTGGTGGTCTCCAGCCGGGAGCCGTAGTCGTCCCGGCAGGCATAATCCAGCAGCCAGCGCAGCCGCGGCGAAGTGAGACCTCGCTGATCCAGCCAAGCCGCCAAGGACAGGCCGTCCAGGGCGCGGGGCTCCGGCGCGTCCGAGCAACGGGAGCGCGGGATGCTGAAAGCGGGCCGGCCCTTCGCGTCCCGGTAGGCGGCCCAGCGGTCCACCTCGTCGAAGAAGGCATGGTACTGGCGTTCGTCGTCGGCGCTGGCCCCGGCCCGCAAATAGAGCCCCTCCCACCACTGGCCGTAGGCGAAGAGGCGCTCTTCGGGGGCACGCACGGTGGCTTCTTCCGCGAAGAGGGGTTCGCCCTTGGCGTCGAAACCCTCGATCACTCCGCATTCCTGCAGCAGGCGCAGCACGGCGTGGTTGCCCCGGTCGGGCACGGGCAGGTAGTGGGCGGCCCAGGGGAAGGCGCTCACGTGGTTGCGCCCAGAGCGGGAAGTGCCACCGGCTTCGGCTTCCAACTCCAGCACCTGGAAGTCGTCCAGGCCCGCCCCCGCCAGCCGCCAACCGGCGCTTAGCCCTGCCACGCCCCCGCCCACGATGAGCACGGAAATGGGTTCGAAGTGGTCCGGGTCCGGATAGATCCCGCCCTTCAGCCAATGCCCCAGCGCCAGGTCCGGACCCACCAGTTTGCCCGGGAAGGGGAACTCGGGTTTCCGCCGGCAGGCCAGCGGCAGTGAGGAGGCTGCCGTGAGCGCGAGAAAATCCCGGCGCCTCATGGTTGCGAGACCACAGAAGAAAATGATTTTGAAACCGCTGATGTCGCAGAGGGCGCAGATGAAAAAGGAAAAAAAGAATCCACAGATTTCACCGATTCACACAGATTCAAAAAGCTTGGGACGCGGATGAGGGGTAGCTATCACTTGGTGGTGCTGACCTGATGCTGTGAACAAGGAACATGTCCAGCTGTGCCAGTTGTGAAATCTGTGGAATCTGTGGAATCTGTGGACCGTTCTTTTTCCGGAGAGTCACGACCACCGCCGCCACTCGCGGGCGTAGAGGTGCACGAGCACCTGGTTGTCCAGGCGGTTCACTTCCGTGGGCACACGGTCCATGTCTCTGGGGAAGGCGAACATGGCCGTGGTGGCCTCGTCGGACAGGTGGCGCAGGCCCGGCAGCACGTGGGTGGGCACCTCGAAGTCGCGCTTGGAGGCCAGCGCAAAGCCCCACACGCCGAAGGAGGGCACTGCCAGGTGGTAGGGCCGCACCTTCAGGCCCGCGGCCTCCATGGTGGCGGCGATGCACCAGAAGGACTGGCGGGCCATGAGGGGCGAGGTGCTCTGCACCGTGATCATGGCGTCGTCGGTGAGGCGCCGCTGCAGCAGGCGGTAGAAACGCGAGGTGTAGAGCTTGCCAAGGGCGTAGGTGTTGGGATCCGGGAAATCCACGAAGGCCAGATCGAAGGGCGGCCCGGGCGTCTCCTGGAGCCACACCATGGCATCGGCGTTCACGACCTTGACCCGGGGATCATCGAGGGCGGCGCCGTTGAGTTGGCGCACCATGGGCTGCCGGCGGGCCATGTCGGTCATGGCCGGATCCAGATCCACCAGGACCACTTCCTGAACGGAGGCATGCTTCAGCACTTCGCGCACGGCGAGGCCGTCGCCACCGCCGCAGATGAGTACGCGCCTGGCGTCGGGCCGCACCCCGAAGGCCGGGTGCACCAGGGCCTCGTGGTAGCGGTACTCATCGGCGCTGGAGAACTGCAGGTTGCCATTGAGGAAGAGCTGGAAACTGCCCCGACCGCGGGTGAGCACGATGCGCTGGTAGGCGCTGTCCTTGGCGTAGACGATCTCGTCCGCGAAGATCTCTTCCTCCACGGCCAGGGTGAACTTCCCGGCGAAGGCGAGGCCCACGGCCAGCAGGGCCATGACCGCGAAACAGCGCAGGCGGATCATGCGCGTGGGCCCCAGCTGCGATTGCAGCAGGTGGGTGGACCAGAGGCCCACACCGGCGTTCAGCAGGCCGAACAGCAGGCTGGTCCGCACCAGGCCCAGCTTGGGCATGAGCAGTAGCGGGAAGAGCAGCGACGCGAAGAGGGCCCCGATGTAGTCGAGGGTGAGCACGCCCGCGACCAGGTCCTTGAAGCGCACCTGGTCCTTGAGGATCCTCATGAGAATGGGGATCTCCAGCCCCACCAGGGTGCCCACGGCCATGACCACGCTGTAGAGCACCAGCCGGAAGGCGTGGGTGTGGGCGAAGGCCTGGAAGAGGATGGGCGCGGAGAAGCCTCCCACCAGGGCCACGGCCAGTTCCAGATCCACGAAGCGCCGCGCCAGCCCCCGGTGCAGGAACTTCGACAACCAGGAGCCCAGCCCCATGGCGCTGAGGTAGACGCCGATGACCGTGGAGAACTGCGTGACTGAATCCCCCAGCAGGTAGCTGGAAAGCGTCCCCGCCACCAGCTCGTAGATCAGCCCGCAGGAAGCGATGAGCAGCACACTGATGAACAGCAGCGGCGCTTTGAGTGTTGGCTCAGCCAAGGGGATTTCAGAATTAGCCGAAGGCCAATCACCCATGAATCGCGGCGGCGATGATGATGCTGATGCCGAGGATGAGGCAGCCCAGGACGATGCCGAGGGCGGTGTTCTGGTCGTCCTCGAACTCCTTGCGCAGCGAGAAGGGCAGCATCTTCACGAGCACGAGCCACACGATGCCCAGGATGACCAGACCCAGGACGGAGAAGACGGCGGCGACGAGGAGCTGGTGGAGCAGTTGGTTCGTGAACATCATTTACCTCCGTGGAAGCCGTTGTTGTGCAGGAAGGTTCGATAGGCGCCGGGCGTCTGGCGGATGCTGGGCGGCAGGTCGGCCCGACGGCGCTGGCCGAAGAACTCGCGGCCGAAGAAGCCGTTGGCCACCATGAGGCTGAAGCCCCCCGCCAGGAACATCAGGTAGAGAACCCGCATCAATCACCCCCACTGGAAGGCTTCGCGTTGTACATGCTCTCCTGCCAGCGCCGGCCCTCGAAGGCCATCATGCGGAAGAACATGAGCAGCGGCACCACGAGGATGGCCAGCAGGGCCAGCCCTGGATAGAGCCAGCGCATGACGCCTTGGCGCAGCTGCACCTCGATGGCGCCCACGGGCGGAAAGCGCCCGTCCCACTCGGGGGCGAGGCGCAGCACGTAGGTGCCGGGTGGCACGGCACTGAGGAAGACTTCCTGGGTCTGTCCGCCCTCAGACCAGGATTCCCCGCCGTCCACGCCGTGGTAGTAGCTGCTTTCCAGCAGGAAGAGTTCCGCCACGCCGGTGGTTTCGCTCACCAGGGCGCCCTCCAGCGAAACCCAGGCGTTGTTCACAGGTGCTGTGAGCGTGACGGCAAGGTTGCTGTGGCCGTCCTTGATCTCGATGGGGCCGGAGAAGAAGACCGGCTCCTGGCCTTCGGCAGTAGTGGGATCACTGGCTCGATCGGGGTTGGCGGCGGTCACTCTGGGCTGCGCCTGCGCCGGCCTGCGCGAAGGAATGCTGCGGCGCGCGACCTCGGCCGATCCTGGACTGAGATGGGCCAGCTCCATCAGATCCAGGCGCCGGCTGAACAGTTCGACGTTGCGGTGGGTCACGGATTCGGCCATGACCAGGATCAGCAGGAGCCCCAGGGCGCCCACCAGCCAGAGGGCGGATTTCGCCAGGGACACTTTGTGCGGATTGGGCTGGAAGGAAGCAATGCCCATGGGGGACGGGAGCCGCCCCGCCAACTTGAAGGCCGTCCGGACTTCCTCCGGCTCCAGGTAGGTGGAGAGGCTCCAGTTCACTTCCTCGCCGCCGCCCCGATGGGTCTGCCGCTCCCGGCTGAGGCTGCGGGGCGGGGCTACGAATTCGGTCACCTGCACCTGCTCGCCCTGCTCCACCTGCCAGTAGAACTCGCCCCAGACGCCCTCGACCACGGCCTGTACGTCCTGGAAGCGGCGCCAGTTCGTGCCCAGGGCCGAGAGGTTCTTCAGGCCCTCGCGGCCCAGGGTGATCTCACCGGGAGGCAGGGCCACGGCGACGCTCCAGTGGCCCTCGCTCTGCACCAGCCATCGGAAGCCATGCTGGCCGTCCAGCAGCAGGTACTCGTTCCAGGGATAGTCCGTGCCCTCGATGCTGCAGCTGCGCCGAAGCTGGCCAATGCAGATGACCTTCTCGCCCATCAGGAGGCCCTCAGTACCAAGGGGGATCACCACGTCCTGCTGCGGCTGATTGAGGCTCTTCAGGAAGGCCAGCTTGCCATTTTCCGCCGACAGCAGGCTGCCGCAGCTGGGGCAGCCCACGCGCAGGGTCTGGTCCGGCGCGTGCAGGGCCAGGGCGCCGCCGCACTTGGGGCAGTTGAGGCTCTGGGTGCCCAGTTTGGTCGGCTTCCGGAGACCGCCCTGGATGTGCAGGTCGGTCAGGGGGATTTCGCGGCCCAGGAAGAAGAGCGGCGGCTCCTCGCTGTAGTCCAGGGTGGCGAAGGCGCCGTTCTTGCCGGAGAGATCCGCGAAGCGGTAGGTGGCGCCCGGTACCACAGCCCAGGGAATCTCGCCCTCGGCACTGTGGAAGGTGGCGTGGCTGAGCTCGCCCACGGCCCACAGCCCATCCGGCCCGAGATCCGCAATGCCGCCGGCCTGGAGGCTATCGGCGGTCGGCAGGGTGCCATGGGGCGTCTGGGTGAAGGTCAGGTAGAATCGGCCCTGGGCCTCGGCCAGCCAGCCCCAGCGGCCATCGTCCAGGGCCAGGTACCATTCGTCCCACACGCCGCCCAGGGGATGTTTCAGCTGCACCCGGCCCGCCAGCGTGAAGCCTCGGCCCGCGTAGGTCCCCGAGGCGCCCAGGCCCAGTGGCGAGCCCGTGTCCACCAGGTCGGCCACCTTGCCGAGCAGCTCGGGATCCCGATCCTTCCGCGCCGCCAGGGCCTTGCAGTACCCGCAGACAGCCACCATCGTCCCAGGCCGAAAGCTCAGGGCGGCACCACAACTGGGGCAGGAGGCGAGGGTGCTCATGGGTTCCGGCGATTATGTCAGAGCCGGGAAAGGATGCGTTGCAACCCTTCGGGGAAAATGTGCCCCGGCGTCAGCAGGCTGAGGATCAGGTGCCCATCACCCGGCAAATCGAAGAAAGAGCCGGGATGAACAAGGGTCGAGGCCTCTTCCAGCAGGCGCAGGGCACAGGCCTCGTCCGCTTCCACGGCCGGGCGCCGCAGCAGCACCGACCAGCCGCCTTCCACGGGCAGTCGGGAGAGGCGGGGCTGGGCGGCCAGGGCGGCATCTAGGGCGGCCAGGTTGGTACGCAGCCGGGCCCGCACCTGCTCCTGGATGCCCGGCACCAGGGCCAGGAGGGTGGGCGCCGCGGCCTGGACCGGTGCGGACACGGAGAGGTACTGGTCCGCCAGGAAGGCCAGAGCCTCTAGATACTGGTCCGCGCCGGGGCCGCGCACGGCAATCCACCCCAGTTTCAGCTGGGGCAGGGCCG
>JBBRZL010000195.1:0-5607 GCA_038236735.1 Holophagales bacterium | reverse complement strand
GCCTTCCAGGTCCCCGCGGAGATCTTCATCACCGATGACATCATCTTCTCCCTGGTGCCCACCTACATCACCCGGACCACCACCACGGACACCATCCTGGCCGTGCCTCCGGGGGCGACGCCCAAGACCACGCCCAACAAGGGGGGGGTGTTCAACGTGGGCTTGGGCCTGCGCATCGGCCTCACCGAAAAGAGTTCCTTCGTTGGCGAGTACTACCCGCGGCCCTCGAAGTTCGCCAAGGCCGCACCCGGCGGCATCACCGACGGCACGACCTATCAGAACGGCTTTTCCATCGGTTTCTCCTACAAAACCTTCAAGCACCGGTTCACGGTGGTCGGCTCCAACGCCAGCGGCACCACCGCCAATCAGGTGCTGAGCGGGGACTACGGCGGTGGGCCCCGGCCCTCGGCTCGATGGGCACTGGGCTTTAACGTAGTCCGCGTCTTCTGATCTGCGACATCGATGACGATCGCTCCACTGCTCCAGTTCATCGCGCGGGAACACCCGGCTCTCGTCCATGTCCCCCTGGGCCTGGTGGCGGTGCTGCCCCTGGCCATGCTGGCCTCCTCCCATCGGCGCTACGGGAAGGTCTTCACGGGAACAGCCCTCTTCCTGGCGGTCCTGGCCTGGCTCGGCAGTTCGGCCGCGCTGGTCAGCGGCCTACTCTGGGGACGCTTGATTAACCTCATCGCGCCGGCGAAATTCCTGCCGCTGGTGGCCAGTGAGAAGCAGGTGCTGCAGCGGACCCTGCAGCTTCACATCCTGGGGGCCCTCGCCGGGTTCCTGCTGGGTGGGTTCTGCATCCTCCTGCTCTGGCGCGCCTGGCGCCGACTGCCCAGAGCCGATGGCAACCGCCAGGCCCCGCCCCGCTCCTTCCTGGAGCGGGGCGTGGGCCTGGCGGCCCTGCTGGTGGGGTTCCTCTGGCTGGGCGCCTGGGGCTTCAGTGGCAAGCTGGGCGGCATCATGGTCTTCGGCAGTGAGGAGACCAACCGGGCCGCAGCCGACGCCGACGCCGCCAAGCGCAACGACGTCGAGGCTGACCTGCCGATCCGGGCCCTGGACTATGCCAGCCTGGAACCGGCCGAAGCGGCCCCGGAACGGAGCAAGGCCCATGGCGATCGCTGGCGCAGGATCTGGGTGTCGGCCTCAGGCATTGATGCCTATCAGGCGGGCAAGCCCATGCCGCCGGGGGCCTACGTGGTGATGCCCACCTTCGGCGACGTGAAGGGCAAACCCAGTACCGAACCTGGCCCGCTCTACTTCAAGGAGGTCAAGGCCGACGGCAGCACGGCCTTTGCCTTCTACTGGGCCAAGGTGCCGGAGGACCTGCGCAAGGACTTCGGCGGCCAGGACAGCATCTATTGGCGCAGTCCCGATCCCAAGCTGGCGACCTGCCTCGGCTGTCACGAGAAGGGCGGCCCCGGCGCCCGGTGAGCCGTCCCTGCCGATGACTCTGGGGCTGCCAGGTAACTAGGTCGGGATGGCCAGCATCTCTTCCATCAGGGCCATCAGGCGAGGCAGTTCGAAGGGCTTGGGCAGAAGGCGCACCCTCAGGTCGCGGCCCAGGGCCTCTTCAAATCCTTCCAGCCCCTGCCCGCTGGCGAGAATGAAAGGCACCTCGGAGCCGCTGGACCGGATGCGTTCCAGCAGCTCCAGCCCAGTGCAGTCGGGCATGCGCTGATCACTCAGCACCAGATCAAAGACGCCGGCCTGCCAGGCGCGCCAGGCCACGGCACCATCCGGCGCGGCGGTAACCTGGATGCGCGCCAGGGTCAGCGCGTCCGCCAGCAGTTCGCGCAGGGGAACTTCGTCCTCCGCGAGCAGCACGCGACGCCCAGCCAGCCGGGCACCCGCCGAGAGGATCCGCGCATGGGCGGAAGGTCCGGTCGAGAGGTCCCCTTCGGCGGGCGGGAGGCTGATGCGGAACCGCGCGCCACCACCAGGAGGATTGTCGGCGCGGATCCAGCCCTGATGGGCCTTCACGATGCCGAACACCATGGCGAGGCCAAGGCCCGTGCCCTTGCCGAGGGGCTTGGTGGTGATGAAGGGCTCGAAGATGTGCGGCAGGAGGGCCTCGGGGATGCCGCCACCGGTGTCCTGGACCTCCAGTCCGACGCCCCCCTCCGCCTCCAGAAAGGTCCGGAGGCTCAGGTCGCCGCCATTGGGCATGGCGTCCCGGGCATTGACGGCGAGGTTCATGAGCACCTGCTCCAGCTGGATGGAATCTCCCGCAATGGGGGGCAGGCCCTCCATCAGGGAGAGGTTGAGGCGGATTCGGCCACCGAGCAGGCGATCGAGGATGGCGGAGGTGTCCCGGACCTGGGCGTTCAAGTCCATGCGCCGCAATTCGGGCCGGGATTGGTGACTGAAGGAAAGCAGGGCCTTGGTGGTCTGGGCGCTGCGCCGGGTGGCCTCTTCGGCGCGCTGAATCCGGCCCAGTACTGGATGGCCCTCCGGCAACAACCCCCGGCAGAGGTAAAGCTGCCCCAGGATGGCCGCCAGCTGGTTGTTCACGTCGTGGGCGATGCCGCCGGCCAGGGTGCCCACGGTCTCCATGCGCTGACTGTGCTCCAGCTGCCGCTGCAGCTTGGCCTGGTCCGCCAGGGTCTGGCCAGCCTGCCGGAGGGCGCGGTCCAGACTGCTGATTTCCAGGATCTGGGACTGCATCGGGGGAAGCGCTTGGCCCTGGCCCAGGGCTTCCGCCGTGGCACCCAGTTGGGTAATGGGATCCGCCACCCGGTGGGCGATGAGCCGGATCCGCCAGACGGCCAGGATCAGACTCAAGAGCCCCAGGCCCAGCAGGCTCCAGAGCCGGGCCTGGGCGGGCCCCAACAGGTCTGCTTCAGGCACGGAGAGCACCAGCCGCCACTGGATCCCCGGAAGATCCCGGAAGTCCGTGACCAGTCCCACCAGGGTCTCCGTTCCGAGGCGGATACGAAGGGGTTCATCACCCCGGTTCCCGGTCGCGAGCAGCCCGGACTGGATTTCTGGAGAATCCTGGCTGAGAGGCATGAGGAAGGCCGCGCGGCGAGCCTCCTGGGTTTGGAACGCAGGATCGTTGGGCAGCACCAGAACGCGGTCCTGGGCATCCACCACCAGGCAGCGGCTGCGGCGGGTCGGTTGCGCGGCCCAGACCTGGGCGGTCAGATCATCCAGCAGGAAGTCGAGCGCCACCACGCCCCCCAGGCCACGGGCGGCGCGGACCGGGAAGGTACAGGTGATGCCAGGGTCCCGCGTGGTATAGAAGACATAGGGCTCGGTCCAGATGGGCGTCGACGAGGCCGCGCCCGCCAGGTACCAGGGCCGCGTGCGGGGATCATAGTCCATGGGGGTCCAGGCCTCCACCCTGGCCGGTTCGCCAGGCCGGTCGAAGCTGTACCAGCGGATGCGGGCCCCGGGTCCGGGCTGGACCAGTTCGCGCATGGACCAGACGTTGCCCAGCCGGAGGAACAGCAGGGCCGGGCCCTCCGGCTGCGCCAGGTTCAGGCTCGTGATGCTGCGTTGCGCGTTCAGCAGCGGCAGAACCATCCGGGCCGCCTCGCCGGGCCGGGCTGGATCCAGGGCCCCCTCCAGCCACCAACCCCGGACCACTTCCCCCAGGGTCTGGGCTTGGCCCAGTCTCTGGCGCAGCCCTTCGTCCAGGTGTCGCAGCGCGGTCTGCGTGCGGACATCGGCCTGCTGAGCCAGAACGTGCTGCTGACTCCACCAGGAGAGACCGAGAATCACCGCCGATAGCCCAGCCATCAGGACCAGAAGGTCACGCAGCAGCAGACGGCGGATGGGGAGCATGGGGCTTCATCTTAACGGTTCAGCCACGTCATCGGACGCGGGAACCCAGGGGGTGATCCTGGTGCCTAAAGCGCCAACCGGAGAGCGGCGAAGGCCGCCGGCAGGCCGCTCGGGTTGGTGCCGCCGCCCTGGGCCAGATCCTTCTTGCCGCCGCCCCGGCCATTCAAGGCCGGGAGCATCAGCTTGAACAGGACGCCCGCATCCTGGGGCAGGTCTGGGGAGACCGACACCAGGGCCGCCACTTTGTCCTCGGCCACCTTGGAGGCCAGCACAATGACGGCGCTGCGATGGCGGGTGCGGATCTGGTCCATGAGCTCGCGGAGGGCGTTGCCTTCGAGGCCTTCCACGGAGGCGGTGACCAGGGTGACGCCCTGGCGCTGTTCCACTTGTTCGGCGCTGCCCCCGCCGCTGGCGGCCTTGAGCTTCGCGTCCTTGAGGTCCCGTTCCAGCTGGGCGATGCGCTGGTCCTTGGCCGTCAGGAGTTCCGGCAAGGCCTCCCGGCCCGCGTTGGCCTGGCGGGCCAGCCCGTGCAGCATGGCTTCATCGGCCTGGAGGAGCTCCAGGGCCAGTTCGCCGGCCACCGCCTCGATGCGGCGGACGCCGGCGCTCACGGCGCCTTCGGAAGTGATTTTCACCACGCCGATTTCGCCCGTGTTGGATACGTGGGTGCCGCCACAAAGCTCCGTGGAGAAACCGGGCACCTGCACCACCCGGACCACGTCGCCGTACTTCTCCCCAAAGAGCGCCATGGCGCCTGAGGCCAAGGCCTCCTCGATGTCCATCTCGTTGACGTGCGTGGCCACGGATCTCAGGGCCTGGCGGGACACCAGGTGTTCGATCTCAGCGATCTGTTCAAGTTCCAGAGGCGCGAAATGCGTGAAGTCGAAGCGCAGGTGGGCGGCGTCTACCACGCTGCCGGCCTGCTTCACGTGAGTGCCCAGCACTTCCCGCAGGGCCGCATGCAGCAGGTGCGTGGCCGTGTGATGGGCGCGCACGCGGCGGCGGCGGATGGAGTGCACCAGGGCGTTCACGGCCATGTTCTCCAGCAGGTCGCCCGTGACGACCACCTTGTGGAGGTGGCGCCGCTGGGCCGGGGCCACGCAATCGAGGACCTCCGCGTGGCCGCCTTCGAAGCGCAGCTGGCCGGTATCCCCCACCTGGCCACCGGACTGGGCGTAGAAGGGGGTGCGGTCCAACAGCACGTAGCCTGGCCCCGTGAGCTGCTTTACCCGCCGGTTGGCGGCGTCGAAGAGGGCCACCACGTGCCCCTGGCTCTCCAGGTGGTCGTAGCCCGTGAACCGGGTGGGGGGGAAGTCCGCGAGCACGGCCAGATCGCCCGCGAGGCGCAGGTCGTGGGACTTCATGGCCGCCCGGGCCCGAGTGCGTTGGGCGCCCAGCTCCTGCTGGAAGCCGGCCAGATTCGCCGCGATGCCGCGCTCCCGGCACCAGTCCTCCACCAGATCCACGGGGAAGCCGTAGGTGTCGTACAGGCGGAAGATATCGCTGCCCGACAAGGCACCGCTGGAGACGTCGCTGGCCTCCAGGAGCTTCAGGCCCGTGGAGAGGGTCTGGCTGAACTGCTTTTCCTCCCGCTGGAGGGATTTCTGGATGCGGCCCATCTCCCCCAGCAGTTCGGGGTACTGATCGCCCATGGCCTGGAACACGGAGGGCGCGAGATCCGCGAAGAAGAGGCCCTCGATGCCCAGCTTCCGGCCGAAGCGCAGGGCCCGGCGGATGATCTTGCGCAGCACGTAGCCGCGGCCCTCGTTGCCGGGCACCACGCCGTCGAAGCACATGAAGGTGGCGGCCCGGATATGG
>JBBRZL010000194.1:0-5657 GCA_038236735.1 Holophagales bacterium | reverse complement strand
CGGCCATGCCGAGGAGGGTCTGGGCCGTCTCCCGGACCAGCGGATCCGGATCCAAGAGGGCCCCGCGCAGCGCCTGCTCCGACGCGGCATCCCCCAGGTAGCCCAGCAGCGTGAGGGCCGAGGCACGCAGGAACCGGGCCTCACTCTGGGCGGCCCCGCGCAGGGCAGGGCCAGGGTCCTCGAGCGACGCCGGCAGCGAGACCAGGGGGGCCAGCACGGCCCCCAGCGGGCCCTGGTCAGCGAGGGCACCCAGGAGCGTGAGTACCTCCTGAATGCCGTCCAGGCCGGATGAGGCCAGGGTCAACCGCAGGTCCTGCAGGCGGGGTTCCTGGAAACCCAGTTCCAGCAGTTGGAGAATGTGGTCCAGGTGCTGGCGTTGTTTCCATCGCACGACGTGCCGGTAGAAGGCCAGGCGCCGATGGCGGGCCAGGCCCGCCCGGCCGCTGGCAGCCTCGAGAGCCTCCACCCGGTCGGCGGCCAGGGCCGCCGCATGGAGCTCCAACACCAGCCGGACGGGTTCCTGCAGACGGGCCAGGAGGGGTCCCTGCTCTCCGCGCAGCTGCTCCATGATCGCCGCATGCTCCTCGCGCCGGATGCGGTGGACCTGCCGCAGGGCCTCGACCACGGCAGGCTCGGGCCGCTGGTTGCCCAACAGGAGGGCCTCTAGTTCCCCGCGGTACTGTTCAAGCTGCAGCTGCTTCTCCATGGAGCCCTGATAGGCAGGATCGAAGAGCCGCTTTTCCTCCAGGGACAACTCCGATAGCAGCTTGTCGTGGTCCTTGTCCGCGATGCCCAGCTCGGCCCTGAGCTTCTGCAGCAGCACCAGGTTGCCCCGGTTGAGGATGCCCTCGGCCAGGAGATCCCGGACCGTCGCCTTGTAGGTCCTGAGCCGCGCCTCCCGCTGCTGGGAGCGCTCCTGATGCAGGAGGTAGATGTCACTGAGGTTGTTGGAGGGGGGCGCATCCCCCCATTCCCAGCGTTTCAGCAGGCCCCGGGCGAATTTCTCCTGGACGAAGGTGGCCTCGCTCCGCGACCACCGGGCCAGCAGCAGGGTCGTGGCCACCATGACGATGCCCACAGCCAGGAGCTGCCGCAGCCAGACCGGCAGGGCCAGCAGGGCCGGCTGGCCTGCAAAGGCATAGAAGAGGATGAAGCCCGCGAACCCGGCGAGGGTCAGGCAACGGTGGCGGAGGGTCGCCCGGGCCTGCTCGTCCGCTGGGCGGGACACGAGGAACCGCTCCAGGAGGCTGAAGGCCGCGAAGCTCGCCGTTCCGAAGGCCAGGAACGTGATCGGTACCGCCGCCAGACGGGGGACGGCCGGTGCGAAGAAGAAGCCTGCCGAGAGCATGCGCGAGGCCAACATGGGATCCCGGGACCAGGCGCCGTCAAAGTAGTGGACCCAGTTCCCCGTAGCCAGGTAGAAGTAGCTGTAGAAGGCGAGTACCAGACCGGGCCAGGCGTAGTAGACCCGGCGCCGGGCGGGGGATTCCAGCTCCTTCCAGTAGGCCTGCTCCAGGTCGATGTCGGGGCAGTTCTTCTTACAGGCGGTGCAGGAAACGCATTGCGAATTGCCTTCCTGGGCCAGGAGCAGCACGGGTTCCTGGTAAAACTTCTCGACCACACCCACTGGGCAGAGATGGTTGCACCAGGTCTTCCCGGTATAAAGGAACCCCACGGCGGTGGCCGCGAGGACCACGGTCATCAAGAGGCCCGCCAGGGCCCAGGGCGTGCTGTTGGCGCCCAGGTGCCGCCACGCCAGGGCGGCCACCAGGAGCCCCAGCTGAACTTCCAGGCCATGGGTCGCCAGCCAGTCGCCGACCTTGCGTTTGCGTTGCACTTTGAAGCGCTGCCCGAGGGTGGCGAAGAAGGCCAAGGGACAGGCGCGGCGCCAGGCATAGAAGCCGGCCACGGTGAAACCCAGGGGCACGGCGGCGATGACCATGCTCCAGATGACCTTCGGCCCCATCGCTAGCAGCAGGGCCAGGGGCACAGTGCCCGCCAGGATCAGCACGCCCAGAAACCGGACCACCTGACCGAGCAGGGGCACCGACGAGGCATTCGACTGGGCCTTAGGTTGAGCTGCAGCGGACATGGGACCTCGGAGTTCCCTGAAATTTGAAGGTGTGCAGACCTTAATCTGGATCAGGTCCCAGCGCCAGTCGGATCCTGCCTAGGAATCTGGGCTGCCCGCCACCAACGAAATTGGAGAAACCTCTCGGATCGCCCGATAGTAGAGGGCAGATGACTCGCTTCCTGTCCCTCGCCATGGCCTGCCTGAGCCTCGCCCTTCCCCTGCAAGCTCAGGTGGAGGGCAGCTTCCCCGTCCGTCGCTACGGCATCGAGCAGGGGTTGGGCAGCGAGGTGGTGTCTGCTCTGGTGCAGGATCCGGCCGGCCGGCTGTGGGTCGGCACCGAGGGTGGGCTCTGCTTCTTTGATGGACGCCGGTTCTACCCATTCACGGGGAAGCTCCCTTCCCAGTTCATCACGAGCCTCTTTGTGGACCTGGATGCGGCCCTCTGGGTGGCCACCCAAGGAGGCCTGGCCCGGATTGAGCGGGGGCAATCCCGGATCTTCGGCCCGGCCGACGGCATCCCGGCAGGCACTGTCAAGGAAGTCTTGCGGGACCAGGAGGGTCACCTCTGGGTTCTCACCTCCCAGGGCATCCGGGTGGAAGGTGCGCCCCATGGCTTCGTGACACCCACTCCCTGGCCTGGCCAGGAGCTGCCGACCCACTTGTTCGCGGATCCCTCCCTGTCCGGCGCCTGGGCCATCACCTCGCAGACGATCTGGCACTGGAGAGAGGGGGGCTGGGTCCGTTTGGAGTCGCCCCAGTTCGCCCCGGGCGAGGTCCTCCAGGATGTGGCCGTGGACGGCGACCGGAATGTCTGGGTCCGCACCAGCAGTTCGCTCTGGCGCCTGCCGGCCGACGGCAAGGGCACCTGGATCGGTACCGGCGTGGTCGGAGGATACAGCCACATTTCGAAACTGAGCCGGGACTCGGAGGGTTGGGTCTGGGTGGATACCGTCTCGGGGCTATGGCGGGTCAAGAACAATCAGAGGGAGCAGTTCGGCTATGCCCAGGACGATGCGCGGGGCGGCATGGTGGACCAGGAAGGCGGTCTCTGGCTCCGCACGGACAAGGGCATCCTCCGGGTACTGGGACAGACCCGCTGGCACACCTACGGTCCCCAGGATGGCCTCCCCCAGGACACCACCTGGCAGATGATCCGCGATCAGCTGGGACAACTCTGGGTGGGAATGGATTCTGGATTGTGGGTGGTGCGCGGGCGCCGCTTCAAGCGCGTGGCGAAGGGGCGGTTCCTCACCCTCACTCTGGCAAAGGACGGCACCCTTTGGGCCAGCGGCAGCCCTGGAGGCACCATCCACCTCGTGAATACCCGAACCCTGGTGGCTCGCCCCCTGCGCATCGAAGCCCTGCCTGTGGATCGGCTCACCGCCGGCGTGGCTTTCGAGGGCGAAGGCCGGCCCTGGGTCGCGAACCAGAATGGCGGTGTGGTGCGCGGGAGTCGAAGCGGCCAGGCCTGGACCTGGTCGCTCATGCCGATCAATGGCGCCGCGCCCAGGGAAGTCAACGGGCTCTTCCATCTCCCCGGGGGCGGCATCCTCATGCTCCATGAAGGCAAGGGTTCCATCTGGAAGGATGGGGCATGGCAGAGCGTCCCGGACATGCTCCCGGAGCTGCCAACGGCAGCCGACATCGCTCCCGATGGCAGGGTGATCATCAGTTACAGGAATCGGCCGGTCCTCACCCTTCACCACCTGCAAGGCGGCACCCTGGTGCGGGACGCGGTGTTGGACCTCGCGGTGCCCTGGACCCAGATGACCATCTATTCCGTGGCCTTCGGGGCTGAAGGGCGCATCTGGGTCGGGACGAGCAAGGGCCTCGGCTTCTTGGATGCGGGAGAATCTCCGGCCCTCCACATCCTGGGCACAGAGGACCGCATCATCAGCTCGGAATGCGATGAGGCCGCCCTTCTGGTGGAACCTGGTCGGATCTGGGTCGGCAGCCCTTCTGGCCTCATGAGCCACGATCTACTTCCCCAGCCACCTCACCAGGGTCTGAGGCCGCCGCTGGTCATCTCTGCCCGGGCAGGTTCACGCGAACTCGACCCGTCGGATCCGTATCTGGAACTGTCGAAGGCGAGCAATGATCTCGAAGTCCGGTTCATGGTGCCCAACTACCAGATCCAGGACTCTCTGCTCTATGCAGCCAAATTGTCGGGAGTGGACGCGGACTGGATCCGCATGGACACGCCCAATCTCCGCTACACCGGACTGCAGGCGGGACCCCATGTGCTCGAGTTGCGCGGGCTCACCCAGGAGGGACTCCAGGGCCCGGTGACCACCTTCCGCTTTTGGGTCCGCGCAGCCTGGTGGGAGCGCTGGTGGGTCCGGGCCCTCGGCCTCCTTGGTCTCGCCGGCCTGGTCATCACACTGGTGAAGGCCCGGCAGGCCCAATTGGAGCGGAGCAACCGTGAACTCGTCGACGAGGTAACCCGACAGACCTCCGAGCTCGTGGCCGCCTCGAAAGCCAAGAGCGCCTTCCTCGCCAACATGAGCCACGAACTGCGCACGCCCTTGAACGCCATCCTGCTCTATTCGGAGATCATGCAGGAGGACATGCAGGATCCGGTCATGAGCGGCCACAGGAGCGATGCGGGCAAGATCCACAGCGCGGGCCAACACCTTCTCGGGCTCATCGACGACATCCTGGACATGTCGAAGATCGAGGCTGGCCATCTGCGCCTGGACTTCCAGCAGATCACGGTCCCCACCTTTCTCCACGATCTGGACGCCACGATCCGGCCCCTGGCAGAGAAGAATGGCAACCGCTTCGAACTGGATTTGCAGCAGGTGCCCGAGCTCATCTGCTCGGATCCCACGCGCCTGCGGCAAATCCTGGTGAACCTCCTCAGCAACTCCGCCAAGTTCACCCAGGAGGGTATGGTGCTGCTCAAGGCCCAGGGCGAGGGCGGGCAATTGGTGCTGACGGTGCAGGACAGTGGCATCGGCATGACGGCAGAACAGCAGGCGAGGGTGTTCCAGGAGTTCGTCCAGGCGGACGATAGCACCACGCGGAAATTCGGCGGCACCGGCCTGGGTCTCACGCTCGTGAAGAAGTTCACGGACCTGCTGGGTGGTGAACTCGCTCTGCAATCGGTGCCGGGCCAGGGCACTACCTTCACCTTGAAGTTCCCCCTGGCGGGACCGCCACGGGGGGGCACCTCGGGAGAGCAGCCGATGGAGCCGCCACCCAGGCACTGATGCTCAGGCCTTCTCTCGGGGGACTGGTCCAGTGCTCCTCAGCTGACTTCCGCCAGCTTCAGCCGGGCCTGGGCCCGCTTCAGCCACTCGGTCTGCGCCTCGCTGAGGCCCAGGGCCAGGGCGCGGTCCGCGGCTTCGCGGCAGCGCAGCAGCAGCGCCCGATCGCGCACCAGGTCCGCCACCTGGAACTGGGGGAGGCCCGCCTGCTTCACGCCGAAGAACTCGCCCGGTCCGCGCAGCTCCAGGTCGCGCTGGGCGATGCGGAAACCATCCTGGGTCTCCACCAGGGTCTGCAGCCGCTCCGTTTCAGAGCCGCTGATCATGAGGAAGTGGCTGCGGTGGACCCCGCGGCCCACCCGGCCCCGCAACTG
>JBBRZL010000193.1:0-5718 GCA_038236735.1 Holophagales bacterium | reverse complement strand
GGGCTGCCGAGGGTGGCCCTGGTGGGCTACACCAACGCAGGGAAGACCAGTCTGCTGAAGGCGCTGACCGGGGAAGGCGAGCCCCGGGATCTGCTCTTCGCCACCCTGGACACCACCACCCGCAAGGCCTGGCTGGGCCAGTCCTTTAATCCCGAAACCGGCGGCAGCCTGGAGGCGAAGCAGTGCCTGGTGGCCGACACGGTGGGCTTCATCCGCAAACTGCCCCACCAGCTGGTGGCCGCTTTCCGCAGCACCCTGGGCGAGGTCCGCACCGCCGATGCCCTGCTGGTGGTAGCCGATGCGGCCCATCCGGATCTGGAGGATCATCTCAAGGTCGTGGGCGCCACCCTGCGTGAGATCGGGTGCGAGGCCGAGGGGATCGAGGCCCAGCCGCGGCTCCTGGTGCTGAACCAGGTGGATCGCTTGCACCGGCCCCAGAAGCTGGACCTGAAGAAGCGCCACCCGGGTGCCGTGCAGACCTGCGCCACGGACGGCGATGGTCTGGAGGACATCCGGCTCTGGTTGCGGGAACTGATCCCCGGCGCCCCGGCGCCGCGCACTCTGGAGGCTTGGGAATTGCCGGAGCCGGTGCCGATCCCTTGATCAGCGTTTAGCGCTCAATGGCCAACGGGAACGCATCAGATTTGGGGCCCGGGCAGTCCCCAAACCTGAACTTCCATCCAGGAAAACCAAGCTAGTCAGGCCTCGGTTTGGGCTCCCGCCCTTCCCGGGGCGCTGGTTCCGGGTGGTGGTCGGGAGCGGGACGGGGCGCGGGCTCTGGACGGCGCTCGGGAGCCGGAGCTGGCCTGCGCTCTGGAACTGGTGCTGGCTCTGGACGACGTTCGGGGGCTGGATGCGGAGCAGGTTCCGGATGGCGCTCGGGAGCCGGAGCTGGCGCTGGCCTGCGTTCGGGAGCGGGCGCTGGCTCCGGACGACGTTCGGGCTTCGGATGCGGAGCAGGTTCCGGATGGCGCTCAGGCGCTGGAGTTGGCGCTGGCCTGCGTTCGGGGCCGGGCGTGGGAGAAGGAAGGGGCTTCGGGGCTGGGGCCGGCGGGCGTTCGGCATTGGGCGCCACTGGATTCGCCGATGGGGCCGGTTGGGGTGCCGGGCGGGCGGATTTGCCCTCTTGCGCGGATCCCTTCGAGGGCGGCGCCAGCGTCTTGGGCGTTGCCTTCAAGGTGATCTCTTCCACCTTGCCACCGGGTGCCTTGGCCGCCACGGCGCTCTTGGGGGAGAAATCCGTGGGTCTGGCGGTCGCGGCCACGGCGGGTTTGCCGCGGTTGACGGAGGCCAGGAGCTGCCTGTCCTGGCTCGCCAACTGATGATGCTGCGTCTGCACCGCGGTGGGCTGCACATGGTGTTCCTTCTCCACCGTCCGCTCCTGTACGGTCGGTGCAGAATTCACGCCGCCGGCGCCGCCGTTGTAGGAGATATGGGTGTTGTTATTGACAGTGACTGTCTGATTGTAGACGTAGGTGACCCGGGTGCGACTCACGTTGTTGACGGAACGGTTGTAGTAGAAGTTCCGACCCTCCCAGCGACCGCCTTCGAAGCCGCGGCCACCGTAGCCGTACCCATAGTTGATGCCACCGTAGTACCCCACGTGGGAGCTCCAGTAGCCCCGGTGGAATTCAAAGTACTCGTCATGCCAGGCCCAATAGCCGGGCGTCCAGAGCAGACCGGGTTCGGGCGCCTGGACCCAGGTACCTGGCACCCAGTAGTAGCCGTCCTCGCCCCAGCCCCAGTAACCCGGCGTCCAGAGATACCCGTCCTCGGGCAGGATGGGTTGCTCGTACACGGGAATGGGAGGAGGCCCCACCGTGATCTGGAAGCTGATCTGGGCGGACAGGGGGGCAGCTAAGGCCCCGGCCAGGAGGATGAAGGCGAGGGGAGAGACGAGTCGATGGATGGGCACGGTTCCGCCTTCTGTGGGCAAGGGCTCAGGCCGGGAATCCGGCCCCGGGGAACCGTTTTCTTCGGATCCCAGTGATTCGGAGCATTTTCCATTCCACAAACTAAATATCTTCAAATGCAATATTTTGAATTATTCAAGCAGCACCAACCCGGCATCTGATCCACTCAGATTGGGGTATGGCTTCCTTCAATTCGATTGGATGGGGATGGCGCGGACGATCCCTCGGCCAAGCGGCGTCGGACCTATGCGCAATGAGTCCGCGAAGCCGGATCAGCCTTCGGTCTCAACTTCCCTGCGGCCCGCCCGGGGCAGCAGGCTCACCGTGGCGGCCAGGCCCACGGCCAGCAGGATCCGGAGGAGGAACAGGTTGCGGCTGAGGCCATGGGCCTTGTTGTAGGCCACGCGATCAGGGTGATCTGGCGCCAGGCTTTCGATGGGCGCATTGAGGCGGGCGCGGATGGCGTGGATCTTGGGCGTGACGACGAAGCTGCTGGCCAGGCACATGAGCAGCGCCACCATCAGGCCGCCACTCCAAAGGCGGAGGGGGCCGATGATCTCGTCCTGGACCTCGGAGGCCCAGCGGCCGGCCCAGCTGAGGCCGGCGAGGCCGAAGGCGATCCAGGCCGCCCAGTCCAGGCGCCCGATGATCAGACCGGCGACGCGGCCGGCCAGGTCCCGGCTGGGCAGTTCCCGGAAGAGCACCGGTGCCGTGAAGATGCCGAAGCCCAAGGCCGCCCCGGCCCAGAGCAGCAGGAGGATTTTGGAGAACTGGTCGAGGCGCTGGAGGGTCTTGGGGCTCATGGGTCGCTATGGGCTAGGGGCTAGGGGGCGTGGGTCGTGGACTAATCTCACCACTCGTTATAGGGAATGCCGTTCTCGCCCTTTTCGCTGGAGCCGCTGCGGACCCGGAAGATCCCCAATTCCGCATCGGGGTTGTCGGGATCGGGGGGTTCCAGTTCGGTCTGCCAGGTGTCCCTGGACTGGGTCATGGGATCGTAGGGCATGTCCCGGAGGTAGCCCAGTTCCTTGAGGGGACCCAGGCTGGAGGGGTATTTGCCGCGATCCGCCCGATGCTGCTCCAGGGCGTGGTTCATCTGGAAGAGGTTCTCCTTGAGCACCGCCTCCCGGGCCGTCTTCACCTTGTGCCGGTAGCCCGCCAGCCCCACCGTGGCCAGCAGGGCGATGATGGTCATCACCGTGATCAGTTCCAGGAGGGTGAATCCCCGTTGGCGGGAGGCGGCGAAAGGCATGGCATAACCTTACCGCGACTCGGAACCACCGGAGGCCCTGGGGGTTGGTCGGCCCCTGGGCCCAGCAGGGGCGAAGCAGTCCAGCGCGATCAGTGCAGATGCTGATTTGTATTGAGAATCAGATACAATCTCCGCACACCAATCCAGACAGGGGAGGGTTCTTGCGTCTCTTGGCGAAACTGAATCTCATCCTATTTTCCGTGTTCATTGCGGGGTTCCTGCCCACGGCCTGGATGACCCGGGAGCTGCTCCGTTCCAATGCCCGGGACCAGGCGGTGGACAAGGCCCGCCTGATGATGGAGACCGCCGCGGCGGTCCGCGGCTACACCATCAAGCAGGTGAAGCCCCTCATCGCCGACCGTCTGGCGGAGGAGTTCCTGCCCCAGTCGGTCCCGGCCTACTCCGCCACCGAAGTCTTCGCCGCGCTCCGGGAAGCCAACGCCGAGTACAGCTACAAGGAAGCCACCCTCAACCCCACCAACCCCCGGAACCGGACGCTGGAGTGGGAAGCCGACATCGTCGAGGCCTTCCGCGGCAATCCACAACGGACCGAAATCCTGGGCGAGCGGGACACTCCCCAGGGCCGCTCCCTCTTCCTGGGCCACCCCATCCGGATCACCGACGGCAACTGCCTGGCCTGTCATGACACCGCCGCCACCGCCCCCGCGAGCCTCGTCAAGAAGTACGGCCCCTCCAATGGCTTCGGCTGGAAGCTGAACGAGGTGATCGGCGCCCAGTTGGTTTCGGTGCCCATGGCCGTGCCCCTGCGTCGGGCCGACGAGGCCTTCCGGCGGGTGGCGCTGTGGCTGGTGGGCGGCTTCCTGGTCACCCTGGCGGTCACTAACCTGCTGCTGCGATTCGCGGTCATCCGCCCCCTCCGTCGCCTCTCGGCCATGGCGGACCAGGTCAGCCTTGGCAACTTCGACGCCCCGGAGGTGGTCATCAAGGGCAAGGATGAGGTGGCGCAGTTGTCGGCCTCCTTCGCACGGATGCGGATCAGTCTGAGGCGAGCCATGTCCATCCTCGACGAGACGTGAGCCAGGGCCTCGACGACCTGCGGCCCGGCGCGGCCTTCGGTCCCTACCAGGTGGTCGCCGACATCGGCCAGGGGGGCATGGGTCGGGTGCTGCGCGCCCGGCACACCACCCTCCAGCGGGACGTGGCACTGAAGGTTCTCGCCCCCCAGATCGCGCACGACACCTATTTCGCCGAACGCTTCCTGAAGGAGGCGCGGGCGGCGGCCCGCATCAATCACCCCAACATCGTCCAGGTGTACGATTTCGGCGAAGTGGCGGGACGCCTGTATCTCGCCATGGAGTTCGTCGAGGGTCGCACCCTTGGGGCCATCCTTAGGGACCAAGGCCCCTTCGGTGAGGCCGAGGCGATGAACATCGGCGCCCAGGTCTGCGCGGCCCTCCATGTGGCCCACGAAGCCGGGCTCGTGCACCGGGATCTCAAGCCCGAGAACCTCATGCTCACCTCTCTGGGCGTCGTCAAGATCGTCGACCTGGGCCTGGCCCGGCTGAGTGATGACGACGGCGCGCGGACCACGACCGGCTTCTCGGCCGGCACACCCCACTACATGCCCCCGGAGCAGATTGAGGCCAAGCGCGACATCGACGGGCGGGCCGACATCTATTCCCTGGCCGCGACCCTCTTCCACCTCGCCACGGGCCAGTTTCCGTTTCCCGAGGCCTCGGCTGCGGTGATCATGTCGCGGCACTTGAATGAGGATGTACCAGACGCGCGGACCATCGCGCCCAACCTGTCCACCCGGTTCTCCAGTGCTTTGGCCAAGGCCTTGATCCGTCGGCGGGAGGACCGCACTCCCAACGCGCTCGCCTTCGCCTTCGACCTCACCGCCAACCCTGCCTTCGTGGCGATGCCTTCGGTCCATTCCGCGCTTCCAGGCGGGCTGATGGTCCCTCCTGCTGCATCTCGCACACCGCCGGGCGGGTCCACGCGAACGGCCGCGGCCACGGGCAACACGACCCCCATTCCTGGCTGGGATCCGTTCCTGCTGAAACGACTCGAGAACGAGCTGACGCCCCTGGTGGGGCCCATGGCCCGGGTTCTCGTGCGCCGCGCCGCGCAGCTGACGCAGGACGGTCCCGACCTCAGGAAACGGCTCGCCCCGGAGATTCCGGATGCCAGGGCTAGAGCGGCCTTTCTGGCCGCTGGCGGTCCTCCATCCACGCCGTCCCGACCTTCCGCCTCCCCGGCCACCTCCCAGCTGGCCACACGGCTTCCGGGCCCGTCCGGGATCAACCCCATGGACAGCGATTCCAGGCTCCCGACCGCGGAGCGGCTCCTGGCCCAGGAGATCGGACCTCTCGCCCGGGTTCTGGTCGGCCGCGTGGCCAGGAAAACCTCCTCGTGGGAAGCGTTCGTCGAGGAAGTCTGCGGCGAAGTGCCGGATCCAGCCAGGCGCGGGGCCATCCAGACCGCCCTCGGAAAGTTGCCCCGCAATCCTGCGGGCTAGAGCACGCCTCTCTTCTTCTGATCCAACTCGATGGAGTCGTACAAGGCCTGAAAATTGCCCTCGCCGAAGCC
>JBBRZL010000192.1:0-5731 GCA_038236735.1 Holophagales bacterium | reverse complement strand
GCGTGATGGAGCGGCGGACGGAGCTGCTGAAGAAGTCCGACAACGCCGGGCTGAAGGAGTTGGAGAAGGAGTGCCTGGCGAACAACGCGAAGCACCAGGACTGGGAGTGCACGCGGGCGAAGATGGATACGACGGCGAAGAAGAGCGCGCTGTACATGCATTGCCTGCCAGCGGACATCACGGACGTGAGCTGCAAGGCGGGGGAGGTCTCGGCGGAGGTATTCGAGCAGTACCGGATTCCGACCTACCACGAGGCGAGCTACAAGCCCTTCATCATCAGCGCCCTGATGTTCCTCACCCGCATGAAGAACCCCGGCGCCAAGCTCGAGGACATCATCCAGCGCTCCCAGAACCTCTGCCTCTAATCCCGAAAGGAATCGTCATGTCCCGAATCGTGAAGACCTACAACGCTGAAGTCGTCAAGCGCACTGCCAAACGCTGCAAGGAGCGGGGCATCATCATCCCCACCTTCGCCCAGATGCGGAATCCCGAGACCGCTCCTGATTCCGTCAAGGCCAAGCTGAAGCACGTGGGCCTGTGGGACATTGATCCCGCCAACCTCTTCCGCATCACCTGGAAGAACGACCCGGAGACGGGCCTCTTTGGCGGCCCCAACTACCTGGAAATCCCTTCGGCCATCACCGGCGTGAAGGCCCGCATCTTCGGCCTGGTTGGGAAGTACTTTCCCACGGGCGCCCACAAAGTCGGCGCGGCCTTCGCCTGCCTGGTGCCCCGGCTGGTGAGTGGCGAGTTCGACCCCGACTACCACAAGGCCGTATGGCCCTCCACGGGGAACTACTGCCGGGGCGGCGCCTTCGACTCCGCGGTGCTGGGCTGCACGGCCATCGCGATCCTGCCCGAGAACATGAGCCAGGAGCGCTTCACCTGGCTGGCCGAGATCGGTTCCGAAGTGATCGCCACCCCCGGCTGCGAAAGCAACGTGAAAGAAATCTACGACAAATGCTGGGAGCTGAAGAAGGACCCCAAGCACCTGATCTTCAACCAGTTCGAGGAGTTCGGAAACCCCGTGTGGCACTACAACGTCACGGGCCCCGCTGCGGAAGACGTCTACAACAGCATCAAGACTGAGAAGACGCGCCTGGCAGCCTTTGTGAGCGCCACCGGCAGCGCCGGCACCATCGCCGCTGGGGACTACCTCAAGACCCTGCACCCCGGCTCCAAGACCATTGCCACGGAAGCGTTCCAGTGCCCGACCCTCCTCATGAATGGCTTCGGTGATCACCGCATCGAAGGCATCGGCGACAAGCACGTGCCCTGGGTCCACAACGTCCGGAACACGGACGCCGTGGCCGCCATCGACGACGAAGACTGCATGCGCCTCCTCCGCCTCTTCAACGAACCCGAGGGGCAATGCTACCTGGCCAGCCTGGGCGTTGACACCGCCACCATCAACAAGCTCGAACTCATGGGCATCAGCTGCATCTGCAACCTGCTGGCGGCCATCAAGGCTGCCAAGTACTGGGAACTGGACGAGAACGACGTGATCATCACGATCTTCACGGACAGTGCGGACATGTACCGTTCCCGCTTGGTGGAGCAGACCACCGAGCACGGCGCCTTCACGGCCATGGATGCCGCCAAGGCCCACATCGGCAGCCTCGAGCGCCAGGCCGTGGACCACTTCAAGGAACTGACCTACCCCGAAAAGAAGGCCATCCACAACCTGAAGTACTTCACCTGGGTCGAGCAGCAGGGCAAGACCTACGAAGAAATCAACGCCCAGTGGGATCCCGAATACTGGCGCCAGCTCTTCACCGAAGAGGCCGCCGAGTTCGACAAGCTCATCACAGCCTTCAACAAGGAAGTTGCCGCTTCCTAGGGCGCTTCCCTAACCGGTGTCATCCATGGCCACCCGCTTGCTCATCCACAACGGCACGATCCTGACCTTTGGCACTCCCTGTCGGGTGCTGGAGGGGCAGGCCCTGCTCGTGGAGGATGGGGTGATCGCCCGCATCGCCCCGAAGGACGCCATTCCGGGCCCCTTCGATAAAGTGATCGACGCAGCGGGCCAGGTGGTGATGCCGGGGCTGGTCAACGCTCACATGCACTTCTATTCCACGCTGGTACGGGGCCTGGGCAAGATGGCCCCCAGCGCCACCTTCCAGGAAGTGCTGGACCACCTCTGGTGGCGGCTGGATCGCCAACTGAGCCTGGACGATGTGGAAATGAGTGCCCAGATCGTGCTTCTGGACGCCATCCGCAAGGGCACCACCACCCTGGTGGATCACCACGCCAGTCCCTTCGCCATTACGGGATCGCTGGATCGCATCGCCAAGGCTGTCAAGGCCTCGGGCCTGCGGGCCAGTCTCTGCTACGAAGTCTCGGACCGGGATGGGGAGGCCATCGCCACCGAAGGCCTCGAGGAGAATGTCGCCTTCGCCCGTCGCTGCGCCCGGGAGCAGGATCCCCAGCTTCGCGCTCTTTTCGGCCTCCATGCGGCCTTTACGCTCTCGGACGCCACCCTGGACCGGGCCGCGATCCTGGGTCGGGATCTGGGCCTCGGCTTCCACGTGCACGTGGCCGAAGCTGCCTCGGACGTGGCCATCAACCTCCAGAAATTCGGCCTCACGCCCGTGGCCCGGCTCCACGCCCACGGGCTGCTGGGCGAGAAGAGCATCGCCGCCCACGCGGTGCACGTCAGCGATGCCGACATCGACCTCCTGGCGGCCACCGACACCTTTGTGGCCCACAACCCCCAGTCCAACCTCAACAACGCCGTGGGCATCGCCGATCTGCTCAAGCTCACCGCGCGCGGCGTGCGGGTGGGCGTGGGCACCGACGCCATGACCGTGAACATGCTGGAGGAGATTCGGGTGGCCTTGTGGGCCCAGCACCTCCGCCAGGACAACCCCAGTTGCGGCTTCATGGAAGTGGCCAACACCCTTTTCCTGCGGAACCCCGAGCTGGCCAGCCGCATGTGGGGCTTCCCCATGGGCACCCTCCAGGAGGGCGCCGCCGCCGACCTCATCCTGGTCGACTACCATCCACCCACGCCCCTGAACGGCGACACGGTGCTGGGCCACCTCATTTTCGGCCTCTCCCAGGCGACGGTGGACACCACCATCTGCGCGGGCCGCGTGCTCATGGCCGGCAAGCGCCTCGCCATCGATGTGGACGAAGCCGCCCTGGCCGCGAAAAGCCGAGAGCTGGCCACGCGTTTGTGGGATAGGTTCTAGATCATGAAAGGGCTTCTGGAGATCCTCGCCTCGCTGGCTTCCCTGCAGGAGCCCGCAGTGCTTGCCACCCTGGTGCGGGTGAAGGGCAGCTCGTACCGAAAGCCCGGCGCCCGCATGCTGATGCGCAAGGGTGGCGGCCGCACGGGCGTCATCAGCGCCGGCTGCCTGGAAGCCGATCTCCAGGCCCGCGTGACCTCGGTCCTGGGGCAGGGCATCCCGCAACTGGCCACCTTCGACCTGGGCAGCGATCTGGACCTCGTCTGGGGCACGGGCATGGGCTGCCAGGGCAGGGCGGACGTCTTGCTGGAAGCTGTGGCACCGGATTCCACGGCCCCGTGGATGACCCTCTGCGCCCAACTGCTGGAAGGTCGCCGCAGCGGCGTGCTCGCCACGGTCTTCGCCGTACGAGGTGAATCGGGATCAGTCAAGGCCGGGAGCCATTTCGTCCTGGACTGCGCGGGCCCCGGCCTCCTGCCGCCCCCGGGCGCCTTTGCCGATGCCCTGGTGGCAGCCCTGAAGCAGGCTTTGGCCCAGGGCTCCCCCACGAGTGTGACCCTGCCGTCCGGAGCCGGGGAAGTGGACCTGCTCCTCGAGCCCATCCTGCCCGCCTTGGCCCTCTGGATCATCGGCGCCGGCGAACATGCCCAGCCGTTGGCCCGCCTCGCCAAGGAACTGGGCTGGTTCCTGGGGGTCGTGGATCACCGTCCGGCCCTGGCCACGGCGGAGCGTTTCCCGGAAGCCGACCGCATCGTGGTGGGCCATCCCCCAGCCTCCCTGGAGGGCCTGCCCCTCGATGACCGCAGCGCCGCCCTGGTGGTGAGCCACGTCTATGACAAGGACCGCCAGGCCGTGGCGGCGCTCCTGCAGCAGCCCTTGGGTTACCTGGGCCTCCAGGGCAACCGCCGCCGCTGTGCCAAGCTCCTCAAGGAACTCCAGGACGAGGGCCTGGTCCTCACCGAGGCGCAGCGGCAGTTCATGCACTTCCCCGCGGGCCTCGACCTCGGAGGCGAATCACCGGAAGCCATCGCCCTGTCCATGCTGGCGGAGATCCAGGCCACCTTTGCGCAGCGCGCCGGGGGAAGTCTGCGGGACCGGTCTGGTTCGATCCATGGGTCGGGTCCCGCTGCATCCTTCGAACCGATTGCCCCTTCGGGGGACGGCAGCCCAGGGCCCTGAGTTCGACGGTCCCTTGCCAGCCACTGGAACTCGTTTTGGTTCACCAGCACTCCCCCCCACAAACTTCGGAATCCAGGTTCCGAGCAACCAGGAGAACAGCATGCAGAGCTTCTTCAAGGCCGCGTTCACCGCGGCATCCCTTCTCGGACTCCTCGGCACCGCCCAGGCGGCTCCCCCCGCGTCCAAGGTGCGCATCGCCCTCATCGTGGAATCCACGGTGGATGACAAGGGCTGGTGCCAGTCCATGCACGACGCCATCCTGGCGGTGCAGAAGAAGTACGGCGTGACGCTGGTGGAGTACAGCCACAGCGAGAAGATGAAGCCGGTGGATGCGGGTTCTGCGGCCCGCCAGTATGCCTCCAAGGGCTTCGATATCATCATCTGCCACGGCGCCCAGTACAACAACCTGGTCACCGAGATGGCCGGCGTGTTCCCCAACACCACCTTCGCCTACGGCACCAGCGCCAACATCGGCCCCAAGAACGTCTTCACCTACCTGCCCTCCAGCGAAGAGACCGGCTACCTCAACGGCATCATCGCGGGCATGGTCACCAAGACCAACAAGATCGGCAACGTGGGCCCCGTGGATGGCGGCGATTCCGCCCGCTACACCCGCGGCTTCATGATGGGTGTGAAGTCGGTCAATCCCAAGGCGTCGGTGCGGGTGGCCTTCACCGGCAGCTTCGGCGACTTCGTCAAGGCTGGCGAGCTGGCCCAGACCCAGCTCAAGGATGGCGCAGACCTGCTCACCGGCTCCGCCCAGCAGGCCATTGGCGCCCTGCGCGCCGTCGCCGCAGGTCCCGCGGGGATCTACTGGCTGGGCCAGGACCTGGCCCAGTTGGCCCTCGTCCCAGAAGGCGAGCGCGTCATCGCCGCCTCCAGCTACAACTACGCGGCCGTGGTGGAAACCCTCATCGACAAGCGCGCCGCCGGCATCAAGGGCGGCGAGAACCTGCCGCTGTCGTTCTCGAACGGCGGCTTCCACTTCGAGTTCAACAAGAAGATGGATCCCAAGGTTCTCACACCCGCCATCAAGAAGGCCGTGGACAAGGCCAAGGCTGAACTGACTTCCGGCAAGCTCAAGCTCGACTGGAAATCCATCAAGCTGTAGTTCCTTTACGGCTCCCGCTGTGGGCCCGGCGCGGCTGGGCCCACAGCGGGAGATTGTTCTGATCAGGATGATTCATGACGTCCCTTGAGCCCATTTCCGAACTCAAGCTGGAAGGCATCACCAAGCGCTTCCCGGGCGTCCTCGCCTGCGATGGCATCTCCCTGGAGGTGCGCCGGGGGGAAGTCCTGGCCCTGGTGGGCGAGAACGGCGCCGGCAAGACCACCCTCATGAACATCATCATGGGGCT
>JBBRZL010000191.1:0-5766 GCA_038236735.1 Holophagales bacterium | reverse complement strand
GCGCCCAGGATGGCCACCTCCACGTCCAAGGCCGGGGGCAGCAGGCAGGGGCCAGTGGGTGGGGCGGGCCATTCGGCTTCGGACACGGGGTGCTCCTCCAATCAGTGTGCCTCAGCCCCGTGGCTCCCGCCGGGACCGGTTGCCCGGCTGCCCCTTGAATGGCGACGCATTCCCATGAACCATGGAGCCTTCCATCCCAGCCACCCGGAGCAGCCCATGAAGACCCATTCCTGGAAGGAGATCGTCAACCTCACGGTGATCGTGGGTGCCCTCGGCTACTTCGTGGACATCTTCGATCTGATCCTCTTCCCCATCATCCGCACCCAGAGCCTGACGGCTCTGGGCGTGCCGAAGGAGCAGATCCTCCCCACCTTCCTGCACCTCTTCAACTACCAGATGACCGGCATGCTGGTGGGCGGCCTGCTCTGGGGCATCCTGGGGGACAAGAAGGGCCGCATGTCGGTGCTCTTTGGCAGCATCACCCTCTATTCCCTGGCCAACATCGCCAACGCCTTCGTGACCACCATCCCCGCCTACGCCGCCATGCGCTTCATCGCCGGCGTGGGCCTTTCGGGCGAGCTGGGGGCGGCCATCACCCTGGTGAGCGAGGTGCTGCCCAAGGAGCTCCGCAGCTACGGCACCGCCGTGGTGGCCAGCGTGGGCATCACCGGCGCCCTGGTGGCGAACTTCGTGGGCAAGGTCATGCCCTGGAACTACGCCTTCATCACCGGCGGCGTCCTGGGCCTGCTGCTGTTGATTCTGCGCATCAAGGTGACCGACTCGGGCATGTTCAAGGAGATCCAGCACGCGGCCGTCACCAAGGGCGATTTCCTCAGCCTCTTCACCAACTGGCGCCGCTTCTCGCGCTACCTGCGCAGCATCCTCATCGGCGTACCCATCTGGTACGTGGTGGCCATCCTGGTGGCCTCCTCCCCCGAACTGGCCAAGGGCCTGGGGGTGGTGGGTGCCGTTAACCCGGGCGACGCGGTGGCCTGCTGCTACCTGGGCCTGGCCATCGGCGACCTCACCTCTGGAATCATCAGCCAGTGGATCGGGAGCCGCAAGAAGACCGTGCTGATGTTCCAGGGCTTCACGCTGGCGATGGTGCTGGTGGTGCTCTTCAGCCGGGGGATCACGGCCCAGGCCTACTATCTGATGTGCATCGCGCTGGGCTTCTCTGCGGGCTACTGGGCGGTGTTCGTCACCATCGCCAGCGAGCAGTTCGGCACCAACCTGCGCGCCACGGTTACCGTCACCGTGCCCAACTTCGTGCGCGGCGCCGTGGTGCCCATCACCACCGCCTTCCTGGCCCTCAAGGCCCACTGGGGCATCGTGAACTCCGCCCTCTTCATCGGCCTCTGCTGCCTCGCCGTAGCCGCCCTCAGCCTCTGGGGCATGGAGGAGACCCACGCCAAGGATTTGAACTTCCTGGAAGTGGATTAGCCAGCCGAGTAGACGGCGTCGGCACCACCGTCGATGGGGATGACGCACCCGGTCGTCCACCGGCTTTCATCGCTGAGCAGGTGGGCGGCCAGGGCTGCCACCTCGGCTGCTGTGCCCAGTCGCATAAGGGGATTGACGGTGGACAGTCGGGCCAGTTCCTCCTCGGGCTCGACGCTGGCGGCCAGCCGCGCGTCCACCATGGCGGTATGTACTGGCCCCGGGGCGATGGCGTTGCAGCGGATGCGCCGCGGGGCCCATTCCAGCGCCAGCACCTTCGCCAGCATGTGCACGCCCGCCTTGGCCACGCTGTAGGCGGCGCTCTCCGGAATGGCGCGGAGGCCGATGTTGGAACCCACCAGCACCACACTGGAGCCTTCTTTCAGCTTCGGTCCCAAATGATGGGCCAGCAACCACGGACCCCGGAGGTTGGCGGCGAGGACGGCTTCGAAGTCAGCGGTGGAAGTTCCCTCCACAGAACCGGTCCGCAGTTCGCCGGCCGCCAGGAACAAGCCGTCCAGGGGCGCGCAGGTGCCGGCAAAAGCGGCCACGGCGGCGGCGTCGGTATGATCCAGCAGGACGAACTCCCCGTCGGGCAGGGTCTCCTGCAGGGTCGCCAGCCGACGCCCCACCAGCACCAGGTCGGCGCCACGATCCCGGAACAGCCGCGCCGCGGCGCGACCGATGCCGCTGCCGGCGCAGCTCACCAGGAGCCGCTTGCCCTGCAGGCTGTTCAAAAGGACTCCGGCATCCGCAGGCTGCCGGTGCCCGTGCGGGCCGGAGCCACCACGCCGCCGCTGACGACCCAGGTCAGCGCCTGGTCCGCGGTGAGTGCCACCGGCTGCACCCGGGAAACGTCCAGCATCACCACGTAGCCGGAGGTGGGGTTGGGCGAGGTCGGCACATAGACCGCGATCATGCCCTGGCCGCCCGGCACCGCCCAGGAGCAGTCCCGGCTGGCCACGAAGCCCAGGGTATATGACCCGGGATGCGGCCATTCCACCAGCACCACTTCCTTGAAGCTGCTGCCCTGCCCCGACTGGATGGCGCCCATGAGCTGGCGGGTGGCGCCGTAGATGGTCTTCACCACGGGGACGTGCATCATCAGGTCATCCAGCCAGGTCAGGACCTGGCGGCCGACGAAGTTGCCCACCAGGGCTCCCACCAGCAGCAGCAGCAGGCCGGTGGTCAGCGCCGAAACGATGGCCAGGCCCCAGGTGGGCGGGTCGGGCACGTGGATCTGGTGGGACAACCAGGTCAGCGGCTCCCGGTAGATGCCCACCAGGGTCGTGAAGATGCCCTTGAGGATCCACAGCGACACCACCAGCGGGAGCAGGGTAAACAGGCCGGCGAGCAGGTATTTGCGGATCATTCAGAATCCTCGGGTCCGGTGAGGCGGCTGCTCTCAGACATGATGCGCGGCCCCACCACCTTCCAGAAGCCGTGGAAGTAGGCGATCGCGCTCCAGATGGCCAGGATCATGGCGCCCCAGAGCAGCAGGACGCCCATGCCCCAGAAGAAGGTGTAGGGCCGGTTCAGCTGGATGAAGAAGTGGAAGATCTCCCGGTGGGTCCAGTCATAGAGCCAGTAGTCGAGCCGCGGGCCCAGGATCAGGCAAGAGATGGCCGCCACCTGGAAGCCCATCTTCCACTTGCCGAGGCTGCCCGCAGGGATCGTGAGCCCCTCCTCGCTGGCGATGCCGCGCAGCCCGGTGATGGCAAATTCGCGCGCCAGAATGATGAAAGTCATCCAGGCCGGCGCGAGGTTCAGTTCCACGAGGGAGATCAGGGCCCCCGCCACCAGCAGCTTGTCGGCCAGTGGGTCCAGCAGCTTGCCGAGCGTGGTCACCTGCTTCCACCGGCGGGCCAGGTAGCCATCGAGGGCATCCGTGATGGAGGCGATCCAGAAGACCACCACGCCGATCACTTCGTGGTTGGTCACCTTGGTCATGAGCACCACGACCAGGACTGGAACCATGAGGATCCGGGCGAGCGACAAGAAGTTGGGAAGGTTCATGGGGGGACGTTCGACTCCGGTTCCAGCCTACCGCCTTTTTACAGGACGGTTAGGAGTCCCCGGGCCAAGAGCCTCTGCCAATCAACGTCAGGGACCTGATCGAAGCCCCCGTCTTCCATCCTGGCGTGGGCCAGGCTGGAGGCCGAGACCCGCACTGGAATGCCCCGGCCCTGCAAACCTGCCAGGATGGCCACGGCGCCGGGATCTTCGAGCAACTCGACGGCCTGGTGGGCCAGACAGAGCCAAGGCGTACCTGGCTCCAGCAGCGCGAGGGTCTCCAGCAGCAGGCGGCGGCCCAGGGCGCGGTCCCCCGGGGCGAAGGCGCTGCGCAGCAACAGCGCCGGGTGGGGCGTGGCCAAAGGCGCGACAGCGGTGGGCGCGACGGCGGGCTTGAAGACCGCTGCCACCACCAACTCCCACTGGTTGCCCTGCTGCGTCTGCCGGACCCCTCGCCCCTGCTTGTCGAGGTAGCCCGCCACATTGACCCGGAGCATCTCATCTTCGCCCCGGATGCGCAGCGGCTCGCCGGGATGCTCGGCCAACTGGGCCCGCAGCTCCAGCAGGGCCTGGAAGACCGTGACATCGAGCAGTTCGAGGGTGAGGATATCCATGGGGGGTGGCCTTCACGTGCCAGTTGAACACCTGGATCCACTGGCATTCAAGGCCTGGCTTCGCTTCGAGGCCCTTTCCTCGGGGTTCGGGCAGGCGGGCTTCGCTGCCTGCGAGCCCTTCGAAGGCGAGCAGGAGCGGCTTGAGGCTTGGTTCCAGGAGGGCCGTGGCTCCCTGTTGCCCTACTTGCACGCCACCACCCTCCTGGACCCCCGGGCCCTCTGGCCCGCAGCCCGAACGGCCCTGGTGGGCTTCTTCCCCTATGCCCGGCCCGAAGCCGTGCCAGGTGCTGCCCCGGGCAGCCTCAAGTTGAGCCGCTACCTCTGGGGACCGGACTACCACATGCTCCTGAAGCCGCGCCTGACCCGGTTGCTGGAGGCGGCCCAGCTGCGGTGGCCGGGCCTGGAAGGGCGGGTCTGCGTGGACACGGCCCCCCTGCTGGAGCGGCAGCTGGCGGCCCGGGCGGGGCTGGGCTGGCAGGGCAAGCACACCCTGCTCATCGCCGGCAAGGAGGGCTCCTGGGGCTTCCTGGGCGTGCTGTTGCTCTCCGTGACGTTGCCACCGGATGAGCCGTTCTCTGCCGAGCATTGTGGCAGTTGCACGGCCTGTCTCGAGGCCTGTCCTTCCGGCGCCCTGGAGCCCTTCCGGCTGGATCCGGCCCGCTGCCTGACCACCTACACCATCGAAACCGAAGTCGAGCCGCCACCAGCCGTCGCTGCCGCCCTGACGGCCAGCCGCTGGGCCGCGGGCTGCGATATCTGCCAGGAAGTCTGTCCCTGGAACCGGGCCCCCCTCTGGGGTGATCCCTCCCTATGGGGCGGTTCGAGCCCTCTACACACCCGCGCGGCGGTTGAGCTTCCGCGAGGCGCGGCCCAGTGGCGCAAGCTCACCCGGCGGACCGCCCTGCGGCGGGTGCGCGACCGCCACTGGCGGGCCACGCTGGCCCGGATCCTGGGGAATTGACATTTTCATTGGAAGTGTTTGGCTTTTCCCCATATAAACGAACTTCCGGTCGAAGGTGGCCGCCCCGATTTGATTTTGTTAGGCACTCTTTAGGAGGCTCCTCGGATGCCCATGAAGCACTGGACGGTCCAGGACGCCGCGAGCCTGTACGGCATTCGCGAGTGGGGCAACGGCTACTTCGGCATCAACGCCAAGGGCCATCTGGAAATCACGCCCACCAAGGACGACTCACTGAGCTGCGACGTCTACGAGATCGTCCAGCACCTGAAGAAGAAGGGCATTCGCACGCCGGTGAATCTCCGGTTCCCGCAGGTGCTCGCGGATCGCGTCATCGAGGTGAACGAATCCTTCCGCCGGGCCATCATCGAGTTCGGTTACGAAGGTGGCTACCAGGGCGTCTACCCGGTCAAGACCAACCAGACTAAGGAAGTGGTCGAGGAGATCGTCCGCGCCGGCAACAAGTACCACTACGGCCTGGAGGCGGGTTCCAAGCCCGAGCTGATGATCGCCCTCAGCATCGATCTGCACCCCGAGGCCCTGGTGCTCTGCAACGGCTACAAGGACGAATCCTTCATCCGCATGGCCCTGCTGGCCCGCAAGGCCGGCCGCAAGGTGGTGATCACCGTCGAGAAGATGACCGAGCT
The DNA here is from genome assembly GCA_038236735.1 of Holophagales bacterium. GTDB lineage: Bacteria > Acidobacteriota > Holophagae > Holophagales > Holophagaceae > Geothrix. The sequence continues at coordinate 94 of JBBRZL010000191.1, read as the reverse complement.
GCCGCTGATCCTCAAAGTGGCCAAGGAACTGAAAGTGGAGCCCCTCATCGGCCTCCGCGCGAAGCTCAATGCCCAGGGTTCCGGCAAGTGGGAG
>JBBRZL010000190.1:0-5904 GCA_038236735.1 Holophagales bacterium | reverse complement strand
GGCCTCGATGCCCACCGTTGAATCCGAACTGCAGGCTCCGCGATGAAGCAGGTGGTGGTCATTGGCGGCGGGCATGCCGGCATCGAGGCCGCGCACATCTGCGCCCGTATGGGCATGGCCACCACCCTGCTTACCATGAACCTGGACCAGATCGGCCAGATGAGCTGCAACCCAAGCATCGGAGGCGTGGGCAAGGGCCACATGGTGCGCGAACTCGATGCCCTGGGCGGCGCCATGGGCCGCCTCATCGACGCCACGGGCATCCACTTCCGCATCCTCAACGAGAGCCGTGGCGTGGCCGTGCGGGGCCCCCGGGCCCAGGCCGATAAGGTGAAGTACCGCAGTGCGGCCCGGGGGCTGCTCGAACACACCGAGCACCTGAAGCTGCGCCAGGGCATGGCCGCCCGGCTTCTGTGGCGGGCAGGCACGCAGGGACTTTGCGGGGTGGAGCTGCTGGACGGCTCCGTGTTGCCCTGCGATGCCGTGGTGGTGACCAGCGGCACCTTCCTCAGTGGCCGGATCCTCATTGGCGAGAAGCGGCTGGAAGCGGGCCGGGCGGGAGAACCCGCCAGCACGCATCTGGCCGAGCAGTTGCGTGCCCTTGGCCTGCGCCACCGCCGGCTGAAGACCGGCACCAGTCCGCGTCTGGCCGGGGCCTCCATCGATTTCAGCCGGTTACAGGACCAGCCCGGCGACGCTCCGCCGCGGCCCTTCAGTTTCTTCAGCGCCGGCATCCCACTCCCCCAGGTACCCTGCCACATCGTCCACACAACGCCAGAGACCGAGACCATCGTGCGGGAGAACCTGCCCAAATCCAGCCTCTACGGCGGCCACATCGAGGGGGTCGGTCCGCGCTACTGCCCCTCCATCGAGGACAAGTTCGTGAAGTTCCCCGACAAGGGCCGGCACCAGATCTTCGTCGAACCCGAAAGCCTCGAGACCGAGGAAATCTACCTGGCGGGCCTCTCGACGTCCATGCCGCCGGACGTGCAGCTCCGCATGGTTCGGAGCCTGCCGGGCTTCGAGGCCGCGGAGATCCTGCGACCGGGCTATGCCATCGAGTACGACAGCTTCGACCCCCTGCAACTGCACCGGGACCTCTCGGTGGAAGGCCTGGATGGCGTCTGGTTCGCGGGCCAGATCAACGGCACCACGGGCTACGAGGAGGCCGCCGGCCAGGGTCTGCTGGCCGGGGTCAACGCCGTGCGGTGGCTGCGAGAAGAGGAGCCCGTGGTGCTGGGTCGGGACCAGGCCTACTTGGGGGTGATGGTGGACGACCTGGTGACCAAGGGCACGGACGAACCCTACCGGATGCTCACCGCCCGGGCCGAGCACCGGCTGGGTCTGGCCTGCGACCTGGCCGACGGCCGCCTGTTGGCCGTGGCCCGGGACATCGGCGCGCTCGGGGCGGAGGACCTCGCCCGGGTGGAGGCCAAGGTGGCCCGGCGGGAGCAGTTGCGGGCCCAGTGCGACGCAGCCTGGGTCACCCAGACCAGTCCCTTTGGGCCCATCGCCGCCGAAGCGGGCATCCGGTTGGAGTCGGGGCTGAGTCTCTCCGACCTATTCAGGCGCCAGCAAATCGGGAAGCCTGAGGCCGACGCCTGTCTAGCCCTTCTGGAGGGCTGGACCGCGGCCGAGGCCGGTTGGGATGCAGCGGGCGAACGGGATCTGCTGCTCTTCGACCTGCGCTACGCGCCCTACCGGGAGCGGGAGGCCCGCTTTCTGGGGGGGCAGCGGGCCTGGGACCACGTGCGGATTCCGTCAGACCTGCGGGTGGAGCACCTGCAGGGGCTGTCCCGGGAGGTGCTGGAAAAACTCGTGCTGCACCGTCCGGAAACCCTGGGCCAGGCCAGCCGCATTCCGGGTATCACCCCAGCGGCGGTCACCCTGCTCCACCTGCTCTTGCATCGCGGCGAAAAGCATTCGGCGTCGAGCTGAAAATAATCCTTGAGCTTCCAGACAACTGGAACCTTACCCTTGGGGCTCCGTTGACCTGTGAGGTGCCCATGGCCCCAGTCGTCGTTTCCCCCGCTCCCGTCGGCGCGCCGGTGGCCCAGTTGTTGAAGATCGGCCAACTGGCGGCGCGGTCGGGCGTCTCGGACCGCAACCTCCGCTTCTACGCCGATGCGGGCGTGTTTGGCGATTTGCCCCGGTCGGCCAAGGGGTACCGGCTCTTCCCACCCAGGGCCGTGCATTGGGTGAGGATTCTGCGGGCCGCCCAGGCCGCCGGGTTCAGCCTCGAAGAAATCCAGGAACTGCTTCGGGCCCTGCGCCTGGACGGTGCCCCCTGTGCTCAGGTGAGAGGGACCTTGGGGGGAAAGCTTGCCGCCCTGGAGGACCGACTGATCGAACTCAAGCTGCTGGTAGACATCCTGCACACCACCCTGGGCACACCCGATGGCCGGAGCAGTGACGTGGGCTGCAACCTGATGGAAACCCTGCTCGTGGAGGCGGCGCGCCTGCCTTCCCTGGCGGTAAACCGGGCCTGAGGCCCACTGGGAGGCAAAAATGGAGTCCAAGGTGTATGGCGTCCAAGGCATGACCTGCGGCGGTTGTGCCAAGCACGTGGAGAAGGCCTTGAGGTCAGTGCCCGGCGTGACAGAAGTGGCCGTGGATGTGGCCAAGGGCCTCGCGACTGTGCAGGGCAGCGCCACTTTCGAGGCCATGGCCGCGAGCGTGGTGGCGGCTGGGTACGCAATGACCCGGCCAATCTGAAGGACCTGGAGGAGGTACGGTGAGCGAGCAGACCTACGCGGTGTCGGGCATGACCTGCGCGTCCTGTGTGCGCCACGTGGAGAAGGCGCTCCTTGCCACTCCCGGGGTCACGGCCGCCAGCGTGAACCTGGCCACGTCTACCGCGACAGTGGAAGGCACGGTCTCTTTTGAAGCTGCGGTCCAGCAGGTTGAAGAGGCGGGCTACGGCCTCAGCAAGCTGGCGCCGGAAACTCCGGCGGGTGCTGGCGAGGATCTCTCCCTGGCGCGCCGACGGATGGTCATTGCGCTGACCTTGACCATGCCCATGCTGCTCACGATGCTCCCTGGGCTGCATGGGCATCTCCCGGGCTGGACCCAACTGCTGCTGGCCACGCCGGTGGTTTTCGGAGCCGGCTGGGGTTTCTTCCGGCGGGCGGCCCGGCAGGCCCGGCATGGTCAGGCCTCCATGGACACGCTCATCGCCCTGGGCGCGGGCGTGGCCTGGGGTTTCGCCCTGGTGGAGTGGTGGCGCGGTGCCCACCAACTCAGCTTTGAAACGGCCGCGGCCCTGGTGGCCTTCCTGCTGACGGGGAAGTACCTGGAGGCCAGGGCCAAGTCCCGGGCTACGGATGCCCTGCGGGCGCTGTTGAACCTGGCCCCGCCGACGGCCCTGCAAATTCAGGCCGATGGCAGCGTGCTGGAGGTTCCGGTGGCCGCCCTGCATCCGGGCGATCGGGCTCGCGTGCTGCCCGGCCAGGCCATCCCGGCGGATGGGCGTGTGAGTGGGGGCCAGGCCGAAGTGGATGAAGCCATGCTGACCGGCGAGCCGCTGCCGGTCCCGAAACTCCCGGGGGATTCTCTGGTGGCCGGTACGGTGGTGCATGGGTCCGCCCTGGAGATGGAAATCCTCGCCGTGGGGGCGGACACCCAGTTGGCCCGGATGGCGGCGATGGTAGCCCAGGCTCAGGGCTCCAAAGCCCCGGCCCAGGACCTCGCCGACCAGATCAGCGCCAAATTCGTGCCCACGATCCTCGTCCTGGCCGTGGTGACCTTCCTGGGCTGGTGGTGGCTGGGCGGCGGCGTCGCCCAGGCCTGGCGACCCGCGGTGACGCTGCTGGTGATCGCGTGCCCCTGCGCGCTGGGGCTGGCGACGCCGGTGGCGGTCATGGTGGGCCTCGGCGCGGCGGCCCGCCAGGGCGTGCTCGTGCGCGATGCCGCGGCCCTGGAGGCTCTGGGCCAGGCCACGGACCTGGTCTTCGACAAGACCGGCACCCTGACAGAGGGACGGCCGCAATTGCGGCGGGTGGTGCTCTGCGGTGCCGGGAGCGAACCGGAATTGCTGGCCATCGCCGCCAGTCTGGAGCGGGATTCGGAGCATCCCATCGCCCGGGGCATCCGGGTGGCGTTCAAGGGCGCGACTAGGCCGGTCGAAGGCTTCCGAAGCCATCCCGGTGGAGGGATCAGCGGCACGGTAGACGGAAGCCCCTGGAGCCTGGGCAGCGCGGCCTTCCTGGGCGTTGACTTTCCCCTGGTGGAAGAGGATGCCATAGCGGTCGGCCTGGTGGATGGGCAGGGGCTTCAGGGCCTGTTCGTGCTGGGCGATCACCTTCGGGAAGAGGCTCCGAGGGTGGTCGCGGAGCTCAAGGGCCAGGGCCTGAAGCTCCACCTGTTGACCGGAGACCGCACTGCCCCCGCCCGGCTCATGGCCACGGCCGCCGGTATCACGGAGGTGATCGCCGGGGTGCGCCCCGAGGGCAAGCTGGAACAGCTCAAACAGCTGCAGGCTCGCGGTGCGGTGGTCGGCTTCGTGGGCGACGGGGTCAACGACGCGCCGGCCCTCGCCCAGGCGGATTGCGGCATCGCCATGGGCTCTGGCGCGGGCGAACAGGGTACGGGTGCCGCCATGGCCGCGGCGCCGCTGGTGCTGCTGCGCCCCGGTCTGGAGCCGATCCTCGCAGCGCGGCGGCTGGCACTGCGCACGCATCGCGTGATCCGCCAGAATCTGGCCTGGGCCTTCGGCTACAACCTGGTGCTGGTGCCTCTGGCGGCCTTCGGACAGCTGGAACGGTTCGGCGGGCCCATGCTGGCCGGCGTGGCCATGGGGTTGAGTTCCCTGACGGTGGTGCTGAACGCCCTTCGCCTCAGGCGCTAGAACGTCCGGGAAAGTTCCTTGAGGTAGGCGGCGAAGTCTTCGCGCAGATCCTCGCGCTTGAGGGCGAACTCCACATTGGCCTTTAGGTAGTCCAGCTTGTTGCCGGTGTCGTAGCGCTTCGCGGGGATCGGGGTGGCGACCAGTCGCCCTTCCCGCGCGAGGGCCGCCAGGGCGTCCGTGAGCTGGTACTCCCCGCCCACGCCGGGCTCCAGGGCGGCCAGGTGCTCGAAGACATGGTGTTCGAGCACGTAGCGCCCAACCACGGCCCATCGGCTCGGCGCCACTCCCTGGTCGGGTTTTTCGACAATGGTTGTCACATTCCAAACGGCATGATGGTCCTTGGGGGCGTTCACGATCCCATAGCGGGACACATGCTCCAGGGGCACTTCCTGCACGCCCACGACGGATTTGCCCGTGGCGTGATAGGCCGCAATGAGCGCCTCCAGCGCGGAGTCCCGCTCATCGAACACGTCGTCGCCCAACATCAGTGCAAAGGGTTCGTCGCCCACCGCGTAGCGTGCGCACAGCACGGCATGCCCGAGGCCGAGGGGTTCGCCCTGCCGCACATAGACGAACTGGGCCAGGTGGCTGATGCTCCGGATCAAGTCCAGATCCTCCTGCTTTCCCCGGCGCCGGAGGGTGTCCTCCAATTCATAGGCCACATCGAAGTGGTTCTCGATGGCGGCCTTGCCGCGCCCGGTTACAAGCACGAGGCTCTCGATGCCCGCCCGGATTGCCTCTTCAACCACGTATTGGATGACAGGAGTGTCGACAAGAGGCAGCATTTCCTTGGGTTGGGCCTTGGTGGCCGGCAGGAAACGGGTGCCCAGACCCGCGACGGGAATGACGGCCTTGCGAAGCGTCTGCATAGCCTCTCCGATGGCCCATGATGGCCGAAGGCGCGGGTTTGAATGAAATTTCGAGGTCACATCTGCAAATTTTCTCTTGCGTGATAGGAGAGGAATGATAGTCTGGATGTCCTGCGTGGTTGAGGCTGCGAGGTGCTGGAAGGGTCGGAAGGCTTTTTTCGGACTGTGCTGAGGAGCACGGGGGCGTCT
>JBBRZL010000189.1:0-5922 GCA_038236735.1 Holophagales bacterium | reverse complement strand
CACCTATGCCTCGGCGGTCGGCGCCATCCTCGCGGGCTGCCGCCACGTCTATGGCTACCCCATCACACCCTCCACCGAGGGCGCCGAGCTCATGGCGAAGTTCCTGCCCAAGCTCGACGGCACCTTCATCCAGGCCGTGAGTGAAGTGGCCGCCGTGAACATGATGTACGGCACCGCCGGCGCCGGCCTGCCCACCATGACCTTCACTTCCTCACCGGGCTTCAGCCTGATGCTGGAAGGCGTATCCTACATGATCGGCGCCGAACTGCCGGGCGTCTTTGTGGACGTCATGCGCGGGGGCCCTGGCCTCGGCAACATCGCCCCCGAACAGTCCGACATCAAGCTGGCCTGCCACGGCCTGGGCCACGGCAACACGCAGGCCATCGTGCTGGCGCCCGCCACTCCCCAGGAGATGCTGGACCTCACCATGCTGGCCTTCGAGCTCAGCTTCAAATACCGCAACCCAGTGGTGCTGCTGGGCGACGGCTACCTGGGCCAGATGACCGGCAAGGTGCAGCTGCCCGATGCCATGATCAAGCCCGGCATTCCCAAGTGGGCGGTCTACGGCGACGCCATGCACCGCAAGAACCTCATCTCCTCGATCTTCCTCACGGAGACCGATCTCGAAGCCCACAACGTCCACCTCAACGCGAAGTACGAGGCCATGAAGGTGGAAGCCCGCGCCGAGGCCTACCTCTGCGAGGACGCGGAAATCGTGCTCATCGCCTGCAACACGCCCGCCCGCACGGCCAAGGGCGCGGTGCAGGAACTCCGCGACCAGGGCATCAAGGCTGGGCTCTTCCGGCCTATCACCCTCTGGCCTTTCCCGGTGGAGCAGCTCAAGGCCGCCATCCGCAAGGCCGAACGCATCGTGGTGGTGGAAGCCAGCGCCGGTCAGCTGGAAGATGAAGTCCGCCTCGCCCTCAGCAAGGCCGGCGTCCGGCAGTTTCCCGACCTCGAGCACGTCCGCCGCATGGGCGGCATCCTGCCCCAGCAGAACGAGATCACCGACCTTGTGCTGGGCCTGAAGGAGGTGCGCGCATGAGCAAGACCAGCGTCATCTACGACAAGTTCGACCGCCACTCCCACGGCGTGGGCCTGAAGGGCCATGCCACCCACTACTGCCCGGGCTGCGGCCATGGGCTGGCCCACAAGTTCCTGGCGGAAGCCATCGACGAGCTGGGCGTGCAGGATCGCACGGTGGCCATCAGCCCCGTGGGCTGCTCCGTGTTCCTCTACTACTACTTCGATGTGGGCAACAGCCAGGCCGCCCACGGCCGCGCGCCCGTAGTCGCCCTGGGCCACAAGTTCGCCAACCCCGAGAGCGTGGTCATCAGCTATCAGGGCGACGGCGATCTGGCCTCCATCGGCCTCGCGGAAACCGTGGCCACGGCCCAGCTCGGCGCCCCCATCACCGTCATCTTCATCAACAACGCCATCTACGGCATGACCGGCGGCCAGATGGCCCCGACCACCCTCATGGGCCAGACGAGCTCCACCAGCCCGTCGGGCCGCAACCAGTACAACGGTCAGCCCATGAAGATGGCCGAGCTCATCGCGGGCCTCGACGGCCCCATCTACGTGGAGCGCGTGGCCCTCTATGACGCCAAGCAGCGCATCAAGGCCAAGAAGGCCATCCAGAAGGCTCTGCGCCTCCAGGTGGAAGGTCGCGGCTACTCCTTCATCGAGGTGCTGGCTGAGTGCCCCACCCATCTGAAGATGACGCCCGAAGAAACGGAGAAATGGGTCAAGGAGTGCATGGAGCCGGTGTATCCCCTGGGCGTCAAGAAGGACCTCACCATGGATCCCTGGTTCAAGCGGAATCCGCCCTGCTTCAAGGGCGAGAAGATACTGAGCCTGGCCGGCGCCACCTCGGAACATCCCACCCGCCACTGCCAGGGCTTCCCTACGCAGCTGGCTCCCCATGACATTTCGCTCAAGCTGGCCGGTTCCGGCGGTGATGGCGCCCAGACTGCCGCCATGCTCATCGCCCGTGCCGCCATCAACGAGGGTTTCGACGCCACTCACATTCCCAGTTACGGCCCCGAAAGCCGCGGGGGCACCTCGTATGCCGACGTCCATGTGGCCGAGCACGAAGTGCTGAACCCGGGCTCTCCCGATCCGCAGGTGCTCATCGCCTTCAATGCGCCGAGCCTCGCCAAGTTCGGGCCCACGGTCCGCAAGGGCGGCACCGTCATCTATGACTGCTCCGTCGTCACTGACGTCCCCCAGCTGGATCCCAGCATCAAAGTCTTCCCGGTGCCTTTCACGGGCATCGCCACCGACCTGGGCAAGGCGGTGGTGAAGAACATCGTGGCCCTGGGCGCGCTTCAGGCCGCCACGGGCATCTTCCCCAAGGAGACCCTGCTCGCAGCCATCCGCGTGGCCCTGAAGGATAAGTGCGCCCTGATCCCCCTCAATGAGGAGGCCTTCGCCTGGGGCATAAAGTCTGTGGAAGCGCTTGACCAGTAGTAGTTCCCCAGGAGGCAGCCATGACGGACATCGCCATCCCGACCACTCTCAACGCCGAAGAGTGGAAGATCGTCATGGCCCTCCGGGACATCCCAGACAGCCCCGTTCGCACCAAGGTATCGGGCCTCCTGGCCGAGCTGGTGCGCTTCATCCAGCAGCCCCGCTGCCTGGGCATGCAAAGCGACGGCTTCCCCTGCGGCACCCCCCACACCAGCTGCGAGGAGTGCCAGCACATGCTGCAGGTGCTCGACGACCTCGCGGCGCGGGTGCCCGTCCAGGACTGAGACGATTAATTCACTATCTTCTTGAGGCTCATGGGGCCGCTCGCGACCGGCGAGGTCCAGGTGCCGGTCATCGTGCTGCCGTCTTCGGAAACGGTGGCCTCGAAGTCCATGGTTTGCTCGGAGACCTTCAGCTTGCCGTCCTTTAGCTTGGCGCTGCTGATGCGGTCCGAAAAGTCGCCCACCGCCGTGCCGAACCACTTGGTCTCGCCCTTGAGGGTGTTGCCTGAGCTCGCCGTGATCTTGGCGGTCAGCTTGCCACCAGCCTCGCCGAATTCCCATTTCCCTTCCCAGTTCCCCACGAGCTTGGCCGCCAGCGCCGCGTCATCCGCCATGGCCACCGGGGCACAGACCACCAGGCACGCGGCCGACAGGGAAAGTCTGCCGAGCTTCAGCATGAGGACACCTCCAATGGCGCCGATTGTAGCGGGAGAAGGGGCGGCCGGACAACAGCGGCGATGAGTGCGTTGACGAAAGCGATGCGAGCGATGCGAACGTTGATGAGCAATCTACTCCCCTGACCGGGTGAGCTTCTCCTCCAGGCGATCCAGCCGCTGCCGGAACTGGTCGGTGAGCTCCTCCACTTTCTCGTGGAGATGGGCGATTTCCAGCTCTGCTTTCACATTGATCTCGTATTCGACATCATCCCGGATATGGTCCTTGGCCGCCTGCCGGTTCTGCGCCAGGAGGACGAGGATGGAGAGGATGATGGCCTCCAGGGAGACGACCATGGTGAGGAAGCCGAAGGGATAAGGATCAAAGGCCGCCTTCCCGCTCACGTTCAGGTAGATCCAGAGGGCGAACCAGCCGGCATTGAGCAGCAGGAAGGTCATGCTGCCGGAGAAGTTCGCGATCCAGTCCGTGAATTTTTCCAGGACCGAGCGCTGGTCCTCGATCTCGTCCTGGGCATTGCGCGCCACCCGGGTGCGCAGGAGAAGGTCAGCCTTGCGGGTCATGGCGCCCATGGCGCCGAGCAGGTGGAGGGCTGCCTCAGGCTTCTGGGTGACCAGCAGCAGCAGATCGGAACGGTCCAACTCGAGCAGTTCGGTCTCGATGAGGGCGGTCGCCGTGGCCGTCCGGTTGCCCTCATCCAGCATGGCCAGCTCACCGAAGACATCCCCCCGATGGCGCCCCGTCAGGACGATCTTCTGGCCGGCGCGATCCACCACGGAGATTTCCATTTCTCCGGAGGCGACTATGTACAGGGCCTCGCCGGGATCCCCCGCCTTGAACAGGGTCTGGCCAGGCTCCAGGCTCCGGACATCGACGACCTTGGCCAGGAGAGCCAGTTCCTCGGGCCCCAGGGCGGCGAACAGGGGCAGGTCGGCGAGCAGGGCGGCATCAGCAGCCATGAAGTGGGTCTCCTATGTGGACGTGGAGCCAAGCTACCGCATCCGGAGGCCCGGTCGGGATAAATGATCCTGGGCTGCCCTGGAGTTCAGCGTTTCTTGCCCGCAACAGCCTTGCTGGGAACGGCGGCGGCCAGCACTTCCGCTTCCTTGCGGAACGGGGAGTGCTCGTGCACGAGGGCTACCAGGCTCTTGAGGGCGGCGAAGTGAGCATCCTTCCGGTAGGCGAAGAGCAGGTCGATGGTCGGGGGCGGATCCAGATCCAGGGGACGGGTCACCACGCCCTTGGGCACCAGCCCGCCCACGTATTTCGCGAAGAAACAGAAGCCCAGTTCCGATGCCACCGCGTTCATGGACGTGATCAGACTTTCGGAACAGAAGCCTTTCTGGAAGGTGACCCCGGCCTGGGCTTCGATCTCTTCGGTCAGGTGGTGCACCGCGGGCGCCACGGCTGCCGAGACGGAAATCAGCGGCATTTTGGCCAGTTCGTGGACCGGTACCCGGTCCAGCTTCGCCATGTCCCAGGTCTCGGGAATGACCGCCACCACTTCCTCGCGCATGTAGGTCTCGAACGCGATCTCGTCACTGTGAATGGGGCCGCGCAGGAATCCGGCCATGATCTCGTGCTTGAGCAGGGCCTCGATCTGTTCTGGGGCGTCCATGGTCCGCAATAGCAGTTGGCTCTCCGGGGAACGCCGTAACCAGAGCGGGAGGATGTGGGAGAACACCATGCCTTCCGGTCCCATGATCATGCCGAGCACGACGGTCCCGACCTCGCTGCGCGCGGCCTCTCGGGCATGCGAGAGTGCGTTCTCCACCGAGGCGACAATGTCCCGCGCATCCACCAGGAAGACCCGCCCCGCTTCAGTGAGCTTCAGCCGGTGCTTGTCACGCAGGAACAGTGGCGTACCCACCATCCCTTCCAGCTGCCGGATCTGCTGGCTGAGCGAGGGCTGTGCCGTATGTAACTTTTCCGCAGCCCGCGTGACGTTCAACTCTTCGGCAACAGCGACAAAGTAGCGCAACAGTCGGAGTTCCATGGGTTCTTCCGGGCTCTGGACAGGAGGTCGCAAGAGGTCACTACCAGTATATTTTAATTAAATGATACTTAGGTAATTTTTGAATGAACAGGTAAAGCCACGGCTCGGCGCCTGGTATCGGTCCGCCGAGGGGCGGTACCCATCCAGAAACCGGGCCGTGACAAGCGTTGAAGAGATTAGGCCTGGGTCTTGAACAGCCAGCCGGGCAGCTTGACTTCGGCGATGCCGTCGAAGACCACTTCGCCGGTCTGCTTGGTGATGATGGTGGAGATCCGGGCCATGCTCTTGGGCAGCAGTTCGATGATCTTGGCTTCCAGCTTCACGGTGTCGCCCAGGAATACGGGCAGCTTGAAGTTGCAGGTCTGGCCAAGGTAGACCGTGCCAACGCCCGGCATGTCCATGCCCAGGACCTTGGAGATGATCCCGAACAGGATCGCGCCATGGGCGATGCGCTGGCCGAATTTGCTGGTCTTGGCGATGGCATCGTCCAGATGAATGGGGTTGCGATCGCCGCTCACTTCAGCAAAGGCCCGGACGAGCTTGTCGTCGATGACTTGCTCGTAGATGAAGGTCTGGCCGACGGTGAACGTCTGGGTGGCCACAGGTGATTGCATCTGGTTCCTCCTGGAAGGTGAAACGGGTTGGTTTTTTTGGCGCTGATTCGGCGCTGCGGGGCTTGATGGCTTTAGCTGCAGCGGAAGGTCACGCCAAAGGACGCCCGCGGGTAGTTCCAGCGGGTGACGCCCTGGTCAGAGCACATGACTCGGCAGGTGCCGCATT
>JBBRZL010000188.1:0-5946 GCA_038236735.1 Holophagales bacterium | reverse complement strand
GGCATTCCGCTCCTGCTGCATGCTCACACTGCCGCCAAATGTGCAGCGCCCCTGCGGGGCTTCGCTGCGCAAAGTGGCATTCCGCTCCTGCTTCGTGCTCACACTGCCGCCAAATGTGCAGCGCCCCTGCGGGGCTTCGCTGCGCAAAGTGGCATTCCGCTCCTGCTGCATGCTCATCAGAACTCCCCTCCTGGGGATAGGTCTAGGCTACATCGTGAATGGTCTTCAGTTCCAGGATCTCGAAGCGCCTTACCCCCGCGGGGATCTGGACCCGGACCTCGTTGCCCTCCTCCTGGCCCACCAGTGCCATGCCGATGGGGGAGCTGATGCTGAGATGCTGAGGATGGCTGTCCAGTTCCTCTGGCAGCACCAGGGTGTAGGTGAATTCCTCTTCGGAATCCAGGTCCAGGATCCTGACTTTGGAGCCGTAGGCGGCACGGGACTTGGGCAGCCGGCTGATATCCAGGCTGGCCACCTCGGCGATGCGCTTCTCCAGGGTCACCATCTTGTTCTGGAACATGTCGCGCTTGGCCAAGGCCTGCTCGTACTCGGCGTTCTCGGAGAGATCACCCTGGCCCGCTGCCAGGGCGATCTCCTTGGGGATGTCGATGAGGAGGGCCTGCTTGATCTCCTTGAGTTCCTTTTCGAGCTTCACGAGCACGTGCTTGGGCATGGGGGACTTCCGGAAAAAGGGGGTCAAAAAAAAGGCGGGCCGAGGGGCCCGATCAGGCATGGGAGGTATGAATCGATTCTACCCACTCCGGGGGCGGAAGCGCAGCCGGAAGGGGATGGCCTTCCCCGGGGCGGGTCTTGAAGCGTCGGTGCATCCAGAACCACCAGCGGGGATCCTTCCGGATCTGCGCCTCGATGCGGGCAGTCATGAGCTGGGTGGCCACCCAGGCGTCCTTCGCAGGGTCGCCGGTGGTGGGCACCGCGAAGGGGGGGTCGAAGCGCACGGTGGTGGTGCCATCACCGTTGGGCCAGCTGAAGACCGGCAGCACGGGCAGGCCGTACCGAGCGGCCAGGGCCCCGGCGGTGGAGAAGGTGGAGGCCCACTGACCCAGGAAGCGCACCCAGACGCCGTTGGTGAGGGCGTCCTGGTCCAGCAGGAAGCCGACACCGCGGCCGGCCTTGAGGGACTTCAGCGTTTCCCGCATGGCCCCAGCCTTGAGGATCACGCGGTTGCCGAAGCGGGTCCGGAAGGCCAGCGAGATGGGCTCCAGCAGGGGGTTGTCCAGTTCCCGGCCGATGGCATCGATGGTGCGGCCGTGGCGGCTCTGCCCCAGGGCGATGGCCTCCCAGTTGCCGTAGTGGCCCGTGAGCTGGATGAAGCCCTTGCCCGCGGCCTGGGCGGCGTCGAAGTGCTCCAGACCCTCCACGCGGATCCAGCGGTCCAGCTCCTCCGGCGTGGCATGGCGCAGGCGCAACAGGCTCACGAACAGGCTGCCGAAATGGCGGAAGCAGGACTTGGCCATGGCCCGGGACTGCGCCTCGTCGAGCCCCAACTCCGCGAAGCGCAGGTTTTCCCGCACGATGCGCCGATGCCGGGGATCCACCAGGTAGAACAGCGTCCCGGCCGCTTCGCCCAGGGCCTGCACGGTGGACCAGGGCAGGTGGCCCAGGATGCCGTCCAGCAGGCGGAAGGCCCCGTACTCCAGGCGGTGCCGGAAGCTCGGAGTGGGTGTGGGAGTCATGGGGGCCCAAAAAAGGGCGCCTCGGGGTAACGAGGCGCATGGGATGAGTTTAGCAGCAACTGGAAGGCGGGTTCCTGGGCAACCAATGTCAACAATTGCGCCAACACTTGCGGCAATACTTGCGGCACGCACCGATGCGGTCGGGGAACCCTTCAGCTGCCCTCCCGGGACAGCGGCATGGTCATGCAGCGGGGGCCGCCCCGGGCTCGGCTCAGCTCGCCGGCCTCGATCTGGACCAGGTATTTCCCCCCGTCCAGGAGATCCAGGCTGGCCTCCGCCAGTACCTCCTTGGCGGAGACCACGCGGTAGCCCGCCCGATCCAAGGCCACGGCCGTGGCGATGTTGCGGCCGTAGCTGGTGATGACGCCGGGCGCAAGGCAGAAGGCGTTGGCGCCATCGGTCCACTGTTCCCGCTGTTGCATGATGGGATCGTCCCCGCCGCAGGAGATGGGTTGCAGATCGATGCCCACGGCCCGCAGCGACCGGAGCAGGCTGGGCTGGGTACTCATGCGCAGCTCCGGGTGGCGCAGGTCGATGCGGGTGACGTTCAGCAGCTCCCGACTGCCCTCCACGAAATAGGGCGGGTAGACCAGGCACTCGTCCTCGCTGATGCGCGTGAAGATGGTGTCCAGGTGCATGGCGCTGCGCTTCTTGGGCATGAGCACCATGAGCAGATGATCGAAGCTGCTTTCATCTTCGGCCCGGTGGGCGCGGAGGCTTTCGGCCAGCAGGTGGATGGCATCCGCCTGGGTGCGCTCACTGCAGCCCACGGCCAGCACCTTGGGGCTCAGCACCAGGATGTCACCCCCCTCCAGGCTCACGGGGGCCTTGATTTCGCCGCGGATCAGCGGGGTCACCTGGTCGAACCACTGGTCGTGGTCCGTGTGATGCTCCAGGCGCGGGTGGTGGCGAAACACGTAGCTGAGGATCAGCGGTTCCCGCTCCCGGGCCCAGGTGGCCATGGAGTTCACGCTGTAGCCGTCGCCGATGACCGAGGCCGGGTCGCGCATGAACAACAGGTTCGGGATGGGCCGCACCCGGTAGTCGAACTCCTCTTCCCAGCGGGTATGGACCGCCATGTCGTCCCAGGGCACGCCCCCGATGACGCTGGCCGCCACCTGGGCAGGCGGCATCGCCCGTAGCAGGTCACAGGTCTCCTCGGGCGTACCCGCCAGCCGCCGGAAATCCTCAATGAAAGACAGCTTCACCGCCTCTTCGCCAAGTGCCTCCACGAACAGATCCTGGATGTCCAGGACATCGTCGGCCACCTTCGCCAGCACCTGCCGGAACTGCGCGTGCTCCCTCCGGGCCAGGTCGCCGTGGAGAATGTCGTCGAAGAGCAGCTTCTCCATCATCCCGGGCACCATCAGGTCCACCTCTGGGCCGGGATTGTGGACCACCACCTGCTTCAGGCGGGCGGTCTCGGAAAAAACTGAAAGCTGGATGGACGGCATGGGGTTCCTTGGCGGTTCCTGAGCCGGGCAGGTTAGCACGGGAGGGCCGAGCTCCCGTCTTCCGTCACCGAACTTTCCAGCGCATCCTGCGTTCAGCTCAGTGGGACAGGATTCAAGCATGGAACCAGACGAGTTGCTCCAGCGGGTGCGGGCGGGCGATGAACTCGCCTGGGAGGCCCTCGTGCGCCAGCACCAGGGCCGCATCTTCGGGCTGGCCTACCACTACCTGGGCCAGGCGGAGGACGCCCGGGACCTGGCCCAGGAGACCTTCGTCCACATCTACCGCAGCCTGCCGCGCCTGCCGGACGCAACGGGCCTGCTGCCCTGGATGCTCTGCATCACCCGCAACCTCTGCATGGACTTCTTCCGCCGCCGCCAGGCCCGGCCCCCCGCCTGGGACATCCCCGTGGAGGACCTGGGCTACCTGCATGCGGACGAGGCCGATCCAGCGCAGGATCTCCATGAGCAGGGCCGGCGGACGCTGGTGCACCTGGCCCTCCGGGAACTGTCGGACCTGAACCGCGAGATGATCCTGCTGAAGGACATCCAGGGCCTGGCCCTGGAGGAGATCGCCACCCTGCTGGGCATTCCCCTGGGCACCGCAAAGTCCCGCTCCCACCGGGCCCGGCTCGAATTGACTGAGAAGCTCCTGGCCTTGGGGGTTTCCGCATGAACACTTCTGCCCAAGCCAGCCCCGGATCCAGGCCCGATCTCACCGCCGCCATCCTGGCGCGCACCAGCGGACCCGCCTGCGGCCGCCTGCGCGAGCTCGCCTGCGATTTCGTCGACGGGACCCTGCCTGGGGACGATGGTGAACTGGTGCGCGGGCACCTGGACCACTGCCCGACCTGCCAGGGCCTCGTCGCCCGGTTGAGGACGGCCGCCCTGCTCCTGCCCGCCTTCGCCAGCCTGGAGCCGGGCCCCGACTTCACGGCCTCGGTCCTGCGCTGGACGCACCCCGCCGCAGTCCCAGCCGCATTCCCAACTCCGGCGCCAGATCCTCTGCTCGCGGGCTGGGCCCGGCTCATGCGGCGCCCCCGGGCAGCCCTCGAGGTGGCCTACCTCGCCACGGCTGCGGGCCTCATCCTCGCGCAGTTCCCCCTCCCCGCAACACAGCGCCCGGCCCCCATCACCCTCGCCACCCTGGTCCGGACGGAATCCCGGGGCTCTCTGGCGCAGGTCCGTGCCCACGGGGAGGCCTGGACCCAACGCACCCGGAGCTTCCTGCCGGCCCTTGCGCCGGGGCGGCCGCCGGGCGCCTGGTCCACCCTCTGGTCCCGCCTGGAACGGTTGCTGCACCACTCCCGGCTCGCCTTGGCCCAGGCCGTCCGCCAGGTGCGTGCCCGTGTCAGGCCCGCAACTACGAAGGCATTCCCCCAGGCCACCGAACCCACCAAGGCACCCCTGCGTTCTGCTCTTTGAACCGCCCTTTGAAGGAGACCCCATGACCGACCAACCCCTGTCAGCCAGCGCCCCCGCCAATCCTGACCCTGCCTCCTTCCAGGCCAGGGCCGTGACGACCTTCTATCAAGAGGATCCCAGGATGCGCTCCGTCGCCCTGGCCACCCTGCTCTCCCTCATGCCGGGCCTGGGCCAGGTCTACCTCGGCTACATCCAGCAGGGCTTCATCAATGCCCTGGTGGTGGCTTCGCTCATCACCCTCCTCACCGTCGATGCGGGGACCTTCACCCCGCTGCTGGCCCTGTTCATGGCCTTCTTCTGGCTCTACAACATCGTGGACGCCAACCGCCGGGCGCTGCTGCTGAACCAGCGGATTCTCGGTTTGGCCCCAGGCGAACTGCCTGAGGAACTCAGCCCTGCACTGCACGGCTCGGTGTTCGGCGGCCTGACGCTCATCGTGGGCGGCCTGCTGGCCCTGGCCCATGTGCGCTTCGGCCTCTCCCTCGCCTGGGTGCAGCACTGGTGGCCTCTGGCCCTCATCGGCCTGGGCGTCCACCTGGTGTGGAAGGCCGTGCAGGCCTCCAGGAGCCGAGAGGCCGAGCAGTAAACCCGCGGCGTCACCTTCAGCGGACCTTCAGGTTTCATATACTTTACCGAATTGGTCGGATATTTCCCTTGATGGTCTTGGGCCTGCGGCGTAGCCTGATTCTTCCCATCGAACCAGGGGCGAGACCCCTCCAGGAGGCACCATGGCCGCATTCGTCACCCAGCCCGCACCCGATTTCAAGGCCGATGCCCTGGTCAACGGCGAGTTCAAGCAGGTCTCGCTGTCCGACTACAAGGGCAAGAAGGTCGTGCTGTTCTTCTACCCCCTCGACTTCACCTTCGTGTGCCCCACCGAGATCCTGGCCTTTGCCGATTCCCTCAAGGAATTCGAGGCCCGCAACACCCAGGTCATCGGCGTGAGCGTCGATTCCAAGTTCAGCCATCACGCCTGGGTCAACACGCCCCGCAAGGACGGCGGCATCCAGGGCGTCACCTTCCCGCTGGTGTCCGACCTCAACAAGACCATCGCCCAGGACTACAACGTGCTGCTGCCCATCGGCATCGCCCTGCGCGGCCTGTTCATCATCAACAAGGACGGCATCCTGAAGCACATCACCGTGAACCACAATGACCTGGGCCGCAGCGTGGAGGAAGTCCTGCGCCTCCTCGACGCCGTGGACTTCAGCGAAGAGCACGGCGAAGTCTGCCCCGCCAACTGGCACAAGGGCCAAAAAGCCATGAAGCCGACCTCCGATGGGTTGAAGGCCTACGTCGCTTCCAAGTAGACCGGCAGAGCACGCACGAAGCGGGCGCCGCAAGGCGCCCGCGGCGTGTACACACAGGCGGAATGG
>JBBRZL010000187.1:0-6015 GCA_038236735.1 Holophagales bacterium | reverse complement strand
CGGCCAGCAGGGCTTCGTGCTCACGGCCTTCGGTGCAGGGGATCAGCAGACCTACATCGCCGTGGGGACTCGTCCATCGGGAACCACGACGCCTCATGTCATTCAGGTGGAAGGGACCGGGCTGCCGTTGGGTCCCGCGGTCAAGGAAGGCTTCGTGCCCATCGGGCGGATGATCGATGGGCTGGGCAGCAACGCCTACTGGGTGTTCCAGCGCTGAAGCCCAACCGCTCCTTGTGAACCGCCCTCGGGGCGCTCCACGGATTCCAAGTCCACCGAAGTGGATCCAGGAGTACCCTGTTCCGATGGAGCCCCGTCTTCAAAGCGCGCTCGAACGTTGGGACCTGACCGACCCCCGCCCCTTGGCCGGGGACGCGGGTTCCCGGCAGTACTTCCGGGTGGTCCACCCCCAGCTGGGCACGGCCCTGGTGGTGCTGCACCCCCTCGACACGCCGGAGCAGACCGACGACAGCTACTTCGAGTTCCGGGCCCTCCAGGCCTACCTGGATCCGCTGCTGCGCGTGCCCACCATCCTGCAGTGCGACGACGAGGACCGCTGCCTGCTGGTGGAGGACCTGGGCGACACCACCCTGGAGCACCGCTTGATCGAGCATCCCGAAGAGGAGCTGGCCTGGGCCCAGCAGGCCGGCAAGCTGCTGGCCACCCTCGCGGGGCCGCTCACCCTCGGGGCTCCGGCCCACGCCTTCTTCCTGCAGCGCGCCTTCGATCAGGCCAAGTTCCAGTTCGAGTGGGACTACTGCCGCGTGAACTTCTTCCAGGATTTCCTGCAGAAGGAGCCGCCCCGCTGGCTGGACCGGATGATGGAAGACATCCACGCCAGTCTGGAGACGAGGGCCCACTTTTTCACCCACCGGGATTTCCACGTGCGCAACCTGATGGTCCACGGCGACCGCCTGGTGGCGATCGATTTCCAGGATGCCCGGCGGGGCGCCGCCACCTACGATCTGGCCAGCCTGCTGTACGACGCCTACTGGGACTGGTCGAAGGAGGCGGGCCGCGCCCTTGTCGCCCCGCTTCAGGAGGAGCTGGGCTGGAGCCACGAATCGCTGCTGGAGGAGCTGAACCTCAGCGCCCTCCAACGGAACTTCAAGGCCTTGGGCACCTTCGGCCACCAGCTCGTGCACCGCAAGAAGGCCCACTTCGCCTCCGCCGTGCCGCGCACCCTGCGCCACCTCAAAGGCCATTTCCAGCGCATGAACCACCAGGATGGCGTTCTCGCCACCGAGCACATGCTGCGGCTGGCGGAGGAGTGGCTGCTGAAAGGGTAGGGCGAAGCCGCGAAGCTATGATTTCTGGAAATATTTCACCTTTGCCATTTCCCAACAGCGAGGCATGCCGTGCATACCGCCCGAGTTCTATCACTGGTTCTTCTCGTTTCCTTCGGCCTGCTGGCCCAGGTGCCTGCCGAACGGATCAACGCCGGTTTCAGCTCACTCAGCACGGGTTCGTGGTCGGACGCCTTCAAGGAATGGGATAAGCAGGCCCTACCATCCGCCCCCGTTGATCAAGAACCACGGAAGGCCCTTGAAGAATGGATCCCCAGAACCTGGAGTATTGGCAGCTGGGAGCTCCTCCAGGCAACGCCCATGAGTAAAACGTGGCAACGGCAATGGTGGCTGGCCAGCTTCGATCAAGGGGTTGTCTTCTTCTCCTTCGACCATGTGCTTCACAAAGGCGAATGGCGGATCTTCCGAATTCAAGTCTCAAGGGATCCCGCAGTCGTACTGCCCGGACTGGACCTCTACCCATCCATGCTGGCCCACAATTGAGAATGAGCATCCTGCATGTTGAAGATCATTTTCGATGCTCGTGATGTCTGACCCTCCGCTCGACTCGGCCCCCGCCTTCATTGCCTTAGGCTCTCTCTCTTGTCCCGGCTTTCTCGCCTCTGCTCAGCATCCGGTTGCAGGCCAGGCCGGTTGGCTTTATTCCTGAGGCATGCGCCGACAGCGTTCGCCTTTCGCGCGCCCGAAGGGCAATTTGCGACTTTCGCGGTTCAAGCCTGGCTGGCTGAGCAAGGCAGACCCTTGGCAACCAAATTATCTCCGGGCCCGGGGATCTAAAGGGGTCGCCCGGCATCCAACCTCCATGACCTCCTTGCATGCCCCCCGCCCAACCCCGACCCGCCCGGTCGGGTTCGCCGCCTCCGGGCGGTGACCCGTGGCCGTGGCGGTACTTGCCCTCATCCTGCTCGCGCGGTCCACGCCGGCGCCCCTGCCGGCCCGGCCCTCTATTTCGGCCGCGACGGGCGGTCTCAAGGGGCAGGTGCATGACCAGAGGGACCAGCCGGTTCCAGGGGCTCAGGTCAGCCTCACGGGGCCGGATGGCCGCCGCTGGGTGGCCACCACCGACGGGCAGGGGGCCTTCCAGGCCGGGGAATTGCCGCCAGGGGAATACCTGGTCGAGCTGTCCAAGGCCAGGCACCTGGGGGCCCGCTATCCCCAGGTGCTGATCAAGGCCAAGGCCTGGCTGCTGGGCGTGGCCCCCCGCTCCAACGAGGCGCCCCAGCCGAGCCACCCGCAGCTCAGGCTGGTCGGCCCGGCCACCTATGCAACGCCCCCGGCCCTGTTCGTGCCGATGACGCGGCCCAGGACGGAAAAGATCCCCATGCATTAGGCCACCTGGCGCGTCCTGGAGCGGGCCCCTGGAATCGCCTCGGGCCCACCACCAGCCCAGGCTAGACTGGCGAACCCCACCGCCCGGCTGAACACTTGCCCCCCCTTTGGGAGTCGGCTTCGTCGAACGGTGAAGACCAGGAGGACCCATGCCCACGCCCATGCCCACACCCCGACCTTATGGCCTCCTCGTCCTGCTGCTGACGGCGGGGCTGGCCGCGCAGGCCCCCGCGAACCTGCCCAGCGAGACCCCCACGGAGTTCAAGGTCCACACCGAGGCCTGGAATTATGGTCGGCGCATCGAGATGATCCCCATGCGGGACGGCGTGCGCCTCCGCACCATCATCCTCGTACCCAGGGGCGCGAAGGAGGCACCGATTCTGCTCACGCGCACGCCCTACAACGCGGCGGAACTCACGGGCCATGCCCAGAGCGCCCACCTGGGGCCCATCCTGCAGGGCTACGACAATGCCACCGACCTCATCGTGGAGGGCGGCTACATCCGGGTGGTGCAGGACGTCCGCGGGAAGTACGGGTCCGAAGGCGACTACGTCATGAACCGTCCCCTGCAGGGCCCCCTCAATCCCACCAGCGTCGATCACAGCACGGACACCTGGGACACCATCGACTGGCTGGTGCAGCACCTGCCCGAAAGCAACGGCCGGGTGGGCATCCTGGGCATCTCCTACGACGGCTTCCTGCCCCTCATGGCCCTCGTGAATCCGCACCCAGCTCTGAGGGCCGCCGTGCCCATGAACCCCATGGTGGACGGCTGGCGGGGCGACGACTGGTTCCACAACGGCGCCTTCCGCGCCCAGAACCTGGCCTACATCTACGACCAGCAGGCCACCCGCACGGGCGAGGTCAAGTGGTGGACCAGCCACTATGACGACTACGACCTGTTCCTGCGGGCGGGTTGCACCGGCGCGTTGGCCAAGAGTCGTGGCATGGAACAGCTGGGCTTCTGGCGCAAGCTCACCGAACATCCGAGCTACGACAGCTTCTGGCAGCAACAGGCCATGGACCGCGTGCTGGCGGATGAGGCCAGCAAGGGGCCCCTGAAGGTGCCGACCCTCCTGGTGCACAGTCTCTATGACGCTGAGGACATCTACGGCGCCATCGCCGTCTGGAAGGCGCTCAAGCCGAAGGACAGCGCGAACCTGCTCTTCCTCGCCATGGGCCCCTGGAACCACGGCGGCGAGATCGGTGAGGGCAGCACCCTGGGTCCCCTGCACTTCAACCAGGACACGGCCCTGCAGTTCCGCCGGGAGATCCTGGGGCCCTTCCTCGACCAGCACCTGCGGGAGCATGGGGCCAAGTCCGGCCTGGCTGCCGTGAATGCCTTCGAGACGGGCACCAATGCCTGGCGCCGGCTGCCGAGCTGGCCCTTGGCGGGCCTGGGCACGAGCATTGCGGCCACGCCCTACTACCTGGGCGCGGGTCTCAAGGTGCAGACCACGGCGCCGAAGGCCGGGGAGCGGCCTTTCGAGGCCTACGTCTCGGATCCCGCCAAGCCCGTGCCTTTCCGGGCCCGGCCGATCCAACCCGTCGGCTATGACGCCCTTCACACCTGGTCCCAGTGGCTCACGGACGATCAGCGGGAAGCCTCAGGCCGCACCGACGTGGTGGCCTTTGTATCAGAGCCCCTCGCGGCGCCCCTGCGGATCAGCGGCGAGCCCGTGGCCAACCTGGTGGCCGCCACCAGCGGCACCGATGCGGACTGGGTGGTGAAGGTCATCGACGTGTATCCCGACGAAGTGGCCAGCCAGCCGGGCCTGGGCGGCTACCAGCTCATGGTGTCCGCGGACATCTTCCGGGGCCGCTACCGCGAAAGCCTGGAGAACCCAAAGCCCATCAAGGCCGATGCTCCCCTCACCTACCGCTTCACCCTGCCCACGGCCAACCACGTCTTTCTGCCGGGCCATCGGGTGATGATCCAGGTGCAGTCCAGCTGGTTCCCCCTCTACGACCGCAACCCCCAGACCTTCGTGCCCAACATCTTCTTCGCCCGGCCGGAGGACTACAAGTCAGCCACCCAGCGCATCTACCACGCGCCCGGCCAGGCCAGTTATGTGGAACTGCCCGTCGTAAAATAGAGCCCTCGAAAAAGCAGGGCTACTGGGACAAGCTGAGCTTTCTGCGGCAGCACGGGCTTAGGCGCCCAGCAACTCCTCCACGAAGGCCGGCACCAGCTCCGTGGCCTTGCCGGTGCGGGCCTCGCTGAAGGCGCTGGCCACGAGGCTGGGTTCGAGGTTCAGCTCCACCGTGCGCGCGCCGGAACCCACGGCCGCCACGAAGCCCGCGGCGGGATAGACGTGGCCGCTGGTGCCGATGGCCAGGAAGAAGTCGCAGCGCTCCAGGGCCCGGTAGATTCGGTCCATGCCCAGGGGCAGCTCGCCGAACCAGACGATGTGGGGCCGCACCGGGCCGCGGCCGCAGTCTGGACAGCGGCTGGCGTGGTCCAGGTCCCCGGGCCAGGCATGGACGGCCCCACAAGCCTGACAGCGGGCCTTCAGCAGCTCGCCGTGCATGTGCAGCAGCTGCCGCGAGCCGGCGCGGTCGTGGAGATCGTCCACGTTCTGGGTGACCAGGAGCAGCTCGCCGGGCCACTCGTGCTCCAGGCGCGCCAGGGCCAGGTGGGCGGCATTGGGCTCCACGGTGGCGAGGCTGCGCCGACGCTCGTTGTAGAAGCGGTAGACCAGGGCGGAATCCCGGTGGAAGGCCTCGGGCGTAGCCACATCCTGAACCCGGTGGTCCTCCCAGAGGCCGTCCGCAGCGCGGAAGGTCCGCAGGCCGCTTTCGGCGGAGATGCCCGCACCGGTGAGGATGACGAGGCGCGAAGTCACGGGTGTCTCCAGAACAGCATCCACACAGAACACTGTGGGTCACAGCAAGCGTGAATGAAAAACCACAAGCAAGAATTGGCCACAAAGAACACAAAGAAGAGATCTGATAGGAGCTTCAATCCCAGGGCAGTTTCTCTCTGTTTTTGTGTCCTTTGTGGCAAAAACCATTGAATGATTTGCAGCTCTCTCTTGATGACTACTTTTTCTTCGTGTCCTGTGTGGAGGTTCTTGTTCCCAGGGCCAGGGCCTTCCCGTCCACGGGGCCGGGCTGGAGGCCCAGTTCGTGGGCCAGGGTGGGGGCCAGGTCCACGATGCGCACGGGCTCGCTGCGCCGTCCGGCCTTCCAGGGGCCCCAGAAGATCAGCGGCACCCGGCGGTCATAGGCGTTTGGCGTGCCGTGACCCGCGACGTAATCCATGGTGGGGGCGCTCAGGAACATGAGCGGTTTGACAGCGATCAGGATGTCGCCGCTGCGCTCGGGGCGGAAGCTCCGTCGCAGCAGGACACGCAGGCTGCTGTCCCGGGGGCTGCCGGTG
>JBBRZL010000186.1:0-6116 GCA_038236735.1 Holophagales bacterium | reverse complement strand
GGTTCGAGTCCCCGCCTGGGTGGGTCGTAAGGTTCGCCAGAGTCCCGACTCGCCAAGACAGCGCGGGGCGCTGTCGGGAGCGGGACCGGCAGACCGCGCAGCGGGATGCGGGGGGTTCGAGTCCCCGCCTGGGTGGGTCGTAAGGTTCGCCAGAGTCCCGACTCGCCAAGACAGCGCGGGGCGCTGTCGGGAGCAGGACCGGCGGACGGCGCAGCCGGACGCGGGGGGTGCGAGGCCCCAGGTGAGTCGGGCCCCCGGGGGGGGCGTGAGTTGCTGCCAAGACAGCGCGGGGCGCTGTCGGGAGCAGGGCCGGCAGACCGCCCAGCGGGCTGCGGTGGGTTCGATCACCAGCATGCTGACCCCTCACTGTTCCATAACGAGAGCCCAGAGCAGGCCCGGCAGACGGCGCCGTCTGACGCGGTGGAATTGAATACCCGGATGCCCGGCCTTCGAGGTGGACTCGTTCGGCGAGTGGAACGCCTGCCCACCTGGGTGATTGCTGATGGGGCGGGCAGCGGAACCGGCTGTTCGCCTAGGACCGAGTGCTCCAGGTGCTGTCTGGGCGGACGGAACGGTAAATGGCAGGTTGTGAACCGTGCCTACCGGCCAGCCTTAAAGGGTCCAGTGCATCCCCACTGAGGCGCTCCACTTGGGCTCGATCTGGAGGCCGTTCACCCGCTGGGCCACCGGCACCTGGGCGAAGGCATAGACCTGGAAGCTCCGGCTCACGTTGAAGGTCACGCCGGGGCTCAGGTAGACCAGGGTGGCCCCGCTGTTGTCCCCATCGGCGTTGATGCCTGCCTCCCGTCCTTCGGCCCGCACGTTCAACTGCAAGTGCGGTGTGAAACTCGCGTAGCCGGAGTAGCGGATGCCCACGTTCGCGTTCAGCCCATCCCCAGGTTTGAAGCCATCCTTCTCCGCCATGGGCTTCTGGAACAGCACCTGACCGAACAGCCCCCAGTCCTGGGCCAGGTCTCCGAACCCGTAGACCCCGAACAGCAGATCCGTGGTGCCCGTGCCCAGTTGCAGCCCCCGGTCCAGCAGCTCGCCTGCCTGCGCCCCGGCATTGAAGGTCTGCTTCGTGTCGCCCGTCGCCAGCTTCACGCCGAACTGCACGCCGAACACGTGGCTGTCTGAAAACCCCTGATACCGCCCCAGAACTCGGACATCGCCCAGACCGTTGCCCTTCGAGAAGGAGGGATCGGTATCCCCCGGCGCGATGGTTGCGTGGTAGCGATTGAAGATAGGGACCAGCACGGTCACACCCCAGTCGGCGTTGGGGCTGTAGTCCAGCGCGGCCGTGAGATTCCGGTTGATGGTCTTCTCCTGGATCTCCATCTCGTTGGGGAGCTCCAGGCTGCCACGTTCCACCGTCTTGGTGCCCGAGCGCAACTGGTCCTGGTTGAAGTAGTCGTACCGGAGATCGAAGCGGAAGCCGGGCTGCGTCCCGAGCCCCTGAACCGCCCAGTCGGAGTGCAGGGTGCAGCCACAGGCCCCACACGCCTGCGCGGAAGGTGCTACAGCCAGGAGGAGCGTGAGGATGGCAAGGCTGGTGCAGCAACGCATGAAGTGACTCCCTTGGACGGCTTTTCTATTGTGCCTGTCGAGACACAGTCTCCCCTGCGTCACCTTGTCGCAGGAGGAAGGGGCCTATCGGGCCGGTGGCTTCCGGGCCACCTTTCGCTGCAGGCTTCGCCGGTGCATTCCGAGGCGACGCGCGGCCTCGGAGAGATTGCCATCACAATCATTCAGCACACGCTGGAGGTGCTCCCATTCCACCCGGGCCAGGGAAGGAGTGTTCACGTTCGCCCCAGTGTCCTCCCGGCCCATCTCGGGATCGAAAGCAGCCAGAATGTCGTCCACATCCGCAGGCTTCGTGAGGTAGTTCCGGGCGCCCAGCCGGACCGCCTCCATGGCCGTGGCGATGCTGCCGTAGCCCGTGAGCATCAGGACCTTCGTCGTGGGGTCGATGGCCAGGAGCTGACGAAGCAGGTCCAACCCTGACTCGCCGGGCATCCGGAGATCCAACACGGCGAACTCCGGGCTGTCCTCTTCGGCGATGGCCACAGCCTCCGGAACATCGGCAGCCGTCCGAACCTCATAGCCGCGAGCCGAGATGGCCTTGGCCAACCGCTCACGGTAGACGGCGTCATCGTCCACCAGCAGCAGTGAGGGCCGGGATTCAGCCATGGGACACCTGGGGCCAACTCAGCCGGACAGTGGTTCCCTGGCCCTCGGCGGAATCCACCTGCAGGTCGCCACCCAGTTGCTCGGCAAAGGTGCGCGCCAGGAAGAGGCCCAGGCCCATGCCCGAGCCGGTTGGTTTGGTGCTGAAGAACGGCTCGCCCACCCGGGCCAGCACCTCCGGTGCCATGCCGGTGCCGTGATCCACGACGGCGAGTTGCCAGGTGCCGTTGGCCTCCCGGGCCATGAGCCTGACCGCGCCGGGGCGGGCGGTGGCTTCCAGGGCGTTGGACACCACCGCCCGCAGGGCGCGAATCAACCCCCGCTTGGGTATGGAGCTGGAGGCAGACAAGGGCCACTCGAAGACCAGGCGGGCTCGATCCTCCGCCGCCAGCCCTTCCAGCAACCCCGCTTCCAGGTCCGCCCAAACCACTGGCTGGAAGGCTTCGCCCACGGTGGAGCCACTGGGGTCAGCCATCTGGTCGAGGATGCGGCGGCAGCGTCCCACCTCAGCCCGGATGAGGGCGGCGTCTAGGGCGAGGTCGGCGGCGGGCGATCCCAGGTTGTCCGCCGCCCGCTGGAGTTCCTTGGCGGCCACGGCGATGGTGCCCAACGGCGTGCCAAGTTCGTGGGCGACGCCCGCGGCGAGGGTTGTCAGGGCCGCCAGCCGGGACTGGCGGGCGGTGAGGTCCCGCAGGGCGGCCAGTTCTTCGTCGCGCTGGCGGAGGGCTTCGGTGACCAGGCCAACAAAAGCGGCGATGAGCGCCGCCGTAATGGCGAAGGCCACCCACATGCCGACGAGGTGGAGGGAGCTACCATCGCCGCCGCCGTGGTTCATGTGGCTCAGGGAGTGGACCGGCACATTCCAGAGGAACAGGATGCCGAAACCGGCCAGGGAAAGGGCCCCCAGGGCCCAGGCCCAAAGGCCGCGCATGACCACCGCCGCCAGGGTGATGTGGACGAGGTAGATGGCCGTGAAGGGGTTGGCAGCACCGCCGCTGCCGTAGAGCAGCCCCGTGAGCAGCAGGACATCCAGGCCGAGCACCAAACCCGGCAAGGCGGGCTGCACGGGCCCAGGTCGCCGGAGCCGGAGCATGAGCGCCACGTTGCTCACGGCGCCGAAGGCCACCAGGGCCAACAGCGGCCAAGCCTGCAGTTCGTCGCCCAGCAGGCGCTCCGCCACGAGGATCGCCGCGGTCTGCCCGACCGCGGTGATCCAGCGCAGGCGCAATAACCAGGTGAGGGAGATGCCAAAGCCGGGGCTGATCATGGTGGAGTCATTATCCACGGGTTCTCCCCTCCCTTGCCTACCCCTGAAGGGGAAGGGCGCCTTCACGGGGCGGCCCGCCAGCACCGTCACGCGGCTCCTCGAAGAGCAGGACCAAGGGGTGGCGGAGGGCAGGGTGCGGGCCACCCGCGAGGACGGCGTCGCCCTCGACCCGGCGTTCGGTGCTGTCTTTGAGATGTGTCAGGGCAGACCCCCGGGTGACTTCCCGCGAAGACAGCGCGGGGCGTTGTCGGGAGCAGGGTCGGCAGACCGCGCAGCGGGCTGCGGTGGGTGGGATCTCCCGGCTCTCCCCACCCACTTCTGCCAATCCCAGCGCACAATCCCCTGGAAAGGGGCCCCCATGACCGCCCGATTCCTCGACCTGACCCTCACCCCGGACGTGAGGGCCGCTCAGGCCCGCTACTACGGACGCAGCCTTGCCTCCCGCCAGGCAGGGGGGCAGGACCGTCTCGGCGACGACGAAGTGGCCTTCATCGGGACCCTGGACAGCTTCTACCTCGCCACCGTCAACCAGGATGGCTGGCCTTATCTCCAGCACCGGGGTGGTCCCCAGGGTTTCCTGAAGGTGCTGGGCCCCTCCGAACTCGGCTTCGCCGACTTCAAGGGCAACCGCCAGCTGCTCAGCACCGGCAACCTGGCCCGGGATGGCCGCGTCTGCCTCTTTCTCATGAGCTATCCCCTGCGCACCCGGCTGAAGATCCTGGGCCGGGCTGAGCTCCTGGCTCCGCGGGAAGAGCCGCAGCTGGCCCGCGCGCTGACGCCACCGGGGCGCGAAGGCGCCACGGAGCGGCTGTTCCGCATCCAGGTGGAGGCCTACGACTGGAACTGCCCCCAGCACATCACCCCGCGCTTTACCGAGGAGGAGATCAGCCAGGCGGTCCTGCCCCTGCGGGATCGCATCGCCGCGTTGGAGGCCGAACTGGAGCGGCTGAAACGCTGAGAAGCCCTTTCTTGACCTCGGTCTTGTTTTTCTCTCCCCGACGGCTCGCTGGAAATGAAAGAATCGGAGCCATCCCCGGTCACCCTTCCCTTTCTCCCTGGCTTCGCGATCTGCCGCGCTCGCGCGGATCCGGCCCACCCCTGCAGAGGCCTCCATGCCGCGCCGCACCATCGAAGTCGACGAACGCCTGCCCCTCCTGCAGACCGTGCCCCTGAGCCTGTAGCACCTCTTCGCCATGTTTGGCGCCACGGTGCTGGTGCCCTTCCTCTTCAAGGTGAACCCCGCCACCTGCCTGCTCATGAACGGCGTGGGCACCCTCATCTATCTGTTCATCACCAAGGGCCGCATCCCCGCCTACCTGGGCTCCAGCTTCGCCTTCATCTCGCCGGTCTTCGCGGTGCTGGGGGCCGGCCTCGGCTACTCCGCCGCCCAGGGCGGCTTCATCGTCTTCGGCCTGGTGTTCATCGTGATCTCGCAGGTGGTACGCCTGGCCGGCACCCGCTGGATCGACATCATCTTCCCCGCCGCGGCCATGGGCGCCATCGTGGCGATCATCGGCCTGGAGCTGGCCCCGGTGGCCACCAACATGGCCGGCCTCACCGCGGGCCCCGCGGTGCTGGGCATGCCCCTACGCTCGGCCCTGCTGATCTCGCTGTCCACCCTGGCCATCACCATCCTGGCCTCGGTGCTGTTGCGGGGCTTCCTGGCGGTCATCCCCGTGCTGCTGGGCGTCATCGCGGGCTACCTCCTCGCCATGGTCCTCGGCGTCGTGGACTTCACCGCGGTGCACGCCGCGCCCTGGTTCCAGGTGCCCACCCTCTACGCGCCCACCTTCAACCTGCAGGCCATCCTCATCATCCTTCCCGCCTCCCTGGTGGTGCTGGCAGAGCACGTGGGGCACCTGGTGGTCACCGGCAACATCGTGGGCCGCGACCTGGTGAAGGATCCCGGCCTGCACCGCTCACTGCTGGGCGATGGCCTTTCCAACGTGCTGTCGGGCCTGGTGGGCGCCACCCCCAACACCACCTACGGCGAGAACATCGGCGTCATGGCCATCACCAAGGTCTACAGCGTGTGGGTGATCGGCGGCGCCGCCGTCATCGCCATCCTGGTCTCCTTCTCCGGCAAGCTGTCGGCCATCATCCGCAGCATCCCCACCCCCGTCATGGGCGGCGTGTGCATCCTGCTCTTCGGCGTCATCGCGGCTGCCGGCATCCGCATGCTCATCGAGAAGAAGGTGGACTACACCCAGCCCCGCAACCTCATCCTCACCTCCGTGGTGCTGGTCAGCGGCATAAGCGGCGCCGCCGTGAAGCTGGGCACCGTCGAACTCCGCGGCATGGCCCTGGGCACCGTGGTGGCCATCTGCCTCAGCCTCCTCTTCTGGGGCTTCGACAAGCTCGGCATCAGCAACGACGCCGAAGCCCAGTCCTAGCACCATCCCAACTCGGACCCGCTAGACTATCCCCTGCGCGCCCATAGCTCAGGTGGATAGAGCAGCAGCCTTCTAAGCTGCAGGTCGCTGGTTCGAGTCCAGCTGGGCGCACCAGCGCCCAGCTGGACTCGGGCCAGCGAGTGGGATCGTGGAGGCAGCGCGGGGCGCTGCCGGAGCGAGACCGGCGATCGGCGCAGCCGAGCGCAGTTCGAGACCAGCGTGAAATGGGTCGGCGCCCGCACCAGCGCCCAGCTGGACTCGGGCCAGCG